>NZ_CM174475.1:0-355000 GCF_057838755.1 Stenotrophomonas sp. KH_052
ATGGATGCCTGGTCCCGTAGTCTCGAGCGCCTCGAAGCGGAGTTCCCGCCGGAAGACGTTCACACCTGGTTGAAGCCACTGCAGGCCGATCTGCGCGTGGACAGCCTGGTGCTGTATGCACCGAATGCCTTCATCGTCGACCAGGTACGCGAACTGTACCTGGCCCGGATCCGCGAACTGCTGGCCCACTTCGCCGGTTTCAGCGACGTTTTTCTTGAAATCGGCTCGCGCCCGCGGCCCGTGGAGGCGCAGAACGCGCCGGTTTCCACGCCGTCGGCACATGTTTCCAGCGAACCGCAGGTACCGTTCGCCGGCAACCTGGACAATCACTACACCTTCGCCAACTTCGTCGAAGGCCGCAGCAACCAGCTGGGCCTGGCCGCTGCCTTCCAGGCGGCGCAGAAGCCGGGCGACCGTGCGCACAATCCGCTGCTGCTGTACGGAGGCACCGGCCTGGGCAAGACCCACCTGATGTTCGCCGCCGGCAACGCCATGCGCCAGGCCAACCCGGGGGCGAAGGTGCTGTACCTGCGCTCGGAACAGTTCTTCAGCGCGATGATCCGGGCCTTGCAGGAAAAGACCATGGATCAGTTCAAGCGCCAGTTCCAGCAGGTGGACGCGCTGCTGATCGATGACATCCAGTTCTTCGCCGGCAAGGACCGCACCCAGGAAGAGTTCTTCCACACCTTCAACGCGTTGTTCGATGGCAAGCAGCAGATCATCCTGACCTGCGACCGCTATCCGCGCGAAGTTGAAGGCCTGGAAGCGCGCCTGAAGTCGCGGCTTGCCTGGGGCCTGTCGGTCGCGATCGAACCGCCGGACTTCGAGACCCGTGCGGCGATCGTGCTGGCCAAGGCCCGCGAGCGCGGTGCCGAGATTCCCGATGATGTTGCGTTCCTGATCGCCAAGAAGATGCGCTCCAACGTGCGCGACCTCGAGGGCGCGCTGAATACCCTGACCGCTCGTGCCAATTTCACCGGCCGTGCGATCACCACTGAATTCGCCCAGGAAACTCTGCGCGATCTGCTGCGCGCCCAGCAGCAGGCGATCAGCATTCCCAACATCCAGAAAACGGTTGCCGACTACTACGGCCTGCAGATCAAGGATCTGCTGTCCAAGCGCCGGACCCGTTCGCTGGCTCGTCCGCGCCAGGTCGCCATGGCCCTGACCAAGGAGCTGACCGAGCACAGCCTGCCTGAGATCGGCGACGCCTTCGCCGGTCGCGACCACACCACGGTGCTGCATGCCTGCCGTCAGATCCGCACCCTGATGGAGGCCGACGGCAAGCTCCGCGAGGACTGGGACAAGCTGATCCGGAAGCTGAGCGAATGATGCACGTCCGCCGATAAGGCGTCATCGCATAAAACGGTGCAAAATCCGGTAGCAAGCGCGGGACAGGGTGTGGATAAAAAAGCCGTTCGATTTCGCGGTAAATTTATCCACAGCTTTCCCCACCCCTTGGGGGCTGGTAGTGCAGAGGGTTTCGAGGCCTGAAACTTCTTTTATTACAAAGACTTAGCTGTGTTTTCCAGCGATTCTGGCTCTACCATCACCACCAAGCTTTTGATTTATTCCACATCTTTTTAAAGCATAGGGGCACGGAACCACATGCGTTTCACACTGCAGCGCGAAGCCTTTCTCAAGCCGTTGGCACAGGTCGTCAACGTGGTCGAACGCCGCCAGACCCTTCCGGTTCTGGCCAATTTCCTGGTCCAGGTGCAGAACGGCCAGCTGTCGCTGACCGGTACCGATCTGGAAGTGGAAATGGTGTCGCGGATCGCGGTTGAAGATGCGCAGGACGGCGAAACCACGATCCCCGCCCGCAAGCTGTTTGAGATCATCCGCGCCCTGCCCGATGGCAGCCGGATCACCGTCTCGCAGACCGGTGACAAGATCACCGTGCAGGCAGGCCGCAGCCGCTTCACCCTGGCAACCCTGCCCTCCAACGACTTCCCGTCGGTGGACGAAGTGGAAGCCACCGAGCGCGTTGCGATCGGCGAAGCGACCCTGAAGGAGCTGATCGAACGCACTGCGTTCGCGATGGCCCAGCAGGACGTGCGCTACTACCTCAACGGCCTGCTGTTCGACCTGCGTGGTGATGCGCTGCGTACGGTCGCCACTGACGGTCATCGTCTGGCCCTGTGCGAAACCGATCTGGCCAAGCCCAGCGGTTCCAAGCGCCAGATCATCGTGCCGCGCAAGGGCGTGACCGAGTTGCAGCGCCTGCTGGAAAGCGGCGACCGCGAGATCGAGCTGGAAGTCGGCCGTAGCCACGTGCGCGTCAAGCGCGACGATGTCACCTTCACCTCGAAGTTGATCGATGGCCGCTTCCCGGACTACGAAGCAGTGATCCCGATCGGCGCCGATCGCGAGGTCAAGGTGAACCGTGAGTCGCTGCGTGCGTCGTTGCAGCGTGCGGCGATCCTGTCCAACGAGAAGTACCGCGGTATCCGCGTGGAAGTCTCGCCGGGCAACCTCAAGATCAGCGCGCACAACCCGGAGCAGGAAGAGGCCCAGGAAGAGATCGAGGCGGACACCACCGTCAGCGACCTGGCCATCGGCTTCAACGTGAACTACCTGCTGGATGCCCTGTCCGCCCTGCGCGACGAGGAAGTCATCATCCAGCTGCGCGATTCCAACTCCTCGGCGCTGGTGCGTGAATCCAGCAGCGAGAAGTCGCGCCACGTGGTGATGCCGCTGCGTCTCTGACATCTGCGCTGTTCCACGTGGAACCGAACAACGCCCGGGATCTTCCCGGGCGTTTTTTTTGTTCCACGTGGAGCATCGTCATCGAGGGATTTGCGGAACTGAGTCCTGCCTGCCGGTTCTTTCGGATGCTCCGCTTATCTTCGATCACTTGTGGCATGAAGTGCTGCCTCCGTTGACGAAGAGCGCCCCCAATTCGATGGCTGCTTCCAACGTCATCGCGACGTTGCCGAGAACGAGTTGTGCCGGTGAATCCGCAGAGCGAGGGAGTGCTTCCAGGAAAGCTGAAGTTGAGACGATTTGCGGGGGCTCAGCGATCGATCTGCAGCGCCTGCTGACGCCACTGTCCACAGGGCTGGTGGCGGATGATTCGGGTCCTGCAAAGCTTTTAAATCTGGGTATAAATCTAAAGCATGGTGGTGATGGTAGGGCCAGATTTCGTGGAAAAATAGCTTATCTATATGATTTAAAAGAGATTTGTTGGTCTGAAACCCCCTGTATAGCGGGCCCTGGGGCTGGGGGGGAACCTGTGGATAGTTTCAGACGGAGCGCTGAACGCCTTTTTTATCCACAGATTGCCCATACCTTGTGTATAAGTCATACAGTCCTGCTGTGGATAGCGTGAAACGGCAGTGCGAATTTCTTTGAAATCTGTGGAACCTCGCGGGCTGGGGCTTCCCGGATTTCAAGGAATCTGCAGGTGTAGATCCGGTGGCGGCTGGTGCTCGCTGCTGAAGATCCTGGAAGTGGCACTGAAATCGTTGAAATCTGCGGGTCAGCCCCCTGCCAGGGCGCACAGATTTGAAGGATTTTGCGCCGAGTGCGGGCCCTGGCATCGCCATTGCGGCAACCGTTGTCCACGTGGAACCCAGCATCAGGTCAGCGCCGGCGGTGTCGTGCGTGGCAAGGACCCCGCTGCACCCGCCGGGCTTGACCGATGCAGTAAGCTGATGGATTCCCCGCTCATCTACCGCCCTGTGCGGATGGTCCTTCGCGCCCCATGCAGATCCGCCGCCTTGCCTTGCACCAACTGCGTCGCTTCAATGCGGTGGAGCTCTCTCCGCAGCCGGGCTTGAACCTGCTGACCGGAGACAACGGCGCCGGCAAGACCAGCATTCTTGAGGCCCTGCACCTGATGGCCTATGGGCGCAGCTTCCGCGGCCGGGTACGTGATGGTCTGGTCCGTCAGGGCCAGGAAGCGTTGGAGATCTTCGTGGAATGGGATGAACAGCGCGCCAGCCACCCTCCTCATCGGCGAAAGGCCGGTCTGCGCCACAGTGGCCAGGACTGGAAGGGACGATTGGATGGCGAAGACGTTGCCCAGCTCGGCAACCTCTGTGCTGCCTTGGCGGTGGTGACCTTTGAACCAGGCAGCCACGCACTGGTCAGCGGGGGCGGCGAACCCCGCCGCCGATTCCTCGATTGGGGCTTGTTCCACGTGGAACCGGATTTTCTATCCTTGTGGCGCCGCTACTCCCGGGCGCTCAAGCAACGCAATGCACTGCTCAAGCAGGGCGGGCCTTCGCGGATGCTGGATACCTGGGACCACGAGCTGGCCGAGGCAGGCGAACCGCTGACCAGCCGCCGCCAGCACTATCTGGAACGGCTGCAGCAACGAACCGTAGCCCTGGCGGCAGAACTGGCTCCCCAGCTGGGTATCCAGGCCATGGAACTGAGTCCGGGGTGGCGTCGCCACGAGCTGCCGCTGGCTGATGCCCTGCTGCTGGCCCGCGATCGCGACCGGCAAGCGGGCTACACCTCCGTCGGGCCGCACCGGGCGGACTGGAGTGTGGACTTCCACAACATTCCTGGCCGCGATGCGCTGTCCCGTGGCCAAGCCAAGCTGACAGCCCTGGCCTGCCTGCTGGCCCAGGCCGAAGACTATGCGGAACAGCGCGGGGAATGGCCGGTCATCGCCCTGGATGACCTGGCCTCGGAGCTGGATCGTACCCACCAGGCACGGGTACTGGAGCGCCTGCTCGGCGGGCCGGCCCAGATATTCGTCACCGCCACCGAAACCCCGGCGGCGCTGCAGGAGCTGACCCATATCGCCCGGTTCCACGTGGAACATGCACAGATCGTGGCTGTGCCATAGTGGGCACAACAGGGCCGCTCGACCCCGGCTGGTATAATTCGGGTTGGAATCCTTTCATTCTCGGCGCATCGCCCCAAGCGGTGCCCGACCTGCGGAGCCTACGGCAAGCGCAATGAGCGACGAACAGAACACCCCGGCAAACAACGGCAACTACGACGCCAACAGCATTACGGCCCTGGAAGGCCTGGAGGCTGTCCGCAAGCGCCCAGGCATGTACATCGGTGACGTCCATGACGGCACCGGCCTGCACCACATGGTGTTCGAGGTGGTCGACAACTCCATCGACGAAGCCCTCGCCGGCCATGCTGACTACGTGGCGGTGACGATCCACGCCGACGGCTCGGTTTCGGTGTCCGACAACGGTCGCGGCATTCCGACGGGCAAGCACGAGCAGATGAGCGCCAAGCTCGGCCGCGAAGTGTCCGCTGCCGAAGTGGTGATGACCGTCCTGCACGCAGGCGGCAAGTTCGACGACAACAGCTACAAGGTTTCCGGTGGCCTGCATGGCGTCGGCGTCAGCGTGGTCAACGCGCTCTCGCAGAAGCTGCTGGTGGACGTGTTCCAGGGTGGTTTCCACTACCAGCAGGAATTCAGCAACGGCGCCGCGGTCACCCCGCTGGCAAAGCTGGAGAGCACCACCAAGCGCGGTACCACGGTGCGCTTCTGGCCGTCGACCGTGGCGTTCCACGACAACGTGGAATACCACTACGACATCCTGGCCCGTCGCCTGCGTGAGCTGTCGTTCCTGAATTCCGGCGTCAAGATCGTGCTGGCCGACGAGCGTGGTGATGGCCGCCGCGATGACTTCCACTACGAAGGCGGTATTCGCAGCTTCGTCGAGCATCTGGCCCAGCTGAAGACCCCGCTGCACCCGAACGTCATCTCGGTCACCGGCGAGCACAACAACATCGTGGTGGATGTGGCGCTGCAGTGGACCGACTCCTATCAGGAGACGATGTACTGCTTCACCAACAACATCCCGCAGAAGGACGGTGGTACCCACCTCGCCGGCTTCCGCGGCGCGCTGACCCGCGTGCTCAACAACTACATCGAGCAGAACGGCATCGCCAAGCAGGCCAAGATCAACCTGACCGGCGACGACATGCGTGAAGGCATGATCGCGGTGCTGTCGGTGAAGGTGCCCGATCCCAGTTTCTCCAGCCAGACCAAGGAAAAGCTGGTCAGCTCCGACGTGCGCCCCGCCGTGGAAAACGCCTTCGGTGCGCGGCTGGAAGAGTTCCTGCAGGAAAACCCGAACGAAGCCAAGGCGATCGCCGGCAAGATCGTCGACGCCGCGCGTGCCCGTGAAGCCGCGCGCAAGGCCCGCGACCTGACCCGCCGCAAGGGTGCGCTGGACATCGCCGGCCTGCCGGGCAAGCTGGCCGACTGCCAGGAAAAGGATCCGGCGCTGTCCGAACTGTTCATCGTCGAGGGTGACTCGGCAGGTGGCTCGGCCAAGCAGGGCCGCAACCGCAAGAACCAGGCGGTGCTGCCGCTGCGCGGCAAGATCCTCAACGTGGAACGCGCGCGCTTCGACCGCATGCTGGCCTCCGACCAGGTCGGTACGCTGATCACCGCGCTGGGCACCGGCATTGGCCGCGACGAGTACAACCCGGACAAGCTGCGCTACCACAAGATCATCATCATGACCGACGCCGACGTCGACGGCGCCCACATCCGCACGCTGCTGCTGACGTTCTTCTACCGTCAGATGCCGGAGCTGATCGAGCGCGGTTACGTCTACATCGGCCTGCCGCCGCTGTACAAGATCAAGCAGGGCAAGCAGGAGCTGTACCTGAAGGACGACCCGGCGCTGGACAGCTACCTGGCCAGCAGTGCGGTGGAAAACGCTGCGCTGGTGCCGGCCACCGGTGAACCGGGCATCGAAGGCCTGGCGCTGGAAAAGCTGCTGCTGACCTACGCCGCCGCGCAGGATTCGATCGAGCGCAACGCACACCGCTACGACCGCAACGTGCTCGAAGCGCTGGTCGACTTCGTGCCGATGGACATGGACAGCCTGCGCAATGCCGGCGAAGGCGAAGGCCTGGATGCATTGGCCAAGCGCCTCAACCAGGGCAGCCTGGGCAGCCCGCGCTTCACCCTGGAGCTGCAGGAAGCCAACGAGCAGCGCCCGGCAGCCGTGCTGGTGACCCGCCGCCACATGGGCGAAGAGCTGATCCAGGTGCTGCCGCTGTCGGCCTTCGAAAGCGGTGAACTGCGTGCGATCCGCCAGGCGTCCTCGCTGCTGCATGGCTTGGTCCGCGAAGGCGCGATCATTTCACGTGGCGCCAAGTCGATCGAAGTGGACACGTTCGCCAAGGCGCAGAACTGGCTGCTCGAGGAGGCCAAGCGCGGCCGCCAGATCCAGCGATTCAAGGGTCTGGGTGAAATGAATCCGGAGCAGTTGTGGGACACCACGGTGAACCCGGAGACCCGCCGACTGCTGCAGGTGCGTATCGAAGATGCCGTCGCAGCTGACCAGATCTTCAGCACCTTGATGGGTGATGTCGTCGAACCGCGTCGCGATTTCATCGAAGACAACGCGCTGAAGGTCGCAAACCTGGATATCTGACACAATCGGATCATGGCCGGTGCGCGGGGAGGCGCACCGGCTTTCGACCCTTGAACGCAGGTACCTGATGTCCGCTTCCGCCCCGGTTTCCGCCCCGCCTCCGGTTCCGCCGGCGTCCACCGCGCCGCGTGCGGGTTCCCCGTTGGCAGGCTTCTTCATCGACCTGGGCATTGCTGCCGTCACCCTGTTCGGCCTGAGCATGGTCACCGGCCTGCTCTGGGGCTTCTATCGCGCCATCGTGGTTGGCTACGCCAATGCACAGGCCAACGGCGGCGCCCTGTCGCCGGCAGAAACAACGGCGGCCGTCGGCCAGCCGGGGGCCCTGGCGCAGATCCTGATGGCCCTGATCGCCACCGGTGGAGCCGCCCTGCTGCTGTACTTCTGGCGGCGCCCGGCCAATGCGGCCGAACGCCTGGCTTCACGACAGGCGCTGCGGCAGCCCTCGACCTGGGGCTGGACCGTGCTGGTGGCCTTGCTGATCGTGCTGGGCAGCAACGGCATCGCCTTCCTGGCCAAACAGTTCGGCATCACGCCGGTGCCCACCAACGTGGAACTGATGCAGAACGCGATCGCGCGTTTCCCGCTGTTCCTGGTGCTGTTCGCGGTCGTGCTGGCGCCTGCCTATGAGGAGCTGCTGTTCCGCCGCGTGCTGTTCGGCCGCCTGTGGCAGGCTGGCCGTCCCTGGTTGGGGGTGATCCTCAGCAGCCTGGCCTTCGCGCTGGTCCACGAAGTACCGGGGGTGAGCAGGAATTCACTGTTGGGCATGGCCCAGCTGTGGCTGGTCTACGGTGGCATGGGCGCCGCGTTCTGCTGGTTGTACCAGCGCACCGGCACGCTGTGGGCGGCGATTACAGCCCATGCACTGAACAACGCTGTCGCACTTGCCGCGATGGTGTTCCTGGGATCAACGTAACGCCGTGTCCGCTTGACGAAAGATTAAGCCGTTACGCTACACACTGCGCATATGAACACGGGGGTGCACCCATGAAACACCTGCTGTTGGCCCTTGTCATCACCACGTTGGTCAGCGCCTGTGCGACCACAACCTCACCCACCGGCCGTCGGCAGATGGTCGGTGGCGTGTCGCAGGCGCAGCTGGACCAGCTCGGTGCGCAGGCGTTCGCCGAGACCAAGCAGAAGGAAAAGATCAGCACCGATGGCCGCCAGAACGGCTATGTACAGTGCGTGGTCAACGCCCTGGTCGCGCAGCTCCCGCCTCAATACCGTGGCGTACGGTGGGAGACGGCGGTGTTCGTCGACAAGGAGCCCAACGCATTCGCCCTGCCCGGGGGCAAGGTCGGTGTGAACACCGGCATCTTCACCGTGGCCAAGAACCAGGACCAGTTGGCTGCCGTAATCGGCCATGAAATCGGCCACGTCATCGCCCGCCATCACGAAGAACGCATCACCCGCCAGATGGGCGCACAGACCGGCCTCGCCGTGCTCGGTGCGCTGGCCGGTGCCGCCTATGGAGAAGGCGCCGCCAGTACCGTCAATCAGCTCGGCGGCATGGGCGCGCAGACCGCTTTCCTGCTGCCGGGTTCGCGCACCCAGGAAAGCGAAGCCGACGTAATCGGCCAACGGCTGATGGCGCAGGCAGGGTTCAACCCCGCGCAGGCCGTCGATCTGTGGCAGAACATGATGGCCGCCAGCGGCGGTCGTAGCCCACAATGGCTCTCCACCCACCCTGATCCGGCCAACCGGATCCAGGAACTGCGACGCGATGCGCCGGGCCTGACCCCGGTCTATCAGCAGGCGCAGGCGGCTGGGCTGCGGCCAAAGTGCGGATGAGTGCGCAGTTTCATGCTGTATTGCAGCACATAAAACGATTTCTCACGCCATCTGTTTCTGATACGTTTGGCGGCTCAGATTTTTCTGACAGTCCGACTTTGCCGCTAACCGGCGGTTCGATCGAGGTGAACGATGATTTTCCGTAACCACAAAGCTGTGCTTTCCGTCCTCGTCGCGACCGCCCTGACCGGCGCCGTGGTCACCGATGCCTTCGCGCAGTCCTCGCGCTCCTCCGAGCGTGGCAACCGCGGCGGCAAGCAGGCCAAGGCCGAGGCGCTGTACCCGAACGCGACCCGCCAGGAGCCGACGGTCAAGGCCTCTGCCAAGATGGGCAGCAAGCTGCAGAAAATGATCGACAGCTACAACAAGGAAAAGTTCCCGGAGACCCGTACCCAGGCCGACGCGATCCTGGCTGACAGCGCCGCGAACGAGTACGACAAGTCGCTGGCCGCGCAGCTGGCTTCGCAGGCTGCCTACCAGACCGAGGACACCCCGGCGGCCGTGGCCTACCTGAAGCAGGTCCTGCAGTTCAACGGCCTGGACAACAACGGCCACTTCCAGTCGATGCTGATGCTGGGCCAGCTGGAGCTGCAGGAAGACAAGACCGCCGAAGGCCTGGCGACCCTGGACAAGTACTTCGCCGAGAGCAAGTCGACCAAGCCGGAAGAACTGATCGCCAAGGGCCAGGCGCTGTACCAGCTGGAGCGCTACCAGGAAGCGATCCCGGTGCTGAAGCAGGCCATCGCCGGCTCCGCCGAACCGAAGGACAACTGGAACCAGCTGCTGATGGCGGCCCTGTCCGAAGCCGGCCAGTCCGGTGAAGCGGTCAAGGAAGCCGAGGCGCTGGCCGCCAAGAACCCCAGCGACAAGAAGGCCCAGCTGAACCTGGCCAGCATGTACATGCAGGCCGACCAGATGGACAAGGCTGCCACGGTGATGGACAAGCTGCGCAGCAGCGGCCAGCTCACCGAAGAGCGCGAGTACAAGCAGCTGTACTCGATCTATGCCAATACCGAGCACAAGGAAAAGGACGTCATCGCGGTCATCAACGAAGGGTTGCAGAAGGGCATCCTGAAGCCGGACTACCAGGTCTACCTGGCGCTGGCCCAGTCCTACTACTACTCCGACCAGGTGCCGCAGGCGATCGATGCGTGGCAGAAGGCCGCCCCGCTTTCCAAGGACGGTGAGACCTACCTGAACCTGGCACGCGTCCTGCATGCCGAAGGTCGCGTCCCCGAGGCCAAGCAGGCCGCCCAGCAGGCGCTGGCGAAGGGCGTGAAGAACCAGGCTGATGCCAAGAAAATCATCAACCTGAAGTAAGTAGGAATAACGCCTGAATGCCTGCTCAGTTGATGCGCAGGCGCTCAGGATTGGTATAAGCTTGGAGGTTCCTGCGGTGTCATGCACCGCTGATCAGGGATTCCGCCCCCGGCATCCCGGCCCCACTATTGAGCTCTTGGCGCATGACGGAACAACTAGTCGTTCACCGGTACGAACAACCCGATGACAAGGGGCTGAGCTGGCCTCGCATCGTCGGCATCGCGTTTGTAATTGCCCTGCATCTGGCCGCCTTCATGATGCTCCTCATCCCCGCCGTGGCTCCCAAGGCCGTGGCTGAGAAGGAGCGCAACGTCATGGTGACCATCGTAGACGCGCCGCCGCCGCCACCCCCGCCGCCGCCGCCGCCGCCGCCGACGGATACTCCGCCGCCGCCGGTGAAGAATCTGTCGCCGCCGAAGCCGTCGCCGGTTCCGCCGCCGCCGCAGGCGCCGGTCGTGGACGTGCCGGAGCCGCGCCCGAGCGACATCGTCACCCCGCCGTCGCCGCCGTCGCCGCCGGCCCCGCCGACCTCGATCGAGGCCAGCGTGGACATCTCGTCGAAGGCCATGAATCCGCCGCGCTACCCGCCGGCAGCCTTCCGCGCTGGTATCCAGGGCGAAGTGATCCTGATCATTGATGTCGATGCCAGTGGCAACGTCACCAATGTCACGGTGGAAAAGTCCAGCCGTAACCGCGACCTGGACCGTGCTGCGATGGAAGCTGCCCGGAAGTGGCGTTTCAACGCCGCCGAAGCTGGCGGTAAGAAGGCTGCTGGCCGCGTCCGCGTCCCGGTCAACTTTGCACTGAACTGATTCGGCCCGGGTGGCCTCCTGGCCACCCTCGCCCGCAGTTCGATTGTTTAGCTTAGCTACACCCTTTATCACCACACACAACAAAGGTAAGCGTCATGCTGCAGGAAATTTTCATCGCCGCTGCTGCCGGGGGCAATCCGTCCAACGCCCTGTCGCAGATGGGCTTCGAGCATCTGATCCACGAAATGACCACCAAGCCGGGTGATTTCGCGGTCTCCTGGGTCGTGCTGCTGACCCTGGTCGTGATGTCGGCCATGTCCTGGTACTGGACCGTCATCAACATCTTCCGTGCTACCCGCCTGAAGAGCGCCGCTGATCGCGTCGTCAGCCTGTTCTGGGACACCCCGAACGCGCAGGACGCCATCCGTGCGATGGAAGAGCAGCCGGCTTCGGAGCCGTTCTCGAAGATCGCTCTGGACGCTGCCCAGGCAGCTGCCCACCACCAGCGCGCTGAAGGCGGCGCCACCGGTGGCGTGGGTGAGAACCTGAGCCGTTCGGAGTTCGTCGACCGCGCTCTGCGCCAGGCCGTGACCCGCGAAAGCAACAAGCTGCAGTCGGGCATGACCCTGCTGGCCACCGTCGGCGCGACCGCTCCGTTCGTCGGTCTGCTGGGTACCGTGTGGGGCATCTACGGCGCGCTGATCAAGATCGGTGCCACCGGCTCCGCTTCGATCGACGCCGTTGCCGGCCCGGTGGGTGAAGCGCTGATCATGACCGCGATCGGTCTGTTCGTCGCGATCCCGGCCGTGTTCGCCTTCAACTTCTTCAGCAAGATCAACAGCGCGACCATCAGCAAGTTCGATACCTTCGCGCACGACCTGCACGACTTCTTCGCCACCGGTTCGCGCGTCCGCTGATTGCGACGCGCTGTACCTGCGACGAAGTAAGTAGTCACCAAGATCTAGACGGAGCCCGTTATGGCTTTCAGTAGTGGTAACAGCGGCGGCCCCATGGCCGACATCAACGTTACGCCCCTCGTGGACGTGATGCTGGTGCTGCTGATCATCTTCATCATCACGGCGCCCCTGATGTCCCACAAGGTCAAGGTGGATCTGCCGGAGGCCAACCTGGTCCAGAAGCCGGACGACACCAACGATCGCAAGGGTCCCATCACCCTGGCAGTCAAGGAAGATGGCTCGATCTACTGGAACGACGAAGAAATCAACAAGCAGACTCTCGAGTCGCGCTTGGCGACCGCCGCCCAGCAGACCCCGCAGCCGCCGTTGAACCTGCGTGGTGACCGCACCACCAAGATGCGCGTCATCAACGAGATGACCAAGATCGCGCAGGAACAGGGCATGCTGGACGTCGGCTTCGTTGCGACCAAAGAAAAGGGGCAATAAGCCATGGCATTCAGTAGTGGTGGTGGCAAGGGCCCCATGGCCGACATCAACGTCACGCCCCTCGTGGACGTGATGCTGGTGCTGCTGATCATCTTCATCGTGACCGCGCCGATCATGACGTACCCGATCGCCGTGGACCTGCCGCAGCGCGTGCTCAACCCACCGCCGCAGCTGGTCGAACCGCCGCCGCCGATCGAGTTGAAGATCGACGCCAGCAACCAGGTCTCGTGGAACAACAGCCCGATCAATGCGAGCGAGCTGCAGCAGCGGATGGAGCAGGAGGTCCAGCGTGACCCGACCAACCAGCCGGAACTGCGCATCGACGCCAGCCCGGATTCCGAGTACGACGTGATGGCCAAGGTCCTGGCCGCCGCGAAGAACGCTCAGATGAAGAAGATCGGTTTTGTGCAGCAGTAAACGTAATACCGCAATACAACAGTCATGACGCGACTGCAGACGCCCCTGGAAACAGGGGCGTCTTTTTTCTGCCTGTCGTGGTCAGATCCCTTTTTTACAGGAAGAGGGATCTGACCCCATCAGGCTGCACGCGCCCGTTATGATCGGCGGATGCTCGCCCTCTTCGACTCCCTGCGCCACTGGCTGGATGGCATCGCCCACCTCGGCACGATCCTGGCGGTGGCCTATCTGCTGTACCTGTTCGCGCTGGCGGGCTGGATCATGCTGCAGAAGCGCGAGCCGGTCGCCACCCTGAGCTGGATCCTGTCGCTGGCGCTGCTGCCCTATCTCGGCCTCTTCATCTATTACCTGCTGGGCCCGCAGAAGGTGAAGCGGCAGCGCCTGCGTCGTGGGCGTGCGCGCTCGGGCATGGAGCACTACAGCGACGTGTGCCCGCCCGATGCCGACTGCACCGAGCTGGCCAAGATCGCGCAGGCCACCACCGGGCTGGCACCGAGCAGTGCCACCGAAGTGACCTGGCTGGTGGATGGTGCAGCCACCTACGCCGCGCTGCTTGAAGCTGTCGCGCAGGCACGCGATCACGTGCATCTGGAGTACTACATCTTCAACCCGGACCATGCCGGCACCGCCCTGCGCGACGCGCTGGTGGAACGTGCGCGGGCCGGCGTGCAGGTGCGCCTGCTGCTCGATGCGGTGGGCTCATCCGCCCTGCCGCGGCGCTTCCTGCAACCTCTGCTCGATGCCGGTGGCGAAGCGATCTGGTTCCACCCACGGCAGCTGTTGAAGCCGTTCAAGCGCCCATGGTTGAACCTGCGTACCCATCGCAAGCTGGTGATTGTCGATGGTCGCCTGGCCTTCACCGGTGGCATCAACATCACCGACGACGAGGACGAAAGCCGCAGGACCGACGCCTACCGTGATCTGCACATGCGCATCCGTGGTCACGTGGTGCGAAGCCTGCAGCTGGTGTTCGCCGAGGACTGGCTGTACGCCAGTGGACAGGACCCCTCGCGGATGAATATCGCGCGTCTGTGGCCAGCCGACATGCCCCTGCGGGGCGATGGCCCGATCAATGCCCAGGTACTGGTGTCCGGCCCGGATTCGGGCTGGGAGACCATCCATCGCCTGCACGTAGCAGCGATCCAGGAAGCGCACGAGCGGGTCTGGCTGGTCACGCCCTACTTCGTCCCGGGCGAAGCGGCGCGGATGGCACTGACCTCGGCCGCGCTGGGCGGGTTGGACGTCCGCCTGCTGGTGCCGAAGATGAGCGATTCCTGGTTCGTCACCCAGGCCGCCCGCTCCTACTTTGACGAGCTGCTGCATGCCGGGGTGAAGATCTACGAGTACGGCCCTCGCATGCTGCATACCAAGGCCTTCATCGCCGATGACGACGTCTGCATCGTCGGCAGCGCCAACTTCGACCACCGCAGCTTCCGGCTGAACTTCGAACTATCGATGATGATCAGCGATCGAGGTCGTGTTGCCGCCCTGGCCGAACTGCTGGAGGGCGAGTTTGAAAGGGCCACCCGGGTGAATGACCAGGCCGGCCGTTCGCTGTGGCTGCACCGCCTGCCCGAGGCCTTCGCACGGCTGGCCTCGCCGCTGCTCTGACGCAGCGCTACACTGCGGCGATCATCCGGGGAGCCCGACTATGTACTGGTTGTACCTGCTGTTGGCGCTGGGCTGTTTCGCCTTCGCCCTGAAGACGCCCAATGCCGGGTTGATGACCCTGTGCCTGCTGGCCGCCCTCGCCTTCCTGCTGGCCTGGGTACGCGGCCGCTACGTGGCACGCTTCGGCGACCTGCAGCGCGATCCCGCTACCCTGGTCGACGCCGAGGAACTGCGCCGCCTGCGCGAACAGGCCCAGGCCCGTCGTAGTGCCGCCCCCGACGAACACGATCCGTCCCCTCTTTCCAAGTAGTTCCGTTCCATGACCCAGCTCAGCGTCAACGTCAACAAGATCGCCGTCCTGCGCAACTCGCGCGGCGGTGCCGAACCGGACGTGGTGCGTGCGGCCCAGGCCTGCCTGGATGCCGGCGCGCATGGCATCACCGTGCACCCGCGGCCGGACCGCCGCCACATCACCGCCGAGGACGTGCTGGCCCTGTCCACGCTGACCCGTGCGCGTGGGGTGGAGTTCAACATCGAAGGCAATCCGTTCGCACCACCGCGCGAGGGTTATCCGGGGCTGCTGCCGCTGTGTGCACAGACCCGTCCGGCGCAGGCTACCCTGGTGCCGGACAGCGACGGCCAGATCACCTCCGATCATGGCTTCGACTTCGAGCGCGATGCCGAGCGCCTGCGCCCGCTGATCGCCGAACTGAAGGCGATGGGTTGCCGGGTCAGTCTGTTCGTCGACGCCGGCAACCCGTTGCTGGAGCAGGCGGCCGAGGTCGGTGCCGACCGCATCGAGCTGTACACCGGCCCCTACGCCGAAGCGCATGCGGCGGGCGATGCCGGCGCGATGCTGACGCTCTTTGCCACTGCTGCCCGTCGAGCGCAGGCCGTCGGACTGGGCGTCAACGCCGGACACGACCTGTCGCAGGACAACCTGCGCGATTTCCTGGCCAACGTGCCGGACGTGCTGGAGGTGTCGATCGGCCACGCGCTGATCGGTGAGGCCCTGTACGACGGGCTGGATGCCACGGTGCGCGGGTACCTGGCGCTGCTCTGACCCCTTCCCTGTAGCGTCGCGCCATGCTCGACTTCAGTCTTGGCCACCCTGCGGGAGTCGAGCATGGCGCGACTCTACAAGAGGGCTGAACCCTTCAGGCGCCCGTCGCAGCCGCTGAGACGACTGCGACGTAATCTGCCGCCATGGGTATTGCGATCAAGGGCCGAGGTTCCACGTCCCACCTTGCCGGGCGCTTTGAAAGCACCGTCAGCGAGGCGGTGGACGATGGCTGGGCGGTCGACGAGAGCGAGGAGTTCCTTGCCCCTCGCCTGCGCACCGAAGTGCGCGCCGAAACCGCGCGCAGCATCATCACCCGCAACAACTCGCCCGACGTCGGCTTCAGTCAATCGGTGAATCCCTACCGCGGTTGCGAGCACGGCTGCTCCTACTGCTTCGCGCGCCCCTCGCATGCCTATCTGAACCTGTCGCCAGGCTTGGACTTCGAGACCAAGCTGTTCGCCAAGACCAATGCGCCCCAGCTGCTGCGCAAGGAACTGTCGAAACCGGGCTACGTGCCGCAACCGATCGCGCTGGGCATCAACACCGATGCGTACCAACCGATCGAGCGCAAGTTCAAACTGACCCGCCAGCTGATTGAAGTGATGCTGGAGACCAAGCATCCCTTCTCGCTGATCACCAAGAACGCGCTGGTCGAGCGCGATATCGATCTGCTTGCGCCGCTGGCCGCGGAGAACCTGGTCAGCGTGCATTTCTCGGTGACCTCGCTGGACCCGCATCTCTCCGCGAAGCTGGAACCGCGCGCGTCGGCGCCACACGCACGGCTGCGCGCGATGAAGCGTCTGCATGAGGTCGGCATTCCGGTGGGCGTGATGGTGGCGCCGGTGATTCCGTGGATCAACGACAGCGAACTGGAAGCGGTGTTGGAGGCCGCACACGACGCAGGTGCGAGCACCGCCGGTTATGTGCTGCTGCGCCTGCCGCTTGAAGTGGCGCCGCTGTTCCGCGAGTGGCTGGACACCCATCATCCAGATCGCGCCGCACATGTGATGAGTACCATCCAGCAGCTGCGCGGCGGCAAGGACTACGACAGCCAGTTCGGCACGCGCATGCGGGGCCAAGGCGTGTATGCCGATCTGTTGAACAACCGCTTCAAGCTGGCGCGCAAACGTCTGGGCTTCAATGCGCAGAACAGCCATTGGCCGAAGCTGGATTGCAGCCGGTTCCAGAAACCGTTGCCGCCGAGGAAGGATTCGCCGCAGGGGTCGTTGTTCTGAGTCCATCAGTCGAGCATGGCTCGACTCTACATCCGAAGCCGACGAGCAGCTCGGCGTCACCCCCCAAACAACTTCTGCGCACTCTGGAACAGAATCCAGCTGGTCGCGATGAACTTGTCCCCGCCCTGCGGCCTGTTGCCACGATGGGTGTGGGTGAACGCAGTCGGCGCGATCAGCAGGCTGCCGGTACGAGGTGCGATCTTCCGCCCCTGGAACAGGAACTCGGTTTCGCCCTCTTCGAAGTCGTCGTTGAGGTACAGCGTCCACAGCACATGCCGGTGCAGGGTCTCGGCCTGCGCATCCTTCGGGTACAGCTCGCAGTGCCAGTACGGGTAGCCGCCCTCGCCCGCCGCATACCACTGCAGGTTGATCGCGCCCGGGCGCAGGCAGGTGCGGGCCAGATCGGCCAGCTGCTGCTGCGGCATGTCGGGGAAGTCCTCGGCAGACAGGCGTCGCGGTTGGCCGTTGCTGTCCTGGATCTGCAACATCAGCGGCGCAATCAACGCCTGTGGATAACGGCGTAGATAAGTCAGCAGGCCATTGAACACCGCGATCTGCAGCTGCTGATCGACATCCTGCCAGCCGTCCAGGCCGCTGATGCGCAGATCCTTGCTGTGCTTGAGTTCCGGGAACACGCCACTGCCTACGGCACCGGGTTGCAGGCCACGCGTGGCGCGCAGGCGCTCAACGATCGCCGCGCAGACCTCGCTGGGGACGGCGTTGTGGATGACTTCGATGAAATCGACCGGGCCCTGCTCGTGCATGCGTGCATTCCTTAGGCGGCAATGGCTTGATGGTGCCGTTTGCCGACCTCGGTGTCACCCTACGGTCATGTCATCGTTCTGCCATGACCGTTGTCGGGAGACTTGCATCAGCCCTGCGCGTCGTCGTGCGCGTGGTGGTAGCGCACGGCCTCGGCCACTTCCTCGCGCGAGCCGAGGAACACCGGCACGCGCTGGTGCAGCTGGTCGGGCTGGATGTCGAGGATGCGCTCGCGACCGGTCCAGGCAGCGCCACCGGCCTGCTCGACCAGCAGGCCCATCGGGTTGGCTTCGTACATCAGGCGCAGCTTGCCGGCCTTGGACGGATCCTTTTTGTCCCACGGGTAGATGAAGATGCCGCCGCGGGTCAGGATGCGATGCACGTCGGCGACCATGCTGGCGATCCAGCGCATGTTGAAGTTCTTGCCGCGCGCGCCTTCCTTGCCCGCCAGCAGATCGCCGACGTACGCCTGCATCGGCGCTTCCCAGTGACGCTGGTTGGACATGTTGATGGCGAATTCCTGGGTGGCCGCCGGAATCTGCATGTTCTCGGTGGTCAGCACGAACTCACCCTTCTCGCGATCCAGGGTGAAGGCGTGGGTACCGTGGCCGACGGTCAGCACCAGCTGCGTGCTGGGCCCGTAGATGCAGTAGCCGGCGGCGATCTGCTTGCTGCCCGGCTGCAGGAAGGCGTCATCGCCCGGCAGTTCGACATTGGTCGGGCAGCGCAGCACCGAGAAGATGGTGCCGACGGAGACGTTGACGTCGATGTTGGAGCTGCCATCGAGGGGATCGAACAGCAGCAGGAAGTCACCACGCGGATAGATGTCCGGCACCGGCTGGCTGTGGTCCATTTCTTCCGAAGCACAAGCGGCGAGATGGCCGCCCCAGGCGTTGGCTTCGAGCAGGATCTCGTTGCTGATCACATCCAGCTTCTTCTGCGCTTCGCCCTGCACGTTGCCGGTACCGGCGTCGCCGAGCACGCCACCGAGGGCGCCCTTGCTGACGGCAATGGAGATGCTGGTGCAGGCGCGGGCGACGACCGCGATCAGCTGGCGCAGGTCGGCATTGATGCGGCCGGCGTGCTGTTCCTGGATCAGGAAGCGGGTCAACGAAGTACGGGACATGAGCGGGCAGGTCTCGGCAGCGGGAAAACGCCTATTGTCGCCCGTATGGCGGGGCCGTGCGTGAGCGCGGGAAGGCGTAATCGTTTCCAGATGCGTTGCGCTCGTGGCGCCTTCCTTTTGTCGAGGCTCACGGGAGGGGGAGGCGATGCAGGACACGCTGCAAGTACGTCCATGTAAGCTCGATGGCGCCATCCATGGCGCCAACGGTCCTGCATCGCCTCCCCCTCCCGCGCGCTTCAGGGTTCGCCGCGAGCGCGGTGGGATGGCAAGAGCAAGAGCAAAAACAAAGGCGCCTTTCGGCGCCTTTGTCTTCAAGCTACTGGAGCGTTGTTTCAGCTCTTGGCGACGGTGGCCACGGCCTTGGCGACGTATTCCAGGTTGTTCTGGTTCAGCGCGGCCACGCAGATGCGGCCGGTGCCGACGGCGTAGATGCCGAACTCGTCGCGCAGGCGCTCGACCTGCTCACGGCTCAGGCCGGAGTAGGAGAACATGCCGGCCTGTTCGTTGATGAAGGCGAACTGCGGGGCACCGGCAGCGGCCAGCTTCTCGACCAGGCCCTGGCGCAGTGCGTGGATGCGCTCGCGCATCTCGGTCAGCTCCTGCTCCCACATCGCGCGCAGTTCCGGGTTGGTCAGCACGCCTGCCACCAGCGCGGCACCATGGGTGGACGGGCTGGAGTAGATGGTGCGGATCACGCGCTTGACCTGCGACTGCACGGCCTTGGCGTCAGCAGCGGTCGGCGCCACCATCGACAGCGCACCCACGCGCTCGCCGTACAGCGAGAACGACTTGGAGTACGAGTTGGCGACGATGAAGCTGTCGATGCCGGCTTCGGCGATGATGCGCACGGCGGCGCCGTCCTGCTCGATGCCCTTGTCGAAGCCCTGGTAGGCCATGTCGATGAAGGGGAACAGTTGCTTGTCCTTCAGCAGCTGCGCGACCTGCTTCCACTGCGTGACCGTGAGGTCGGCGCCGGTGGGGTTGTGGCAGCAGGCGTGCAGCAGCACCACGGTGCCGGCTTCCAGCTTGCCGAGGTCGGCCAGCAGGCCATCGAAGTTGACGCCATGGGTGGTCGGGTCGAAGTAGGTGTAATCCACCACCTCGAAGCCGGCGGCGCTGAACACCGCTCGGTGGTTTTCCCAGCTCGGGTTGCTCAGTGCAACGGTGGCGTGCGGCAGCAGCTTCTTCAGCACATCGGCGCCGACACGCAGCGCACCGCTGCCACCGACGGTCTGTGCGGTGGTGACGCGGCCGGCGGCCAGCAGCGGCGAGTCCTTGCCGAACACCAGCTCACGCGTTGCCTGCGTGTACGCCGGCAGGCCATCGATCGGCAGGTAGCCGCGCGGTTTGGCCTCGTTGGCGAGCTGCTGCTCGATCTGCTTGACGGCGCGCAACAGCGGAATGCGGCCGCTCTCGTCGTAGTAGATGCCCACACCCAGGTTGACCTTGGTCGGGCGGCTGTCGGCGTTGTACGCCTCGGTCAGGCCCAGGATCGGGTCGCCTGGGACCAGTTCCACGTTTGCAAAGAAGGACACGGCGGTACTCGTTCGGTAGACGGAAAGGGGGAGGAATTGCGCCACGCGGTCTGCGGCTTTTCGGCCGGAAACAGCCCATCGTAACAAAGCCTGCCGGGGCTGGCCGCCGCCATCGTCATCCGCAGCCCCGTACCATGGCGTGCGTTGCCGCCCGATCCATCAACCTGAATCATGAATCCCGCCGCACGACGCCACTGCCTGCCGTTGTCCGCCCTGCTGCTGTCGCCACTGGCGGCCATGGCCGAGCCTGCGCCCATCGCCCTGCCCGCCGTGCAGGTGCAGGCGGCGCGGGTGCCGGGCATCGACCCGTTCGCGCTGCCGGCCAGCCAGGACACGGTCTGGATCGACGCCGGCCGGGCCGGCAACAGCGTGCAGTTGTCCGAGGCACTGGCCGGGGTGCCGGGACTGCTGGCGCGCGATCGGCAGAACTTCGCCCAGGACACGCAGCTGTCGGTCCGTGGCTTTGGCGCGCGCTCGACCTTCGGTGTGCGCGGCGTGCGGGTGTTGATCGACGGGGTGCCCGCGACCATGCCCGATGGCCAGGGCCAGCTGTCGCATGCCAGCCTGCTGGGTGCCGAACGCATCGAGGTGCTGCGCGGGCCGTTCTCGGCGCTGTACGGCAACTCCTCCGGCGGCGTGCTGCAGGTGTGGAGCGCGCAGGGCCAGGCCGGCGACCCGTGGCGGTTGCGCCTCAACGCAGGTGCCGACAACACGCTCAGCGTCGGCGCGCAGCTGAAGGGAGCCAGCCACGGGCTGGACTACAACATCGCCGCCAATCACTTCCGCACCGATGGCTGGCGCGAACACAGCCGCGCGCGCCGCGAATCGCTCACTGCGCGCATCGGCGGCGATCTGGGCGGTGGGCGACTGGAGCTGCTACTCAACGCGCTGGATGCGCCGGACGCACAGGATCCACTGGGCCTGACCCGCGCGCAGGTCGCTGCGGATCCACGCCAGGCCACGGCGGTGGCGCACCAGTACAACACCCGCAAATCGGTGCGCCAGCAGCAGGCGGGTCTGCGCTGGACCCGCGAAACTGACACCCAGCGCTGGCAACTGATGGGCTATGCCGGCCAGCGCGCGGTGCGCCAGTACCTGCCGATTCCGCCGGCAGCCCAGACCAACAGCCCGCTGCATGCCGGCGGGGTGATCGATCTGGAGGGCGGCTACGGCGGACTGGACGCGCGCTGGGGCTGGCACGGCGACCTCGCCGGTCGACCGCTGGATCTGGTGGCCGGGCTCAGCGCCGACCGCCAGCGTCAGCACCGTACTGGCTACGAGAACTTCATCGGCAGCACCCTGGGCGCGCGTGGGCGCCTGCGCCGAGACCAGATCGACACCGTGCAGAACGTCGACCAGTTCGCCCAGGCCTGGTGGCAGTGGAGCCCGCGCTGGTCGCTGCTGGCCGGCCTGCGCCACAGCGCAGTGCGTTTCGAGTCCGATGACCGCTACATCACCGGGCGCAATCCGGACGACAGCGGCCGCCGCCACTACCAGGCAACCACGCCGGTGGCAGGCGTCAGCTTCGAAGCCAGCCCGCAGTGGCGGCTGCACGCCGCCGTGGGCCGGGGCTTCGAGACGCCTACCTTCAATGAGCTGGGTTATCGCGCCGACGCCCAGGCGGGATTGGCGCTGGATCTGGCGGCTGCGCGCAGCCGCAATCTGGAGCTCGGCAGCAAGTGGCACGCACAGGATGGAACCCAGCTCGATGTCAGCCTGTTCCGTGCAGATACCGACGATGAGCTGGCCGTTGCCAGCAATATCGGAGGACGCAGCACCTATCGCAACATCGGCCGCACCCGTCGCCAGGGCGTGGAGCTGCAGTACCGACAGCCGTTGGCCGAACAGCTGGAACTGCAGCTGGCCTGGACCTGGCTGCAGGCGCAGGTGCGCTCGCCGTACCTGACCTCGAACAACGTGGTCGCCGCCGGCAGCCGTCTGCCTGGTGTGCCACGCCAGCAGGCCTTCGCCCGCCTGCAGTGGAGCCCCGCCGACTGGCAGTGGGCGCTGGAGGCGTCCGCCAGCAGCGATACCGTGGTCAATGACGTGGCTACGGCGCGCGCGCCCGGTTTCGCTCTGCTGCACCTGGAGGGTGGACGCCGCTGGACCCTGCCGGGCGGCGAGCTGCGTGCCTTCGCGCGGTTGGAGAACGTGCTGGACCAGGCCTACATTGGCTCGGTGATCGTCAATGACGGCAATGGCCGCTTCTACGAGCCGGGACCGGGACGACGGGCCAGCCTCGGGCTGCAGTGGTCGTGGCGCTGACGCCGTTCCCACGGTAGCGCCGGGCCATGCCCGGTGGATCCCGCGCTGCGCTATGCGCTCGCCGGGCATGGCCCGGCGCTACCCGTCAGTCGGGGGCCTTGGCCGGTACGAACGGCGAGGTCGGGTCGCTGGCCGGGAAGGTCTCCTCCAGCGCCTCGTCCTGGTTGTCGCTGGCATGCTGCTTGCGCTCGCGGCGTTTCAGCGGGCTTTCCTGGCCCCCACGATGGCGGTCGCCGCCATCCTTGCGGTCCAGCGCGGCCTGTTCAGACTCGTGCTTCACCGGCAGATGCTCGCCACCATGCTCGGCGTCAAAGAACGGTGCGCCGGTGCCGCGGTAGTCGGCGTTGTCGGCATCGCGCTTACCGCGCTGCTCGCCGGGAATGGGCGGGTGGTTTTCCCGCAGCGGGTCACGGGAGGTCTCTCGGCTCATGGTCTGGCTACCTGCGCTCGGGGGCTCCCACTACACCGCTCGCAAGGTAAAGCCGCCGCGAACCTGGCGTCATGAACATCTCGCTCACCCCCCGGTAACGGGACCGCGCGTATTCCTGCCCACCCGCCCCCGCTGCAGGAGCCGGCCATGCCCCGTCTTGAACGACCCGCACCGTCCGTGTTCAACGCCCTGCTCGATCCGCTCGGCCAGCGCACAGCTCAGCGCCGCACGCGTCGCCACGAGGACCCGCAGGCGGTGGCGCAGGACTACCTGCAGTACATGCTGAGCGATTACGAAGAGCGCCGTGGCCAGAGCCATCGCAATTGGCGTGACCTCTGCCCGGTCTACGCCTT
This sequence comes from Stenotrophomonas sp. KH_052, assembly GCF_057838755.1. Taxonomy (NCBI): domain Bacteria; kingdom Pseudomonadati; phylum Pseudomonadota; class Gammaproteobacteria; order Lysobacterales; family Lysobacteraceae; genus Stenotrophomonas; species Stenotrophomonas sp. KH_052. The sequence goes on from NZ_CM174475.1 coordinate 23,437, forward strand.
TGCGCTGACCACGCATGCCGCCGACTGGCCGCGCGGTGACGCCGCCGATACCTGCGAGGAGCTGGCCGAGCACTGGGAACAGATGCGTGGGCACTCGCGCTTGAGCTGGTCGCAGGCGCGGCCGGTGGTGGAAGATGCGTGGCGCGCACTGGACCATATCCCGGCGGCAGCGGTGAGGCCGTTGCTGCAGTAGCGCTGGGGTTCTGCGTACAGGCTCAGGTGTGCTGTGGTTGCCGGCCAGCGGCCGGCACTACCGTGTTCCGTAGAACCCACGTGCACGGCACGGACACGGCTGGTTTACGCCCTCCGGCCCACTCTGGGCACCCTGCCCCGCCAAAGGTGCACCCATGGCTCGCCCGATCTGGACCGGCACGCTGTCGTTTGGCCTGCTCAACGTGCCGGTGTCTCTGATGTCCGGCGAACGCAAAGTCGATCTGCAGTTCCGCATGCTCGACTCCCGTGACCGCAAGCCGATCCGCTTCGAGCGGGTCAACGCCGATACCGGCGAGGAGGTGCCGTGGAAGGACATCGTCAAAGCCTACGAGTACGACAAGGGCAGCTACGTCGTGCTGGAGGAAGGCGATATCCGTTCGGCCGCGCCGGAAAGCCACGAAGCGGTGGAAGTGGAATCGTTCGTGGACGCGGCGCAGATCGACCCGCGTTACTACGAGAAACCGTATCTGCTGGTACCCGGAAAGAAGGCCGAAAAGGGCTACGTGCTGCTGCGCGAGACATTGCGCAGTACCGGCAAGGTGGGCATCGCGCGGGTGGTGGTGCGCACGCGCGAATACCTGTGCGCGGTGATGCCGCATGAGGACGCGCTGGTGCTGATGATCCTGCGCTATCCGCAGGAGCTGGTGGATCCCGAGGACTACAAGCTGCCCACCGGAAAACTGTCCGACTACCGCATCACCAGCAAGGAAACAGCGATGGCCGAACAGCTGATCGAGTCAATGGCCGGTGACTGGGATCCTTCGCAGTATCACGATGAGTTCCGCGAGCGTCTGCAGCTGGTATTGAACAAGCGCATCAAATCCAAGGGCGGCACTACCCGGGTGGAAGACGAGCCCTCACCGCGTGAAGATGCCACCACCAATGTGGTGGATTTCATGGCGTTGCTGCAGAAGAGCCTGGACGCCAATAAGCGCACGCCCGCGAAGAAGACGGCAACGCGCAAGGCACCGGCGAAGAAGGCTGCGAAGAAGGCCGCCAAAAAGGCCGTAAAGAAGACCACCCGGCGCAAGGCAGGTTGAGCCATGTCGCTGCACCAGTACCGGCGCAAGCGCAGACTGGGTGGTGGCGCCGGACAGACGCCGGAGCCTGACGACACGCCCGCACGCGGCGATCCGAAGCGGCGGCCGACCTTCGTCATCCAGCTGCATCACGCAAGCTCGCGTCACTATGACTTCCGCCTGGAAATGGACGGCGTACTGAAGAGCTGGGCCGTGCCCAAGGGACCTTCGCTGCGCGTCGGTGAGAAGCGGCTGGCCGTGGAGGTGGAAGATCACCCGTTGTCCTACGCCGGTTTCGAAGGAGACATTCCTGAAGGCCACTATGGCGCTGGCCACGTGGATGTCTTCGATCACGGCACCTGGGCCTGTGAAGGTGATCCACTGCAGGCGCTGGCGGCTGGAAAGATCGACTTCGTGCTGCACGGGCAACGCCTGGCCGGTGGCTGGAAGCTGGTGCGTACGGCAATGAAAGGGCGTCAGGTGCAGTGGCTGCTGATCAAGCGCGACGATGGCGAAGCGCGCGACGCCGAGGCGGATGACCTGCTGACGGCACCGATGCCGAAACGAGCGCCTGCGGCGAAGAAGCGTTCCGTAGAGAAGGCGACGCGTGCTGCAGCTGCCGCACGCACGACCACACGCACGACCACACGCAAGGCTGATGCGCGCTGGCATGCGCGCGCGCTGAAACTGGACGGTGCACGCGATACGCCCTATCCACGCGCGTTCAAACCGCAGTTGACCGATCATCGCGACAGCGCGCCGGACGGCGCGCGCTGGCTGCACGAGATCAAGTGGGATGGTTATCGCCTGCTGGCCGATCTGCACGATGGCGAGGTGAAGCTCCGCTCCCGCAACGGCCTGGATTGGACTGATGATTTTCCCGAGCTGGTACAGGCCGTGCTGGCACTGCCGGTGCGTGATGCGCGGCTTGACGGCGAACTGGTGGTGCTGGATCCGGATGGACGCAGCGACTTCGCAGCGCTGCAGCGGGTGATCGACGGTAGTTCGAAGCAACCGCTGCGCTACATCGTGTTCGATCTTCCGGGGGTGGCCGGCGTGGACATCAGTCGTGTGCCGTTGCTGGAACGCAAGGCGCTGCTGAAGGATCTGATCGGGCCGGCGCCCGGCACTCTGGCCTTCAGCGAACACGTGATCGACCATGGACCGCAGGTGTTCGACGCCAGCGGTGGGGCCGGCTTCGAAGGCATCGTCAGCAAGCAGGTGGATGCGCCGTATGTGAACACCCGCGCGCGCAGCTGGGTCAAAGTGAAGCACGAAGACACCGACGAGTTCGTGATTGTCGGCCACACGGCACCCAAGGGTTCCCGGGTGGGATTTGGTTCGCTGCTTCTGGCCACGCCGGACAAGGCTGGCCTGCGCTATGTGGGCCGCGTTGGCACCGGCTTCGACGACGATAGCCTGCGCGCGCTGCTCAAGGCACTGCAGCCGTTGGCAGTGAATGCACCGGTGCTGCAGCTGCCAGCGCATGTGCCGTTCCGTGCCGCCAGCGTGCGCTGGGTGAAACCGGTGACGGTGGCGGAGGTGGCATTCCGTGGCTGGGGCAAGGAAGGCCTGCTGCGCCAGGCCAGTTTCAAGCGCCTGCGCAGCGACAAGCAGAAAGAGGATCTGGGTATGAGCACAGCCGATACCGAAGCCGGAGGCGAGGTCCAGATCACTCATCCAGAGCGGGTGGTGTTTCCAAAGGAGAAGCTGAGCAAGGGCGACGTGGCCGACTACTACCAGCGCGTGGCGCGTTGGATCCTGCCCGAACTTGCCGGACGTCCGCTGTCACTGCTCCGGTGCCCGGACGGCGTGGGCAGGGCCTGCTTCTTCCAGAAGCACCACGGTCCCGGCCTGGGCGATGCCGTGCACGCGGTTCCGCTGCAACAGAAGAGCGGCCGCGAGGATTATGTCTATATCGACGATGCACGGGGCCTGTTGCAGCTGGTGCAGATGAACACCCTGGAGCTGCATCCTTGGGGCGCGACCGTGATCGATCCAGAGCATCCGGATCGCCTGGTGTTCGATCTCGATCCCGGCGAAGGCGTCAGCTGGGCACAGGTGAAAGCCGGTGCACGCGATGTGCGTGACCGCCTGCAGCAGGTGGGCCTGAAGAGCTTCGTACGCCTGTCCGGTGGCAAGGGCGTGCACGTGGTGGTGCCGATGCAGCCCAAGGCAGGCTGGGACGAGGCGAAGGCGTTCTGCGAGGCGTTCGCGCAGGCAATGGCGCTGGAGCAGCCTGATCGCTACGTGGCGACGATGAGCAAGGCAAAGCGCAATGGCGTCATCTTCATCGACTGGCTGCGCAATACGCGGGGGGCCACCAGCGTCTGTTCGTGGTCGCTGCGCGCGCGCGATGGTGCGGGCGTGGCGGTGCCGCTGCGCTGGGAAGAGCTGGCCCGGGTGAGCGCGGCTGACGCGTTTCCGATGGCCAAGGCGCTGGCGCGTGCCAAGCGGCTGAAGGGTGACCCATGGCAGGGCATTGAACGGTTGAAGCAGACGCTGCCGTCGCTGAAGCGGTAGTGCCGGCCGCTGGCCGGCACCTGTAGCATGGCCGAGGTTGCCGGCCAGCGGCCGGCACTACCTGGATGCGCTCAGCGCGGATCGCGCGACGCGCGGCGACCGAACCACCAGCCGGCCAGCAGCTGCAGCGGCAGTGACGCCAGCAGCGAAATGACGAACCACAACGGGAAATCCGCACCGGCCGTCCACACTGCGTAACCACAGCCCAGCGCGATCAGTGACCAGATCGAAAAACCATGCGAACGCGGCCAGCACGGTGCGTAGTAGGTGGCGAAGGAAATGCCGGCGACGCCGCCGAGCACGCTGAAGGCCAGGTCCCACCCCAGTTGCACGCTGTTATCGCCCGGCGACAGGCCCACCAGCGGGGGCAGCCAGCTGGCGACGCTGCTGACCAGCGCAAGCGACAGCACGCCGCCGATCAGGGCGACGATGGACAGGAACAGGGTTTTGAGCAGGCCGGGCATGCGCGCATTGTACGGCTGCGCGAAGCAGTCAGGCCGTCGGGTTGCAACAGGTCAGAGCCCATCCGTCAGGGACGGATGGGATCCGACCCGATGGATAGGCATGGCCGCCGCGTCCGTGGGAGAGGGGGACGGAGCGACGACGGCCATGCACAGACGGTCAGGCGGCGAAGTCGAGCACTACGCGGCCTTCGATGGTGCCCGCGTGCATGCGCGCGAACACGTCGTTGATGTTCTCCAGGCGGTCGGTGCTGACCGTGGCCGCGACCTTGCCTTCGGCGGCGAACTGCAGCGATTCCTGCAGGTCCAGCCGGGTGCCGACGATCGAGCCACGCACGGTGATGCCGTTGAGCACCATGCCGAAGATGTCCAGTGGGAAATTGCCGGGTGGCAGGCCATTGAGCGAGACGGTGCCGCCACGGCGGACCATGCCCAGTGCCTGCTCGAACGCCTTCGGCGAAACCGCGGTGACCAGCGCACCGTGCGCGCCACCGATTTCCTTCTTCAGGAAGGCGGCGGGGTCGGTGGTGAGCGCGTTGACAGTGATCTGCGCGCCGAGCTGCCGGGCCAATGCCAGCTTGCCGTCGTCCACATCCACCGCAGCCACGTTCAGGCCCATCGCGCGGGCGTACTGCACCGCCATGTGGCCGAGGCCGCCGATGCCGGAAATCACCACCCAGTCCCCGGGCTTGGTATCGGTGACTTTCAGGCCCTTGTAGACGGTCACGCCGGCGCACAGCACCGGCGCGATCTCGACGAAGCCCACGTCCTTCGGAAGCAGGCCGACATAGTTGGCATCGGCCAGTGCGTACTCGGCGAAGCCGCCGTTGACCGAGTAACCGGTGTTGCGCTGTGTCTCGCACAGCGTTTCCCAGCCACCCAGGCAGTGTTCGCAATGGCCACACGCCGAGTACAACCAGGGGATGCCGACCCTGTCGCCTTCCTTGACGTGCCCTACCCCGCCTCCCACGGCCACGACGTGCCCCACGCCCTCGTGGCCGGGGATGAACGGCGGGTTCGGTTTCACCGGCCAGTCGCCCTCGGCGGCGTGCAGGTCGGTGTGGCAGACGCCACAGGCCTCGATCTTGACCAGTACCTCGCCCGCCCCCGGGCGCGGTACCGAGACTTCCTCGATCACCAGTGGCTTGCCGAACTCACGCACGACGGCGGCCTTCATGGTCGAATTCATGTTCGGATCTCCGTAGTGCGCTTGCCCACAGAATGACGCCGGCTCGAGGCCGGCGCTTTGATCACGATCAAACCTTTGACGATTCGTGCAGCGGTTCAGCCGGCCAGTACCGAGGCCTCGCGGGCCAGACGCTCGATCGCATCCCAGTCGCGGGTCTGCAGCAGCGCCGGGGTGGTCAGCCACGAGCCGCCCACGCACAGCACGTTGGGCAGGTGCAGGAACTGCGGCGCGGTCTGCGTGCTGATGCCGCCGGTCGGGCAGAAGCGCACATCGGCGAACGGACCGTGCCAGGCCGCCAGCAGTGCGGCGCCACCGGCCTGCACCGCCGGGAAGAACTTGAAGGTGTCCTGGCCGTGCTCCAGGCCCAGGATCAGGTCCGAGGCGGTGGCGGCACCGGGCAGGTACGGCAGGTCGGCATCGCGCGCGGCCGCATACAGCGCCGGCGTGGCACCGGGGGAAACGGCAAAACGCGCACCGGCCTGCTTTGCCGCCTGCATTTGTGCGGCGTTGAGCACGGTGCCGGCGCCGATCACGGCATCGGGCACGGCCTCGACCATGGCCTTGATCGCATCCAGTGCCTGCGGCGTGCGCAGCGTTACTTCGATCACCGGCAGGCCGCCGCGGAACAGCGCCTGGGCCACTTCGACCGCTTCATTCACGTCTTCGGGGGTGTACACCGGAATCACCGGTGCCAGCTTCAACAGCGCGCGCAGGCGCGGATCAGCGCTGGACATCGTCTTGCTCCTTGCCCGACCGGGCATCGCGGATCGCTGCCGGGCCCGGCAGCGCAGCGGCGCATGATGCCACGTGGACCACCAGGACGCTGGCGGTGCCCTGCCCCGGCGTGACTCAGGCCGGGTCGGCCTGCAATGCCTGGATGCGTCGCTGGTACCAGTCACCGCCCAGCGGATCGAACACCGCGGCGCGCTCCATCGGTGCCTCATACACATGCACCGAGATCGCCAGGGCCGCGTCGCTGGCGTTGCGCAGGGTATGGTACTCGTGCGGCGGAATCAGGCTGCCGGCACTGCCGCAGCCCCCGCGCAGCGCGGCATGGCGACGGAAGCGGCAGCGCTCACCGTTGCGCTCCAGCAGTTCATAGCGGGTGATCTCCAGTTCGCCCAACCACACTCCCTCCACACACCACATGGCATCGTGGTCGTGCAGCGGCGTGCCCTGCCCTGGGCCCCAGCTCATGGCAATCACGCTGTAGCCGTGTTCGCGGCTGTGGTAGAGCGGGCGTCGCGCGTAATGATCACCGACCGGACGGTGCACGCACTCGGGAAGTTCGATGCGGCTGTCTGCGATGGCGTCCTGCAGTGCCAACTGCAGGTCGGCGGTGATGCGCCCGGCATCACCGGAGGTCATCGCCGCGTCGACGGCGGCGATCAACCGATCGCGACCACGGAACGGCGGAAACGGAGAAGTCTGCAGGTCCATGCCCCGACTGTAGCGGAGCATGGTTAAAGGAATGTTGGCGTTCGCGCGCGTCGCGCCCGCATTCATGGTGAACACGCGCGGAAGAACGGTTCAGATGCGAACGAAGTAGAGCGATCACAATGGAACCCCGCGCAGCGGAGCGTGTCGAATGCGACTCACTCCGAGCGAACTGCGACATTCCGCAACTTCGCGCCCCACGGGCGCAAGGCTAGAATTCTCCGACTTACCTGGTTCTATACATGTCAGTGCGAATTATTAGCGATGCCGCGTTGCCGGCATCGAAGGGCAAGGCTGCCACGATCAACGACATCGCACGACTGTCGGGAGTTTCCAAGAAAACGGTTTCAAGAATCATCAACAACTCGCCGCTGGTGCGCAAAGACACCCGCGACAAGGTCGAGGCGTTGATGCGCGAGGTCGGTTACGTGCCCGACCCGCTGGCGCGCGGGCTCGCGTTCCGCCGCTCCTTCCTGATCGGCCTGGTGTATGACGACCCGGGCGCCCAATGCATCGTCGACCTGCAGCAGGGCGCACTGGAAGCGCTGCGCGGCACCGGCTATGAGCTGGTGGTGCATCCCTGCGACAGCCAGTCCGCGGACTGCGCGCAGGGCGTGCGGCGCTTCGTGCAGCAGCAGAAACTGCATGGCGTGATCCTTGGCCCGCGCGCCTCCGAGTCGGTGGCGCTGACTGGAATGCTCGACGAGATCGAATGCCGCTACATCCGCATCAACGCGCATGCCTCGGACGACGAAGCACAGGCGGTGGTCACCCACGATCGCGACGGTGCAGCCGCGGCTGCGGGCTACCTGCTCTCGCTCGGCCACCGCGACATCGCGGTGATTACCGGTCCGGGCGACCGCCGTACCGCACGCGAGCGCACCCATGGCTTCCTCGACCGGTTGGCCCAGGTGGGCCTGACCCTGCCGGGTGAGCGCGTGCTGGAAGCAGGCGATACGTTCGAGTCGGGCGTGCATGCCGCCGAGCGCCTGCTGATGGGCGAAGGACGGCCCAGTGCGATCTTCGCCGGCAACGATGAAATGGCGGCCGGCGTGTACCAGGTGGCGTTGCGTGCGGGCATCGCTGTGCCGCAGCAGTTGTCGATCGTCAGCTACGACGACAGCCCGCTGGCGTCGCGGTTGTGGCCGCCGCTGACCTCGGTGCGCCGCCACGTCTCCGACATCGGCCGCATGGCCGCCGCGATGCTGGTGCAGACCGACGTACCGGAGGCGCCGACTGCGGCCAGCGTGCATCCGCAGCTGATGGTGCGTGGTTCCTGCCGGGCTGTGGAAGGCTGACTGCCCTGCCTTCGCCTGCACCGCTGCGGCAGTGCAGGCAGGCTTCAACGAAAACGGCGCACCGGAGTGCGCCGTTTTCATTGGCAGATTGCGCGTGCTTACACGTCGCCGCCGTCGGCCCAGCCTTCGCCGGTGCCGGCCTGGAACACGCGGTCATCGCCCTGCACATCGCCCGCCGGCAGATGCGACTGATCGGCCAGCGCCGCGTAGATCGGGGTGAAGTCCGGCGAGGTCGCCTGCATCAGCTGTTCGAAACTGTCGATGACGAAGTAGGTCTTCTGGAAGGTGTCGATGCGGTACTTGGTACGCATGATCCGCTGCAGGTCGAAGCCGATGCGGTTGGGCGCGGCCGATTCTAGCGAGTACAGCGATTCGCCCTTCGACGACACGATGCCGGCGCCGTAGATGCGCAGGCCGTCGGGCGTATCGATCAGGCCGAACTCCACCGTGTACCAGTACAGGCGGGTCAGGTTCTGCAGCGCGTCCGGGCCGATCGCGTGTGCTTTGACGCCGCCACGGCCGTACGCCTCCATGTAATTGGCGAACACCGGATTCATCAGCAGCGGCACGTGGCCGAACAGGTCGTGGAACAGGTCCGGTTCGGCGATGTAGTCGATCTGGTCCGGACGACGGATCCACCAGGTCACCGGGAAACGACGGTTGGCCAGGTGGTCGAAGAAATCCAGTTCCGGCAACAGGCCTTCGACACCCACCAGCGTCCAGCCGGTGGCGGCACCGAGCACTTCATTGAGTTGATCGAAGCGCGGAATCATGTGCGCGCTCATGCCCATCTCGTCCTGCGCATCCAGGAATTCCTGGCAGGCACGGCCGACCAGCAGCTCGCGCTGGCGCTGGTACAGCGTGCTCCAGGTGGCGTGGTCGTCGGCGGTATAGGTGTCCCACGGCTGCTCGACGAGCGCGGTGGTATACACCGGCACGTAGCCCTTGTCGGTCTGCTGGTGTTCGACGCGGCGGGGCTGGGCGAGGTCCATGGGGCACTCCTTGACGGGATACCCACGATGCTAGGGCAGGGCGCGCGCAACAGGGTTGCAAAAGTTGCGCCGATTGGCCTTGTTGGCGCAATATCCTTGCGTACTCACCATGTTGCGGGGCAACAATGGCCGGAGAAGTCCAGTTCGATCGCACGGATATACGTCTGCTGGCTGAAATCCAGCGGGATGGACGCGCCACCAACGCCGAGCTGGCAACACGGGTGAACCTCTCGCCCTCGGCCTGCCTGCGGCGCCTGCAGCGGCTGGAAAGCGAGGGCGTGATCGTCGGCTATGGCGCGCGGCTGGAGCCACGGCAGCTGCGGCTGGGCCTGCAGGCCTTCGTGCGCGTGCAGCTGGAAAAGCACGACCAGGCCGCGATCGGCCACTTCGTCGACAGCGTGCAGGCCTGGGATGAAGTAGTGGCCTGCCATGCACTGACCGGCGACATGGACTACCTGCTGCACGTCTACGTGCGCGACCTGGAGCACTTCTCGCGCTTCCTGCTGGACCGGCTGCTCAATGCCGGCGGCGTTGCCGATGCCAATTCCAGCTTCGTGCTGCGCACGGTAAAGGGTTTCCAGGCGTTGCCGTTGTCGCAGCTGGAGTCGTGATCATCTGGCGGATGTGGGAGAGCGTGACTTGCTTTGCATCCTGGATGACACGAGGCATTTTCCTACGATGAGACGGATTAACCTCTGACAGAGTGACGCAATCGGCCTTCCTAGAATCACTGGACAACCCTGTCCGGAGAGATCGACATGAAAGTCTGCCTTGCTCCTGTCATTGCCCTGCTTGCTGCTGCCCTGATGCCGGCCGCTGCAGGAGCTTCCCCCCAGACCGCCGACGCCCAACCTTTGGCGTTGAGTTGCGGCGCCACCGAATTCGTCGGCATGACCAGCAACTCGTCAACGCTGGCCAAGCGCCAATGCAACGGTGGCTATGTCTATGGGATCGGTGTTTCAGTCAACGAAGCCGTGGAGAATCTCAACGGCTTCATGGCAGTGCTGCAGGCCGGCGTGAGCTGCAGTGCGAATGCCAGCAGCATCGTCAGTGGTGCTTACGGCAAAGGTGTTTTCGCCCAGTTCGTCTGCAACGGCTGGCCGATAGCCGGTGTAGGCAACTCACCCACCACTGCGGCGCGCAACTCGCTGGCCATCGCTACGGAAATGGCGGCCACGGGTACCCATTGCGCCGCGCCACTGAATGGTTCGTACTATCCAGAAGCCTGGGGATTCCGTTTCCGCTACGACTGCGGCAACACACAGACCCTGAAGAGCTGGTCCATCGCTGGGCTCGGCGCCAGCGTCGATGACGCCAACGTCATCGCCATGCGCCTGATGCGCTATACGACAGCTGCGGGCCAGAGCTGCGACTTCGAGAGGGCTGAAATCAATGGCGTCATTCTGAAGGCCACGCTGGTCTGCAATGGCTCATACATCCAGGGCTACGGCAGTTCGGTCACCGCCGCGGCCAACGATGCACTGGCCCAGATCGGTGCCTGATCTGTTGTGAGGCCATCGAGGGCGACCCGCTTCGTGCGGGTCGCCTTCAGCACTTGTCCTTGCGGCCCATCAGCTTGCCCAGGCGCGAGGCTTCCTCGCACTTCGGCGCGGCCACCGGTGCCGGTGCGGCCGCCGCGGCGCGTGCGCGCTGCAGCTGCTGGATCTTCGCGCGGATCTGCGGCATGGCTGCCATCGCGGCCTTTTCGCCTTCCAGGATCGCGGTGCCACGCTGGCTGAAATCGGCGGCACCGATGTCCAGTACCTTCGGGCGGATGACGATGTCGGCGCGCGCCAGTTCCTGCTCGCCCAGCCGCTGGCCCATGATCGAGATGGACTGGTTGACGATGCCCAGCATGTCCGTCGGCGCCTTGCCGCTGGCTTTGCTGGAGATGTCCACGGCAATCACGAAGTCGGCGCCTAGCTGGCGCGCGGCGTCCACCGGCACCGGACTGACCACGCCGCCATCGATGTAGTTGCGGCCACCGATCTTCACCGGTTCGAACACACCGGGGATGCTGCTCGACGCGCGTACCGCCTGGCCGACGTTGCCGCGCACGAAGATCGCGCGCTCACCGGTTTCCAGCTGGGTGGCGACGGCGGCGAACGGCTTCTTCAGGCGCTCGGCCGAACGGTTGGCCACCTGTTCGTTGACGTAGTCCTGCAGCTTCTGGCCCTGCACCAGACCACCGGAGAACAGGCGCACGTCGCGGATGCTGGCTTCGTCCAGCGCCACCGCCTTGCTCTGCATCTGGAACGCGTCCATGCCGCTGGCGTACAGCGCGCCAACCACGCTGCCGGCGCTGGTGCCGGACACCACGGCCGGTTCGAAGCCGTTGGCCTCCAGCATCTTGATCACGCCGATGTGGGCAAAGCCCTTGGCTGCGCCACCACCGAGCGCGATACCGATCTTCACCGGCTTGGCCTGCGGCACCACGGTTGGTGCCGGCGGCGGTGTGGGGCGGACCGGATCGCCACCGCAGCCGGCCAGCAGGCCGACCAGGGCGACGGACAGCAGCATGCGGGGGCGGAACAGGCTCATCGGCAGTGCGCTCGCGGCGCCGGATTCAGGAAAGGGCGCCAGCATACCGAAGCCGTGGCGGGCCGGGCAGGGTGGGGGAATTCCCTATTCATAGAACACCACGGGTAGCGCCGGGCCATGCCCGGCGAGCGCAGCGGTGGTCAGAACCGGTTGTCGCCGTCCAGCATCCGGCCCAGGCCGCCCAGCACCGAGCCTTCGCCGCGGTTCTGGCCACCGCCCTGCGGCGCGGCCATCCACATGCGGCCGGCCAGACGCGAGAACGGCAGCGACTGCAGCCAGACCTTGCCCGGACCGGTCAGCGTGGCCAGGAACACGCCTTCGCCGCCGAACAGCATGCTCTTGATGCCGGCCACCCGGCGCACGTCCATGTCCACGGTCGGGTGGTAGGCCACCACGCAGCCGGTATCCACATCCAGGCGCTCGCCGGCTGCCAGCTCGCGCTCGACCACGCAGCCACCGGCGTGGATGAACACCCAGCCGTCGCCCTCGAGCTTCTGCATGATGAAGCCCTCGCCGCCGAACAGGCCGGTCATGATCTTGCGCTGGAACTGCACGCCGATCTGCACGCCGCGTGCGCCGGCCAGGAAGCTGTCCTTCTGGCAGATCAGGCGGCCGCCATGCTGGTCCAGCTTCATTGCCAGCACGGTGCCGGGGTAGGGCGCGGCGAAGGCGACCTTGCCCTTGCCGTGGCCGCTCTGGGTGTAGACGGTGGCGAACAGGCTCTCGCCGGTCAGCACGCGCTTGCCGGCGGCCATCACCTTGCCCATCAAGCCGCCGCCCTGGTCGCCGGTGGCGGCACCGAATACGGTGTCCATCTGCACCGTTGCGTCCTTGAACATCAGTGCGCCGGCCTCGGCAATGGCGCTCTCGCCGGGATCAAGCTCGATCTCCACGAACTGCATTTCATGGCCGACGATGCGGAACTCGATGTCGTCGGCGCGGCCGCTGGCCGTGGCGGGGACCGGCGGAGGGGTGTTCGGCATGCCCGGGGCCGCGGACTGCAGTTCGGGCACCTCGGCAATCGAGGTCCACCCGCTCATGCCCTGGCACCAGGCCAGGGCGCGCGGGTTGGCCTGCGCATAACGGCGCGCGGCCTCGTCATCAAGCGGGCCGATACGCTCGGCCTGGGCGGAGGCATGGAAGTACCACTGGGTCATCGCGGCGGCTCTGCAGGGCTGGAAAACCCCGAGTCTAGCGAGGGCGCGGGGGCCGGGGCGACGCGGCCATGAACGGCCGGCATTTGCGGGGCAGGTGCTGTATTGCAACAATTATCTGGTAGCGCCGTTTTACCACCCCTCCAAACACAGCCTACCGCCATGTCTCCGACCCGCACTTCCCGTGGCCGCCTTCCGGTCGCGCGCCCCCTCGTTGCCGCTCTTTCCGCCCTGTTGCCGCTGGTAGCAGCCGCCCAGGAAACTCCCGCCGCCAAGGATCCGGTTGCCCTCGACGCCCTGCAGGTGACCGCGCAGCGCCGTGTCGAGAACGCCAAGGACGTGCCGGTTGCGATCAGCGCGATCCAGGGCGAGAAGCTCGATGTGCTGGGTTCGGCGGGCGACGACATCCGCTTCCTGGCCGCGCGCGTGCCCAGCCTCAACATCGAGTCGTCCTACGGCCGTGCCTTCCCGCGCTTCTACATCCGTGGCCTTGGCAACACCGATTTCGACCTCAATGCGTCGCAGCCGGTGTCGCTGGTGTACGACGACGTGGTGCAGGAAAGCCCGCTGCTGAAGGGCTTCCCGCTGTTCGACCTGGCCAATGTGGAAGTGCTGCGCGGCCCGCAGGGCACGCTGTTCGGCCGCAACACTCCGGCCGGCGTGGTCAAGTTCGATTCGGCGCGCCCGTCGCAGGATGCCGACGGCTACGTGCGCGTGGGCTATGGCAGCTACAACAGCTGGAACGTTCAGGGCGCCTACGGCGGCCCATTGACCGATCGCTGGTCGGCGCGCGTGTCGGCCATCTACCAGCGCCGTGACGACTGGGTCGACAACACCCGTGCCGGCGCGCCCAACAGCGGTTTCGAAGGCTATGACGAAGCCGCCGGCCGCGTGCAGTTCCTGTACGAAGGCGACGACTTCGAAGCGCTGTTCAACCTGCACAAGCGCAAGCTCAACGGCACCGCTCGCCTGTTCCGCGCCAACATCATCGAAAAGGGTGGCAATTCGCTGGTCGAGAACTTCGACCGCGACAAGGTCGCCAACGACGGCGTCAACTTCTCCGACCTGAAGACCTGGGGCGGCAGCGCACGCCTGCAGTGGAACCTCGGTTCGGTGACCCTGCATTCGATCACCGGTTATGAAACCGCCGAATCGCTCAATCGTGGTGACATCGACGGTGGCTACGGCGACGCATCGCTGGGCGCTGGCAACTATGGGCCGGGCTTCATCCCGTTCTCATCGGAGTCGGCCGACGGCCTGCCGCACCATCGCCAGTGGACCCAGGAGTTCCGCGTCGAATCCAACGAATGGGGCCGCTTCGACTGGCAGGCCGGCGTCTTCTATTTCGACGAAGACGTGACCATCAACAACTTCAACTACAACTCGCTGAAGCCGGGCAACCCGCAGACCGGCCACGTGGTGCAGAACCAGCGCAACAAGGCCTGGGCGGTGTTTGCCTCGGGTGACTTCGATGTCACCGACCGTTTCAAGCTGCGTGCCGGCGTGCGCTACACCCAGGACAAGAAGGACTTCAACGCCAGCGTGCTGCAGGCCGTCCTTCCGTTCGGCACCCCGGTCAGTGGCCCGTACCTGGCCAACACCGACGTCAACGACGTCAGCTGGGATGTCAGCGGCGTGTACAAGCTGACCGACAACGTGAATGCCTACGCCCGCGTGGCCAAGGGCTTCCGCGCGCCGTCGATCCAGGGCCGCCTGGCCTTCGCGCCGGGCCTGTCGCAGGCCGATTCGGAGAAGGTGATCTCGTATGAGGCCGGCATCAAGGCCGACCTGTTCGAGCGCCGCGCGCGCCTGGGCCTGAGCGTCTTCCGCTACAACGTTGACGGCCAGCAGTTGATCGCCGTGGGCGGCACCAACAACACCGCCACCCTGCTCAACGCCGACAAGACCATCGGCCAGGGCGTGGAGCTGGACCTGGAAGCCTATCTGGCCGACAACGTGCTGCTGACCTTCGGCAGCAGCTACAACGACACCGAGATCAAGGACAAGGATCTGGCGGTAGCGATCTGCGGCGGTGGCTGCACCATCAACGACCCGACCACCGTCATCAACGGTGGCACCTACGCACTGGTCAACGGCAACCCGCTGCCGCAGGCGCCGAAGTGGATCCACAACGCGACCCTGCGCGTCGGCTTCCCGCTCAGCGATGGCAGCGAGCTGTATGCCTACACCGATTGGGCCTACCGCAGCGCGGTGAACTTCTTCATCTACGAGTCGCCGGAATTCCGCGGCCGTAGTTCGCTGGAAGGCGGCCTGCGCCTGGGCTACAACTGGGATTACGGTCAGTACGATGTGGCGGTGTTCGGCCGCAACCTGACCAACCAGACCCGCGTGGTCGGCGCGATCGACTTCAACAACCTGACCGGCTTCCTCAACGAGCCGCGTACCTGGGGCGTGGAGTTCACCGCGAAGTTCTGACGCGGTTGATGGCGTGATGCAATGAAGAAGGGCCGGCGCAATGCCGGCCCTTCTGTTTCACACCCACCGGTAGTGCCGGCCGCTGGCCGGCAACAATTGAACCGCCAGGCGCTTACAGCGCGCTCTGCGGGCGCACCTTCAGCACCGCGTTCTCGGTGGCGCAGTTGTGGCTGGAATGCAGGCCGGCCTTGCGCGCGGCAGCAATCTCCTTGCGTGCGGCCAGCAGGTCCTTGTTGAACGCGGCGTTGTCGTGCAGGCGGGCCACGGCGGCGGCACCCATGAAGCGGCCTTCGAGGATGTCGCTCTGCCAGTGCACGTTGCACACCAGGCGGCTCTCGCCGTAGTTGCGGCCGCGCGCCTGGATGGCATCGGCGCGGTCCGGTGCGATCTCCGACAGAATCAGGGCCCAGGCCCAGCCGATCGAGGTGTGGCCGGACGGGTACGAGCCGTTCTTGCGCAGGCCTTCTTCGTCCTTCGGCGCGCAGGTCGGTTCACCGTTGACCATGAACGGGCGCGGGCGCTGGTAGTGGTTCTTGGCGGCCTTGGTGGCGGCGCTGGCGTCGATCCGGCTGCGCTCCAGCAGGCGGTACAGCGCCGGGGTCTTCACCGCATCGACGTCGATGTCGGCGGCGCAGGAGAAGTGGTTGGCGCCTTCCGGGAAGCCGAGTTCCGCATCGACACCGGCCTGGGCGAAGCGCGGGCTGCCACGCAGCGCGCGGGCTTCACGGCTGACCTGTTCGTCGAGGGCGAGGGCGGCCGAACCGGCCACCGGCGGCGCCGGCACCAGGTCGAGGCTGCCCGGTACCGCGCTCTTGTCCAGATAGCCCACCGCCTTGGTGGTGATGTTGGCTTCGACGGCAGTCGGCTTGGCGGCGGTGGCGGCACAACCAGCCAGGGCCGCAACGACGGCGAGGCCGAGCAGCGGGCGGGCAGGGTGGGAAATCAGCGACATGGATGGGCTCCGGAGAAAAAACATCGCGCCATGATCGCAGCCCGTATACGACACCGCAGTGGCCATCGGTCATACGGCCAGACCCGGCATGGTCATCCCGGCGATATGAAAAGCGTCATCGAGTGACGTCAGTCTCCTGAATCCGGGCGCAGCGCACGGACTTTCACGCGGCCGCGCCGCGAGCATCGGCACAACGGCAAGCATCAGGGGCCGTCCAGTTCCAGCCGGGTCGGGGGGATCCGTTGACAGAGGGAGAGAAGCGATGCGTAGCACCGCAACAGGAAGTACCGTCCTGGCCCTGCTCCTCGGGCTGGCAGCCGCGCCGGCACAGGCTGCCGACGTGGTCGGCGTGGCCTTCGTGCATGGCACCGGCGCACAGACCAACGCCACCCAGGACTACTGGCAGCCGGCGATCATCGACACCGTGCGCCAGGGCCTGCCGAACAGCAGCAACTACGTCGTCATCAACTGCGACTTCACCCAGTACATGTGGAAGCCGGAAGCCGCCGGCTGCCTGGCCAACCAGCTGACCGGCTTCATCGACAGCCGTGGCATCACCCAGCTGGTGGTGATCACCCACTCCAACGGCGGCAACGTGATGCGCTGGATCCTGTCCAACCCGACCTATGACAGCCGCTATCCGAAGATCATCCGCACGGTGCGCAAGGTCAACGCGCTGGCGCCGTCTTCGGCCGGCACGCCGCTGGCCGATGCGGTGCTCAACGGCAACACCTTCGAAACCTCGCTCGGCTGGTTGCTGGGCTACAAGAACGACGCGGTGCGCCAGCAGCAGGTGGCGAGCATGGCCACCTACAACGCGCTGAACCTGTACGGCACCGCCGGCCGTCCCGCCCTGCCCAAGCCGTTCCGCGCGGTGGTCGGCAGCGACGTGGAGTCGGCGGTGTGGGACAGCAACAGCTACTGCGGTGGCTATGCCGCCAACGTCGGCCTGGAGTTCACCCAGAACTGGCTGTCCTCCTGCTCCGATGGCTTCCTGGAGTGCAGCAGCCAGAAGGCTGCCGGCACTACCTGGTTCACCGACAAGGCGCGTACCCAGGGGGCAGAGCCGCTCAGCCACAACCAGAGCCGCCGCGAGTGCTTCGGCCTCGGCACCCTGCTGCGCAACGACCTGACCCAGTGAGGGAGACGACCATGACGATCCATTCCACCTTGCTGGCCAGCGCTGTGCTGGCAGTGCTGTCCCTGTCCACAGCGCACGCCGCGCAGCCGCTGCAGGCCGCCCGTGCGGGCGATCAGGTGCCCGTCGCCCTAGTGGCCGCGCCGCTTCCCGCCGATGAGAGCGAACACGCGCCACTGGCCTTTGCCTGGGCGCTGGACCCGGCACAGCCGCTGCAGGCGGCCACGCCGTATGCCTCTGTCAGTCGCAGCTACTGGCAGCAGGTTGATGGCACGCAGCTGCAACGCGGCCTGGACCTGCCACTGACGGCGCCCGATGCGGTGATCCAGCTGAGCCCGGCCGCAGGTGCCCGCGCGCTGCCGGCCAACACTTTGCAGGTGCGCGACCCGGCCGGCCGCAGCAGCGTGGCGCGCAGTGTCGATGCGCGCGCGCTGCAGGATGCCGGCATGCCGGTGAGCGATGGCAGCAGCATGCTGCGTACCGGCGCGACCAGTGCAGTCGGTGCGTACACGCTGCAGAGCGCGCAGGCCCAAGGCCGCTACGTGGTGCAGGTGCTGGAGCCGAACAGCCCGCTGCGCCTGGAGGTGCAGGCCAACCAGGCGCAGGTGCTGGCCGGCGGCAACGTGCAGCTGCAGGCACGCCTGCTGGAAGACGGCGCCACCACCGCGCAGCTGGCATCGCGTCGTGGTGGGCTGGGCGGTGAAGCCCTGCTGGTCGCACCGGATGGCCGCAGCTGGCCGCAGCGGTTGCTGCGCACCACCGATGGTGCGCTGCGCGCGCAGGTAAGTATCCCGGCCGATGTCGGAACCGTGCAGGGGCTGTGGGAATTGCAGGTGTTCGCCCAGGCCGACGGTGTGCTGCGCGATGGCAAGGTGGCCTTTGCGGTGGCACGGGCGACTGCCCGTTTCAGTGGCCAAGCCGCACCGGATCCGGCCAGCCGCCAGGTGGCGCTGCCGCTGCAGGTGGCCGCCGCCGGCCGCTATGAGGCGCGAGGCACGCTGTACGCCACGGCCCGCGATGGCCAGCTGAAGCCGGTGGCACAGGCACATGCGGCCGCGTGGTTCGATGGCCCGGGCGCAGGCCAGCTGGTGCTGCCGTTCGACCAGGCGGCGTTGCCGGCCGGATTCGGTGCGCCGTATGAACTGCGCGACCTGCAGCTGCAGGACCAGAGCCGGATGGCACCGATCGAGTCGCGCGCGCTGGCATTGCGGTTCTGAGCAAAGCGGTGGCGGGCCGGAACATCCGGCCCGCTGCACCGGCATGGCGACGGCATGGCATCACGACGGGAATGACACCACGACGGGGTAGAGTCGACTGTTAGTCGACTGCCTTTCGCCTGGCTCGCAAAGATCCCGCGCTGCGCGCGATAGTCGACTAACAGTCGACTCTACCGCCGTCGGTCTCCCAGGCCTGTCGGTCTCCCAGGCCTGTCGGTCTCCCAGACCTGTCGGTTTCCGAGGCCGCAGGTTTGCGAGCCCGCCGGTTTCCAAGCCCCTTGTTTCCCCCGAGGGCTCCGCCTCACCCCGCGTACGCGGTCAGCCGGCCTTCCTGCTCGACCACCGTAATCGCGCCGCCGAACACTGCCGACAACGGTTCGTTGCGCAGCAATTCGGCGCGGGTGCCATCGGCCAGTACGCGGCCATCGCGCAGCAGCACCACCCGCTCGATCTCGGGAATGATCTCTTCGATGTGGTGGGTCACCAGCACCAGGGTGATGCCCTGCTGCGCCAGTACCCGCATGGTGGCCACCAGCTGCTCGCGGGCGACCAGATCCAGGCCGGTGGAGGGTTCGTCCAGCAGCAGTGCCTGCGGCCGGTTGACCAGCGCGCGGGCGATCAGCACGCGGCGGGTCTCGCCGGCGGACAGCTCGGCGTAGGCACGCTCACGCAGCGACAGCGCGCCGGTCATTGCCAGCGTCTCGCCAACGCGCGCGCGCATGTCGGCGGTCACTTCGCGGAAGGCCGGCACCACGTAACTGGCGAAGAAGCCGGACAGCACCGCCTGTTCCACGGTCAGCCCGGGCATGTCGGACAGGTTGCTGCTGAGGTCGCCGGTGACGATGCCCAGCTGTGAGCGCAGCCGATCTACCTGCCAGCGGTTCTGGCCCAGCACCTTCACCGCCACCGTGCCGTCGCCCTGGGCCAGCGGGTACAGCTCGCGGGTGATCAGCTTGATGAAGGTGGACTTGCCGCAGCCATTGGGGCCGAGCAGGGCGGTGTGCTGGCCCTGTGCGATGCGCAGGCTGAGCCCGTGCAGCACCTTCACCTGGCCGCGCACCACGGTGGCGCGGTCCAGTTCGATCAACGGCGGCAGTTCCCCGGCGGACGGGGCAACGGTAACGGCGCAGGCGCGCGGATCAAGGCTCGACAACTCAGCTCCCCAACTGTGAACGGTGCCACGGAAGGCAGTGGAAATCGCCGCCGCAGGGATGCAGTTTGCAACGCAAGCGCCCATGATGTCTGCCATCGCCGCGTCGATCCGGAGAGCCGTCATGCCAGATGCCCTGATGTCACTGTTGACCGGTGGTGTGCTCGGCCTGGGCTGGTGGGCCATGCTGGCGGTGCTGCTGGTCTTCACCCAGATCACCATCTTCTCGGTGACCTTGTACCTGCACCGCAGCCAGGCTCATCGCGGGGTCGATTTCCACCCGGCGCTGGCCCATGTGTTCCGCTTCTGGCTGTGGCTGACCACCTCGATGATTACCCGCGAGTGGGTGGCCATCCACCGCAAGCACCATGCGAAGGTGGAAACCGAGGACGACCCGCACAGCCCGGTCACCCGTGGCATCGGCACGGTGTTCTGGCACGGCGTGGAGCTGTACCGCGAAGCCCGCGGCCAGCGCGCGGACATCGAGCAGTACGGGCGCGGCACCCCGGATGATGCGATCGAGCGCCGTCTGTATACCCCGCATGCCACGTTGGGGCCGGTGCTGCTGTTCGCGATCAACACGGTGTTGTTTGGCCTGCCGGGCGTGGCCCTGTGGGCGATCCAGATGGCGTGGATCCCGTTCTGGGCGGCCGGCGTGGTCAATGGCCTGGGCCACTGGTGGGGCTACCGCAACTACGAGTCGGCCGATACCTCCACCAACCTCACGCCGTGGGGGTTCTGGATCGGTGGCGAGGAGCTGCACAACAATCACCACGCCTTCCCCAGCTCGGCGCGCTTCGCGATGCGGCGCTGGGAGTTCGATATCGGCTGGAGTGCGATCCGCCTGCTGCAGGCGCTGCGCCTGGCCAAGGTGCTGCGGGTGGCGCCGGCCATGGACGTGCGCCCGAACATCGCGGTGCCCGATGCCGAAACCCTGAAGGCGCTGCTGTCGCACCGCTTCCAGGCGATGACCGATTACCAGCGCAATGTGTTCATGCCGGCTCTGCGCGAGGAAGCCGTGCAGGCTGGGGCCAAGCTGCGCCGCCTGCTGCCGCGCCGGCTGCGCCGTGGCCTGGTCAACGATGGCCGCTGGCTGAAGCCGGACAGTCGTGCCCAGCTCAGCGAATGGGTGGCGCAGCGCCCGCGCATCCGCACACTGGTCGAGTACCGCGGGCGCCTGGCCGCATTGCTGGAAGCCCGCGGCCACGATGCGGCCGAGCGGCTGCACCAGCTGCAGGCGTGGTGCCGCGAGGCCGAGGAAAGCGGTATCGCCGCGCTGCAGGCGTATGCCGCGCGATTGAAGGGCTACAGCCTGGTGGGCGCGTGAGGGCAGGGTACGGGGTTCTGCTTGCGGTGCTGCTGCCGGGCGTGGCGCTGGCCCAGGTCACCGACACAACCAGCTACCTGCAGCGGATGGACAGCGATGGCGACGGCCGGGTCAGCGAGTCCGAGTACGTGCAGTGGATGCTGTATGCCTTCGATCGCATGGACCGCAATGGCGATGGCGTGCTGAGCGCCGACGAACTGCCCGGCGGCAAGGGCAGGGTGATCACCCGTGAGCAGCAGCGGCAGGTGATCGTGCAGCGCTTCCACAAGCAGGATGCCAACGGTGATGGCTTCCTGGATGCGCGCGAGCTGTCGGCACCGCCGCGCTGAAGCGCGGGCGGCCGCGCTTCAGCCAAGGCTAAAGTTCCTGCCCGCGCGGCCGATGCTGTGCACGACCCGATCCCGACGCGCCGGTCGATCAGCAGAGACAGTGCGGGCTTGGCATGTCGACCGTGAGGGAGCGCGGTCGTGGGGACATGGAGGTTGAGGCAGTGCCGTTGCGATGATCGATGCCTGTTGGGGTCGCCCGTGCTGGCCTGACCGATATCCAAGGATCCCCCGTGAAAGCAAACCCTGTCCTTCTCACCGCCACCCTGCTTGGTGGCCTCGCGTTCGGTGCACCGGTACTGGCCGACGAACCGCCCGCCGCATCCGAGCCGCAGCAGGATGCGGACGCCGCCGCAGTGGCACCGGCGCCCGCCTGGGAACATCGGGTTCCGACCAGCACCAAGCTGGAGACCAATGCCGACGGCCAGCCGATCGGTGACCGCGCGCTGCGCCTGGTGCAACGCTCCACCACGGGCAAGGTCGTGGCGGCACAGGCGGCCGTATCGCTGTTTGCCGGCGTCATCGGTGGCCGCGGCTTCAGCAAGGATCAGTTGAAGGGTACCCGCGTGGATACCGTGCCGAACCCGGCGTTCAGTTCGATGGAACAGCAGGCACGCGCGGCCCTGGCGACGTACTTCAGCGCCCATCCCGGCGCCATCCCCGAGCAGTCGCGGCCGGTGCAGGTCACCGTGGGTGACTTCACCCTGATCTACAAGGAACTGGGCAATGCCGAGACCGAGTACGAACTGCGCCAGAACGTGGATCTGGGCTTCCCGTACCGGCGCAAGCTGCCGACCATGCGCCTGACCGGTGGCGAAGGTGCACATTGCCGCATTGCCGAGCCGGTGTCGGCGTCGCTGGAAGCGTGGCAGGCCGATGACTACGCCCTGGTCAGGCAGACCGCTGAGCGCTACGCCGAGGCCTGCGTGGCCAGCTTCGTGCAGACGCTCCCCACGCTGTTTCCCGACACTGCTCCGGTAGCCATCCAGGCACCGGTTGAAGGCCAGGAGGTCTGATACCCCCGTCACCGCGGCCAGGTCGGCTGCGGTGACGTCTGCGTCTGCGGCGGAGCGCTAGAATCACCGCATGCCCGAGCTGCCCGAAGTCGAAACCACCCGCCGCGGCCTGGCGCCGCATCTGCAGGGCCGCCGCGTGCACGGGGTGATCCTGCGCCGCGCCGACCTGCGCTGGCCCATCCCGCCGGAGGTGGCCGGGCAGTTGCCGGGCCAGCGCATCGACGCGGTGCGTCGCCGTGCCAAGTACCTGTTGCTGGATACCGCCGCAGGCAGTGCCGTGCTGCACCTGGGCATGTCCGGCAGCTTGCGCGTGCTGCCGGGTGACACGCCGTTGCGCGCGCACGACCATGTGGACATCAGCCTGGACAACGGCCGCCTGCTGCGCTTCAACGACCCGCGCCGCTTTGGCAGCCTGCTCTGGCAGCCGGCCGGCGAGGTGCACCCTCTGCTGCAGGGGCTGGGACCGGAACCGCTGGACGACGCCTTCGACGGCAACTACCTGTTCGCCCGCAGCCGTGGCCGCAGCGCGCCGGTGAAGACCTTCCTGATGGACCAGGCGGTGGTGGTGGGCGTGGGCAACATCTACGCCGCCGAGAGCCTGTTCAAGGCCGGCATCAGTCCGCTGCGCGAGGCAGGAAAGATCTCGCGCGAACGCTACCAGCGGCTGGCCGACGCGGTGAAGGAAATCCTCGGCTACGCCATCACCCGTGGCGGCACCACCCTGCGCGATTTCATCAGCCCTGACGGCGCACCGGGCTACTTCGAGCAGGAACTGCTGGTGTACGGCCGCGACGGGCTGCCCTGCCCGAACTGTGGCCGCGCGCTGAAGCACGCCACCATCGGCCAGCGCGCCAGCGTCTGGTGCAGCCACTGCCAGCGCTGAGGCGGGCGGCCAGCGGCAGCTGAACGGGCAGGGCACGTCTCCGCTGCCCGTTAACGTTTGTCTGCCTATGATGGCCGACCTTCCCTCTGTGCCTGACGCGCCTGCATGCAACGACGCGACTTCATCCGCAATGCCTCCCTCGCCCTGGCTGCATTCGGCCTGCCGTCCCTGCCCGCGTGCGCGGCCAGCAAGAGCGGCCAGATGGGCCTGCGCCGCCTCGGCCAGCCGCAGCCGTTCGACTTCGCCACCCTGAAGGGCCAGGCGCGCGCGCTGGCACAGGCACCCTACAAGAGCCACAAGCGGGTGCTGCCGGGCCGCCTGGAAGGCCTGGACTGGGACCAGTACCAGTCGATCGGCTACCGCCAGGACCATGCGCTGTGGGCTGACCAGCCTGGCAAGTTCCAGGCCAAGTTCTTCCACCTGGGCCTGTACTTCCACTCGCCGGTGCGCATGTTCGACGTGGTCGACGGCAAGGCGCAGGAGCTGGCCTATGACGGCGCGGCGTTCAACTACGGCAAGAGCGGCATCAAGGACGGCGAGCTGCCGGCCGATCTGGGCTTCGCCGGCTTCCGCCTGAACACCCGCAAGGACACCGACCGCGACTTCGCCGCCTTCCTCGGCGCCAGCTACTTCCGCGCGGTCGGCAAGGAAGGCCAGTACGGCCAGTCCGCGCGCGGCCTGGCGATCGACACCGGCATGGGCAAGCCGGAGGAATTCCCGGACTTCATCGCCTACTACCTGGAGCAGCCATCGGCCGATTCGGAGACGATCGTGGTCTACGGCCTGCTGGATTCGCCCAGCGTGGCCGGTGCCTACCGCTTCGCCATCACCAATGGTGATGTGCTGCTGATGGACATCGACAGCGCGCTGTACCCGCGCAAGGCGATCGAGCGGCTGGGCATCGCCCCGTGCACCAGCATGTACCAGGTGGGCGAGAACGACCGCCGCATGGCATGGGACTGGCGCCCGGAGATCCACGACACCGATGGCCTGTCGCTGTGGACCGGTGCCGGCGAATGGATCTGGCGACCGCTGCTGAATCCGCGCAACCTGCGCTTCAACATGTTCGTCGACCGCAACCCGCGTGGTTTCGGCCTGCTGCAGCGCGACCGCAACTTCGACCACTACCAGGACGACGGCGTGTTCTACGAGAAGCGCCCCTGCCTGTGGGTGGAGCCGAAGGGCGAATGGGGCGAGGGCTCGGTGCAGCTGGTGGAGATTCCCACCGTGGACGAGACCTTCGACAACATCGTGGCGTTCTGGAACCCGAAGGAAAAGCCGCAGCCGGGCCAGGAGCTGCTGGTCGGCTACCGCCTGTACTGGGGCGCCGAACCGCCGGCACGGCCGCCGCTGGCGCACTGCGTGGCCAGCCGCACCGGCCTGGGCGGCGTGGTCGGCAAGAAGCGCGAGTATTTCAGCTGGCGCTTCGCGGTGGACTTCGAAGGCGGCGAACTGGCGAGGCTGATCGACAAGGGCGAGGTCGAGGCCGTGGTGGAAGCCAGCCGCGGCCGGGTCGAGATCGTGTCGGCGCGCCCGCTGCGCGAGATCAACGGCTACCGCGCGATGTTCGACCTGGTGCCGCCGGAGGGCAGCACCGAGCAGATCGACATCCGCCTGTTCCTGCGCAGTGGCGGCAAGACCCTTACCGAGACCTGGCTGTACCAGTACACCCCGCCGCCGGCGGGTGCGCCGGAGCGCACGCTTTACTAAGAGGGGTGGTGGGTTTGCAGGGCTTGCAGCCCTGCACCTGCCGAGGCCAGAGCCGAAGCAACGGCAGAAGCAGGTTTCCTGTAGGGAGGCGGGGTGGGTCCGGTTGAGGGGGACGGCGTAAATACGTCCATGTAGCCTCGGTCGCGCCATCCATGGCGCTCACGCCCCCTCAACCGGACCCACCCCGCCTTCGACAGATTTCCGCGATCTGTCGGAATTGCTCTTGGGGTCAGATCCGTCTTCCGATGGAAAACGGGTCTGACCCAGAGTTTCATTCGATGCCTGACAGATGTGTCGACCAAGGTCGACACCTACCAACAGCCGTGGGGATCTTTCAGAGGTGGGGCGGTGTGGGTGGGCAGGACCGTTGGCGCCATGGATGGCGCCATCGAGCCCCCATGGACGGGTTTACGGCGTGTCCTGACCACCCACACCGCCCCACCATCCCACGGATTGCCCGCTTTTGCCGTTGCCCTGGATCTGGCTCCGGCCTCGGCAGGTGCAGGGCGCAGCCCTGCAAAAGAACCCCTTTACAGCGGCAGGGGCGCCTGCGCCGGATCGATCCGGCCTTCGCCGCGGGTGATCTTCTTGAACTCCGCACGGCTGACCGACACGTAGCGGTCGTTGCCGCCGATCTCCACCTGCGGGCCGTCCTGCACGGCGTGGCCATGCTCGTCCACGCGCACCGTCATCGTCGCCTTCTTTCCGCTGTGGCAGATGGTCTTGATCTCTTGCATCTCGTCGGCCCAGGCCAGCAGGTACTGGCTGCCTTCGAACAGCTCACCGCGGAAGTCGGTGCGCAGGCCGTAGCACAGCACCGGAATGCGCAGCTGATCCACGATTTCGCTGAGCTGCCAGACCTGGGCACGGGTGAGGAACTGCGCCTCGTCCACCAGCACGCAGCCCATCGGTCCGTTCGTCGCCAGATCCTGCTCCACCCAGCGTTGCAGGTCGGTATCGCGGTCGAAGGCCATTCCATCGGCACGCAGGCCGATCCGCGAAGCGACCACGCCGGCGCCGGCACGATCATCCAGGCGCGGGGTCAGGATCGCCACCCGCATGCCGCGCTCGCGGTAGTTGTGGGCGCTCTGCAGCAGGGTCGTGGTCTTGCCGGCGTTCATCGCCGAGTAGTAGAAGTAGAGCTTGGCCATCAGCCAATTCTAGTCGCCCACCGCCTTGTCGTCGCGGACCGTGTCCGGCCGTCCTATCTCGACGCTGGGCGTCAGCGCGGGGCGCCAGTAGTTGTCCTGCAGGCACCAGTAGTCGGCCGCTCGCCAGTAATCGTTGTCGTAGACGATGCTGCCCGGGGTCGCGATGCCCTGCTCGTTGCCGCGGCGCTGGACGACGATCAGTCCGGAGCTCACGTACCCAAGGCGGCTGCCGGTGATCTGCTGGCGACCGTCCCTGAGGGCGCGCTCCATGCGAGGCTTGGCCACGCGGTCGCCGTAGTCGGCATACACCTGCTGGCCGCGCTCGATCGCCTGTGCCTGCTGGAGTGCGTCCAAGCGTGCCCAATAGTGCTCCCGCAGCACCAGGAAGTCGTGATACATGCGCTCGGCGGCCAGGTCCATCCAGATGTAGGCCATCACCGGATCGGCCCGGGTGCCGATGCCCTCCTGATACAGCCGCGCCACCATGGCCTGGGAAAACTTGTCGGCGTAGCGCGCCGAACGCTTGTAGTAGTCCAGCGCCCTGGTGGGCTGTTTGTCCCGTTCGGCCCGCTGGGCCATGCTGCGCCAGAACAGGTCCGGATGGGCATCGAAGAAGCCTCCGGTCAGGACGGTTGGCGGGATCTGCCGCGGGGCCTCCACCGGACATTCCCTGGCGGTCACGGCAGCGGCCATCGACAGGCCCAGCAGCAGGCAGAGTGGAGCGTGCTTCGCTTTCATATGATCGCCCTCCTGGCAATGGCCAAATACGAACGTCAGCGCCCCGCGCCTTCAACGGGGCTGAGCGGGCCGACCTCTACGTTCCCGCTGCGATGCTCCTGCTGCCAGATCTGGTCCTGCATGCACCAGTACGCGGTGGGTTCCCAGTACGCCTCGCGGTAATAGTCGTCACCGCTGATCGGCCAACCGGCCTCGGGACCGCTGGACAGTTCCACATGCAGCATCGAACTGACCCAGCCGGTACGGCTGCCGGTCATGCGGCTGCGCTCCAACCGCATGGCGGTCTCCATTCGTGGCTTGGCCACCACATCTCCATACTTCGCGTACAGCGCCGGTCCCTCGGCAAGCACCCGCTGGCGCTGCCCGGCGTCGAGGCGGTTCCAGTAACGCTCGCGCTCGAGCAGTAGCTCGCGATATCCGCGTTCGGCCGCCAGATCCATCCAGATGTAAGCCATAACTGGATCGGCGTCGGTACCTACCCCCTCCTGGTACATGCGTGCGACCAGCGACTGTGAAACCTTGTCGGCGTGGGCTGCCGCCCGCTTGAAGCGCACCAGTGCGTGGTCGGACCTGCCCTGGCGCCAGGACTGCAGGCCCAGTTCGCGCCAATGCAGGTCCGGATGCGCCTGAAGGAAGCCCTGGGTCATCACTGCTGGCAGGATCGACGTGCCCGAGCCGGGTGCGCAGCCTGCGCCGCGGGCGGACAGGGGGACCACCAGCAGCAGGACGCTGCCCAGGAGGGCGGAAGAGACAATCGGGGACATGCACCCTGCTCCAGGGCTCCGGTGCCGAATCAATAGCTTAGGAACGGGGCACGTGCAAGTCAGGTCCGCCCGTCGTCGCCCCGCTACAATCCCCATCCAATGCACGGTCTCAATCCCCCCCAAGCCGCCGCCGTCCTGCACATCGAAGGTCCGTTGCTGGTACTCGCCGGCGCTGGCAGCGGCAAGACGCGCGTGATCGTGGAAAAGATCGCCCACCTGATCGGCTGCGGCCGTTATCCGGCCCGGCGCATCGCGGCGATCACCTTCACCAACAAGTCGGCCAAGGAAATGCGCGAGCGCGTGGCCAAGCGACTGCGCGAGCAGGACGCCGACGAGGTGACCATCTGCACCTTCCACGCACTGGGGTTGAAGTTCCTGCAGATCGAGCACGCGGCGGTGGGCCTGAAGCGCGGTTTCTCGATCTTCGATGCCGACGATGCCGCTGCACAGATCAAGGACCTGATGTACGGGGCCAAGCCCGACGACATCGAGGACATGAAGAACCTGGTGTCACGCGCGAAGAATGCCGGGCTGTCGCCCGAACAGGCGATGGCGGCCGCTCGCAGCAACCGCGAGAAGGAAGCGGCCAGCGTCTACGAGCGCTACCAGCTGCGCCTGACGGCGTTCAACGCGGTCGACTTCGACGACCTGATCCGGCTGCCGGTGCAGGTGCTGGAAGAGAACCCGGACATCGCCGTGGCCTGGCGCGAGCGCATCGGCTACCTGCTGGTGGACGAATGCCAGGACACCAACGATGCACAGTACCGACTGCTGAAGCAGCTGGCTGGCGACAAGGGCAACTTCACCTGCGTGGGCGACGACGACCAGTCGATTTACGCCTGGCGAGGTGCCAATCCGGAAAACCTGCAGCAGATGGGGCGCGATTACCCGGCGCTGGAAATCATCAAGCTGGAACAGAACTACCGCTGTTCCAACCGCGTGCTGCGCGCGGCCAACGCGCTGATCGCCAACAACCCGCATGAGCACCTGAAGAAGCTGTGGAGCGACCAGGCTGACGGCGAGCGCATCCGCGTATGGGAATGCCGCAACAGCGAACACGAAGCGGAAAAGGTCGCCGCCGAGATCGCCTTCGTGGCGCAGTCGCGCAAGGTGCCGTGGAGCGATTTCTGCATCCTGTTCCGCGGCAACTTCCAGTCACGTCCGTTGGAAAAGGCGATGCAGCTGCTGCGCATCCCGTATCACCTGACCGGCGGCACCATGTTCCTGGAACGCCAGGAAGTGAAGGACACGCTGGCCTGGCTGCGGTTGCTGGTAAACCCGGACGACGACACCGCGTTCATGCGTGCGGTGCAGTCGCCCAAGCGCGATGTGGGCGCTGGCACGTTGGCCAAGCTGGCCGAGCTGGCGCAGGAAAAGGACATGCCGATGGCGCAGGCTGCAGAGGCGATCGGTGCCCTGCAGCAGCTGCCGCCGCGCGCAGCCAACAGCCTGGCGCGCTTCACCGACATCCTGCGTGACCTGCGTGCGCAGACCCGCCAGATCAGCTCCGGCGACATGATCCGCAAGGTGGCCAAGGAGTCGGGCCTGCTCAGCGAGCTGCGCCAGCAGGCCAAGGAAGAGGCCAGCTACCAGCGCCGTGCCAACAACATCGAGGAACTGGCGCAGTGGTTCGAGGGCGGCCCGCGCGGTGCCACCGCCGCCGACCTTGCCGGCCAGCTGGCGCTGCTGTCGCGCAGTGACAAGGACGAGGGCGGCAACCAGGTCCGGATGATGACCATGCACGCCTCCAAGGGCCTGGAGTTCCCGTATGTGTTCATCGTCGGCTGCGAGGACGGCGTGCTGCCGCACCAGGTGAGCCTGGACGAGGGCAACCTGCAGGAAGAGCGTCGCCTGCTGTACGTGGGCATCACCCGCGCCAAGATCCAGCTGTGGATGAGTTACAGCAAGCTGACCCGCAAATTCGGCGAGCACGTGCGGCTGAAGCCGAGCCGGTTCTTCGAGGAGATTCCGGCCGAGGAGATCCAGCGTGATGGCGCTGACCCGGTGGCGGATGCGGCGCGTAAGAAGGAGCGGGCGAGTGCCGGGTTGGCGGCGATCGAGGCGCTGTTCGATTGATCGGCGAACGGCGCAGCCCCTCGTGGCTGGCGTCGTTCGCAGCGCATTCGTGGTGGGCCGGGCGGGTGGGCTGGTCGGGACACGCCGTAAACCCGTCCATGGGGGCTCGGCCGCGGCTTGCTCGTGTGCGCTGTCCTGCGCACACGGCAAGACCGGGGTTGGGCGTCCTGCCCAACCCGCCCGAGGCATGCCTCGGGCCCATGCCGCGGACGGTCCCGCCCAGCCCACCCGCCCGGCCTCTGACAGGTTCCGTGCGCGCCAGCCACGGAAAAGAAAAAAGAAAATCAAAAGCAACAGCCGGGCGTTGAGGCAGAATCGGGGTTTCGGTTGGAGGTCTGCGCATGCATCCCATTGAAAGCGAACGCCTGCGCCTGCGTGCGATAGAACCCGACCGCGATGCGGCGCCGATGCTGGCGCTGTTGAATGATCCGGGCTTCGTGCGCTTCATCGGTGACCGCAACGTGCGCAGTGAAGAACAGGCACGTGAGTACATCGCGCTGCGGGTGCTGCACAGCTACGCGTTGAATGGGTTCGGCATGTATGCGATCGAGCGCTTGTCCGATGGGGCGTGGCTGGGCAATGCCGGTCTGGTGCGGCGCGATGGCCTGCCAGCGCCGGACATCGGTTACGCCGTGCTGTCGGACTTCGCCGGGCAGGGCTACGCCGGTGAGGCGGCGCGGGCGGTGTTCAACCATGCGCGCACCGTGCTGGGCGTGCAGGACCTGTATGGCATTACCGATCTGGACAACGTGGTGTCCGGAAAGATCCTGCTTGGGTTGGGCATGCAGGAACGCGGGGTCATCCAGTTGCCGGGCATCGATACGCCCAGTCGGCTGTACGCCACCTTGGGTGCGGCTGACGTCGGGTAGTGCCGGCCGCTGGCCGGCGCAGTAGCAGCTGACGGTGGGTGCCGACCGTTGGTCGGCACGATTCAGATGCAGTGCCGACCAACGGTCGGCACCCACCATCAACCGCGCAGTTCGGCCAGCTGCGCCTGCAGCTCGGCCACGGCTGCTTCCAGCTGCGCCACGCGCTCGGCCAGGCCGGGATCGGCTGCTTCGCTGCCACCGCCGCTGCTGGCGTACTTCGCAGCCAATGCAGCGCCGTCCACTTCACCGCACAGCAGGTGCATGTAGCGGTCTTCGCGCTGGCCGCTGGCGCGCGGCAGCACTACCAGCAGGGCGCGCTGCTGCAGGCGCTCGATGGCGTGGCGGGCTTCGTCGGCGTCGGCGAAGCGGTGCAGGCGTTCGCTGCGGGTGACCAGCTCGCCCAGGGTCTGCGGCCCGCGCAGCAGCAGCTGCGCCAGCAGCACGGTCTGCTGCCGGGTCAGGTCCAGCGCGGCCTGCAGGCGGTGCTCGTAGCGGTCGGCGCGCGAGGAGAAGTGCTGGCGAGCCAGCCCCAGCGTCTCCAGCTGGCGCAGTGCGTGCTGCACGCCGCCAGCGTCGATGTTCATCACCGGCTCGCGGGCGGTCTTCTGGTTGGCGGCTGATTGGGCGGCATTGACCGTCAGCGGATAGGTGTCCGGGGTGGTCGCTTCCTTCTCTACCAGGCAACCCAGCAGGCGGGCCTGCACGGCGTCGAGCAGGGGGACGTCGGGGGTCTGGGTGGAAT
Source organism: Stenotrophomonas sp. KH_052 (assembly GCF_057838755.1). Lineage (NCBI taxonomy): Bacteria > Pseudomonadati > Pseudomonadota > Gammaproteobacteria > Lysobacterales > Lysobacteraceae > Stenotrophomonas > Stenotrophomonas sp. KH_052. The sequence continues at coordinate 54,759 of NZ_CM174475.1, forward strand.
CGGTCATGGCGGCCTCCGGAAGGGCAACGGGTCAACCGCCAAGCATAGCCGTCCCGGGACCGGCTTTGCCGGTAAAATGCGCTGGTATATCTGATTGCCGGTGATCTTCATGCGTCGTCCCGTTTCCCTGTCCCTGACCCTGCTCGCCACCGCGGCGCTGGGCCTGTCCGCCTGCAAGCGCGTGGACGCGCCTGCCGCCGACGCCGCTGCGCCGGAGGCTCCGGCTGCCGCTGCCAAGGCTGAAGGCACGCCCGATGTGACCGCCAACGACAACCTCAACGCAGTGCTGTGGATGCAGCGCGCGCAGGAGTACAAGGCGATCACCGAGCAGACCTACCGTGCTGCCGCCGACCACCTCGATGTGGCGCTGAAGGAAGCCCATTGGGATGCGCTGGTGCCGGAAGAACGCGGCAACGAGGCCAAGGGTCTGAAGCCAGCGGTGGTGCTGGACGTGGACGAGACCGTGCTGGACAACTCGCCCTACCAGGCGCGCCTGGTGCGCGACGGCAAGGAATACGACGAACTGAGCTGGGACCAGTGGGTGGCCGAAAAGAAGGCCAAGGCGATCCCGGGCGTGGTTGATTTCGCCAAGGCCGCCAACGCCAAGGGCGTGACCCTGCTGTACATCTCCAACCGCGCCGTGCACCTGAAGGACGCGACCCTGGCCAACCTGCGCGAGCAGGGCCTGCCGGTGGCCGACGACAGCGTGTTCCTCGGCCTGGGCACCGTGGTTGAAGGCTGCGAGCAGGCCGGCAGCGAGAAGAACTGCCGCCGCCGCCTGGCCGGGCAGAAGTACCGCGTGCTGATGCAGTTCGGCGACCAGCTGGGTGACTTCGTCGAAGTGACCGCCAACACCAACGACGGCCGCGACGCCCTGCTGCAGCAGTACCACGACTGGTTCGGCGAGCGCTGGTGGATGCTGCCGAACCCGACCTACGGCGGCTTCGAGCCGGCGCAGTTCAACAACGACTACAGCCAGTCGCGCCAGGCCCGCCATGATGCCAAGCGCGCCGCGCTGGACTACGCACCGTGAGCCGCGCGCCGCTGCCGCTGCGCGATGACGAGCGCCTGATCTTCGCGCTGGACGTGCCTGACCGCGTGCAGGCACTCGAGTGGGTCGAGCGCCTCGGCGACAGCGTGGCGTTCTACAAGATCGGCATGGAACTGCTGGCCTCCGGCGAGTACTTCCAGGTGCTCGATGAACTGGCCCGGCGCGACAAGCGCGTGTTCGTCGACCTGAAGTTCTTCGACATTCCTGCAACGGCTGCGGCGGTGATCAAGCGGCTGTCGCAGTGGCCGGTCAGCTACGCCACCATCCATGGCTGGCACCCGGCGATGATGGAAGCCTGCGCGGCCGCCAACAGCAGCGACATGCGTTTGCTGGCGGTGACCGTGCTGACCTCGATGGGGCGCCCGGACCTGGCGCAGATGGGTATCGACCGCGAGCCGGTGGACGTCGTTGTCGAACGCGCGCTGGCCGCCCAGGCCGCCGGTATTGATGGCGTCATCGCCTCGGGCCAGGAGGCTGGCCCGATCCGCGCCGCCACCGGCGCCGGGTTCTCGATCGTCTGCCCGGGCATTCGTCCCGGTGGCCCGGTCGGTGATGACCAGAAGCGCACGGTAGGCGTAGCCCAGGCCTTCGCCGATGGCGCCGACGCCATCGTGGTCGGCCGCCCGATCCGTCTGGCTGCTGATCCGCAGGCCGCGGCGCGGGCGATCCAGCAGGAAATCGCGTCGGCACTGGCTGCGCGCTGAGGCTGTCGCCGATCTTGCTCCACGCAGGTGTTGTGCCCGAATCGGCAGGAATCACGCCGGAGAATTCCTCTGGCCTCACTTGTGACTTTCGATTTTGAACAAAATCAATAAGTTGAACGGCATTACATCATGTGTTGCCTTAACTTGCGGGGCAGCGTAGGATCGCCGCCATCCGGTCCTCGGACCGGACATGTGCCACAACACTGTCCACCGGCCTCGTGCCGGCTTGAAGAGCCTGTGATCCTCGTGATCCGGGCTCTTTTTTTTCGCGCGGGGCCAGAGCCCCCTGCCGCTGGCGGCGGGATCCGACCCCTCTGTTGACGGAACCGTGACCGGGCGGCTTGCCGCTGTCACGTCGCAGGCCGCAAGATGCGGACCGGTCCGGGGAGTCCGATTGCATGAGCGTGGCGGTGCGAGGAAGGTCTGCGCGTGGATGGGGGCTGGCAGCCATGCTGCTGCTGGCCGTGGCCGCGTGCCGTGAATCGGCCGACGATCCGGCCAAGCCGGCGGCCGAACCGGTGGCGGCGGTGCAGGCGATGGCCCTGCGCCTGGCCGAGGACGATCTGGTCGGCTACGCGAAGCTGTCGGTTCCACCCAGCCAGTACCAGCGCCTGCAGCAGGCCTGGACCGACGGCTACAGCCAATGGCCGCTGACCGAGCTGCCGTTGGGCGACCAGCTGCTGCCGATGCTGGCCGCACTGCGCAAGCCCAACGCCAGTGCCGAACTGCAGCGCAGTTTCGACCGCCAGCTGGCAGGCCAGGCCAGCGCGGTACGCCAGGCGGCGCAGTCGATGGGTAACTTCGGCGTGCAGTACCTGCGCCACCAGAAGGGCTACACGCCTGGCCAGCAGGCCCATTACGTCGCCCTGGTGCAAACCCTCGCCGAGTGGGCGCAGGGAGCACCGATCAGCGACCGCGCCCGTGCGCGCAACACCATCGCCGCGCTGGTCGGCGCGGCGGGCAAGGTCGGTTTCGACGATGAGGCCGGCCTGCAGGCCGCGGGCATGGAAGGCAGCCTGCAGCAGCTGGCACCGTTCATCCACACGCTCAAGGCCGTGCTCGGCAGTTACGGGCTGGGCGTGGACGAAGCGCTGCGCAGTGTGCGTGGCGAACTGCTGTCGGTGGAGGGTGACAACGCGCTGGTGCGCCTGCGCTACGACCTGGCCGGCCGCGAGATGACCCTGCAGCTGCCGCTGAGCCGGCGCGAAGGTCACTGGTACCTGACGCGCACCCTGGCTGATACCGATGCCCTGCTGCGCCAGGCCGATGCCGCCCGGGCGGCGGTGGCTCCGGCACCTGTGGAAGCCCCCACCGAGGGTGGGGAAGCGGCAACGCCGCCGCCTAAGCCATAATGGCGCCGATGTCGAAACAGAACCCGCTGCCGTTCCCCGGCGAAGAATCCCAGTCGACGCCCGCCGATACGGCGCCGGCGTCCCCCTCGACCGGTACCGGCCCGAATCCGGTACCGCCGCCGGCGCATGCGCGGCCGGCCGGCCGTCGGCCGCTGTGGGCGCGCCTGCTCGGCCGCCTGGTCGAGCCGTGGCTGTCGCTGAAGATCGAGCCGGAGGATCCGGGCCAGTACAACGATGGCCGCCCGGTGATGTACGTGCTGGAAGACTACGGCCTGTCCAATGCGCTGATCCTGGACAAGGCCTGCCGCCAGGCCGGACTGCCGTCGCCGCTCGTGCCGCTGGCCGGTGACCCGACCGGGCGCAAGCGCGCCTATCTGGCGCTGTCGCGGCGCAGTTCCAGCAATTCGCTGATCCCCGAGCAGCGCGGCGCCAAGACCCATTCCGATTCGCTGGCCAAGGTCCTGCAGGCGCATCGCGTGCGCGATGACCTGGACGTGCACCTGGTGCCGGTGTCGATCTTCGTCGGCCGCGCGCCGGACAAGCAGAGCGGCTGGTTCGCCGTGCTGTTCTCGGAAAACTGGGCGCTGGTGGGTCGCTTCCGCCGCCTGCTGGCGGTGCTGCTCAACGGCCGCAGCACCATCGTCCGCTTCGCCCCGCCGATCTCGCTGCGCAGCACCGTGGACGAAGGCCTGGAGCCGGAGCGTACGGTGCGCAAGCTGCAGCGCGTGCTGCGTACCCATTTCCGCCGCATCCGTGAATCGGTGATCGGCCCCGACCTGTCTACCCGGCGCCTGCTGGTCGATCAGGTACTGGCCGCCGAACCGGTGCGCGAAGCGATCGCCGCGCAGGCCAAGCGCGACAATTCGAAGCCGGCCGATGCCTGGAAGAAGGCGCATGCCTACGCCTGGGAAATCGCCGCGGACTATTCCAGCCCGGTAGTGCGCTCGGCCAGCTTCATGCTCAGCCATGTGTGGAACCGCATCTATGCGGGCGTGCTGGTGCACCACCTGGACAAGTTCAAGGCCGCCGCGCCGGGCCACGAAGTGGTCTACGTGCCCAGCCACCGCAGCCACATGGACTACCTGCTGCTGTCCTACCTGCTGTACGACCGTGGCATCGTGCCGCCGCACATCGTGGCCGGCATCAACCTGAACCTGCCGGTGGTCGGCACCCTGCTGCGCAAGGGCGGCGCGTTCTTCATCCGTCGCTCGATCCGTGGCAACGCACTATACTCGGCGGTGCTCAGCGAGTACGTCGCGCAGCTGGTGGCCGGCGGCTACTCGCTGGAGTACTTCGTCGAGGGCGGCCGTTCGCGTACCGGCCGCCTGCTGCAGCCCAAGGGCGGCATGATCTCGATGACGCTGCGCGCGTTCCTGCGCCAGCCACGCAAGCCGGTGCTGTTCCAGCCCATCTACATCGGCTATGAGAAGCTGATGGAAGGCGGCAGCTACCTGGATGAACTGTCCGGGCGGCCGAAGGAAAAGGAATCGATCTGGTCGCTGCTGTGGGGCATCCCCAAGGTGCTCAAGCAGAACTACGGCCAGGTGGTGGTGAACTTCGGTGAGCCGATCGCGCTGAACGACGTGCTGGCCGAGAAGGCCCCGGAGTGGGGCGGCGAAGCGGTGTCCGAGGATGAGAAGCCGTCCTGGCTGTCGACCACCGTCGATACGCTGGCCGAGCGCATCCAGGTACGCATCAATGGTGCCGCCGACGTCAATCCGATCAACCTGCTGGCGCTGGCTCTGCTGTCCACGCCGAAGCACGCGATGGGCGAGGCCGACCTGATCGCACAGATCGAGCTGTGCAAGACCCTGCTGGTGGAAATGCCGTACTCGGGCCGGGTGACGGTGACCCCGCATTCGCCGGAGCGGATCATCGCCCACGCTGAGGAAATCAACGTCCTCACCCGCATCAAGCACCCGCTGGGCGACGTGCTCAGCGTCAGTGGCGACACCGCGGTGCTGCTCAGCTACTTCCGCAACAACGTGGTGCACCTGTTCACCGCATCGTCGTGGGTGGCCTGCTGCTTCCAGAACAACCGCCGCATGAGCCGCACCGGCCTGGTCCAGCTGGGCCGCACGGTGTACCCGTTCCTGCAGGCCGAACTGTTCCTGCCATGGACCGAGGACGAGTTCGCCCAGCGCATCGACCAGACCATCGACGTGTTCGTGCGCGAAGGGTTGCTGCAGAACGTCAACGAAGACGACGGCGGCATCCTTGCCCGCAACACCGGGCAGACCGATGAAGTGTTCCGCCTGCGGGCCATCGGCCACTCGCTGCAGCAGGCCTTCGAGCGCTATTACATCGCCATCTCGGTGCTGGTGAAGAACGGCCCCGGCGTGCTGGGTGCGGCCGAACTGGAAAGCCTGTGCCAGCAGGCCGCGCAGCGGCTCAGCCTGCTCTACGCACCGGCGGCGCCGGAGTTCTTCGACAAGTCGCTGTTCCGCGGCTTCATCCAGAAGCTGCGCGAGCTGCGCCTGGTATGGCCGGACGAGAACAGCAAGCTGCTGTTCGACGAACGCCTGGATGCCTGGGCCAAGGATGCCAAGTTCATCCTCGGCCGCGAGCTGCGCCACACCATCGAACGGGTCAGCCCGGAAGCGGCACGCCCGGACGAGCCTGCGCCGCAGGATTGAGGGTAGCGCTGGGCCATGCGGTGGGTGTGGACCTTGGTCCACACACCTTCCAGCCGTGCCAACCAAGGTTGGCACCTACCAGAGCAGGAGGCCAACCAAGGTTGGCAGCTACCGCAAGCAAAGGTACCAACCAGGGTTGGCACCCATCAGGGCCGTCTTTAGGCCGGTTCGTCGGGAATCTGCAGGCTTTCCAGCTTGGCGATGCAGTCCTTCAGCTGCAGCTTCCGCCGCTTCAGGCGCTTGGACTCCAGCTCGTCTTCACCGTTGGCGGCCATGCGGGTGATCTGTTCATCCAGCAGGCGGTGCTCGGCGCGCAGGGCGGCGAGGTGTTCGACGATCTCGGCGGGGCTGTAGGTGTCCACAGCCTCCGAGCATACACAGCGATGATGACTGCCGGGAGAGGGGAATCCCGACACGGGGTCCAGGCTGCCGCAAGCCGTTAGAATGGGCCGATGACCGCCGTGATTTCCCTTCCCGATCCCCCGCAGCGCGCTTCGCGCGATCCGCGCGTGGCCGGGCCCGGGGCGGACAAGCTGGGCAAGCGCCTGCGCCGCCAGGTCGGCCAGGCCATCGCCGACTTCGGCATGATCGAAGCGGGCGACAAGGTCATGGTCTGCCTGTCCGGTGGCAAGGACAGCTACACCCTGCTGGACCTGCTGCTGCAGCTGCAGAAGAGGGCGCCGGTGCCGTTCGAACTGGTCGCGGTGAACCTTGACCAGAAGCAGCCCGGCTTCCCCGAGCATGTCCTGCCGGAGTACCTGGCCGCGCTGGGCGTGCCGTACCAGATCATCGAGCAGGACACCTACTCGGTGGTCAGCCGGGTCATCCCGGAAGGCCGGACGATGTGTTCGCTGTGCTCGCGCCTGCGCCGCGGCGCGCTGTACAACCACGCCAAGGCGCACGGTTTCACCCGGATCGCGCTGGGCCATCATTGCGACGACATGGTGGCTACGTTGTTCATGAACCTGTTCCACCATGCCAAGCTGGCGGCCATGCCACCGAAGCTGCTCAGCGACGATGGCCAGCACGTGGTGATCCGCCCGTTGGCCTACGTGCGCGAGCACGACATCGCCGAGTATGCGCAGGCCCGCCGTTTCCCGATCATTCCCTGCACCCTGTGTGGCAGCCAGGAAAACCTGCAGCGTCGGCAGGTCGGCCTGATGCTCAAGCAGTGGGACCAGGACCATCCGGGCCGTATCGAACAGATCGCACGCGCCATGGCCGATGTACGGCCAGCACAACTGGCCGATGCCACCCTGTTCGATTTCAGGGCCCTGGGCCACAGCGGGCATGCCGCGCATGCCGATGCCTGGCTGGCCGACGCAGTCCCCGAGACGCCTGCCGACTAAGGTCGGGCGCCCTTCTCCTTCAGACACCGGAATTCCATGTTCTTTCGCAACCTGACGTTCTTCCGCTTCCCGACCACCACCGATTTTTCCGAAGTCGACACGCTGCTGCCGCACGCCCTGCTGAAGCCGGTCGGCGCACTGGAAATGAATTCGCGCGGCTTCATCTCGCCGTTCGGCCGCGAGGAGAAGGAACTGCTCTCCCACCGCATCGCCGAGCACCTGTGGCTGACCGTGGGCGGCGAGGACAAGATCCTGCCGGCAGCGGTGGTCAACGACCTGCTCGAGCGCAAGCTGGAGGAGATCGAGGAGAAGGAAGGCCGCCGCCCCGGTGGCCGCGAGCGCAAGCGCATGAAGGACGACCTGCTGCATGAACTGCTGCCGCGCGCCTTCGTGAAGTCCTCGCGCAACGACGCCTTCATCGACCTGCAGCACGGCTACGTCGCGGTGGATACCTCCAGCCGCAAGACCGGCGAGTACTTCATGTCCGACATCCGTGGCCTGCTCGGCAGCTTCCCGGCGATGCCGCTGAACGCCGAAGTCGCGCCGCGCTCGATCCTGACCGGCTGGATCGCCGGCGAGCCGCTGCCGACCGGGCTGAGCCTGGGCGAAGAGTGCGAGATGAAGGACCCGGTGGAGGGTGGCGCGGTGGTCAAGTGCCAGCACCAGGAACTGCGCTGCGACGAGATCGACAAGCACCTGGACGCCGGCAAGCAGGTGACCAAGCTGGCGCTGATCTTCGAAGACAACCTGTCCTTCGTCATCGGCGACGACCTGATCGTGCGCAAGCTGAAGTTCCTCGACGGCGCGCTGGACCAGCTGGAGCATGCCGACGAAGATGGCCGCCGCGCCGAGTTCGATGCCCGCTTCGCCCTGCAGAGTGCCGAGATCCGCCGCCTGTTCCTGTTGCTGGAAGAAGCCTTCAAGCTCAGCAAGGCTGACTGAACAGGCAGCCCGACGGCCGCCGGTCATCCGGCGGCCCGAAGCGGCGCTATGCTGGGTACATGAGCCGTCTGCTGCGCCGCCTGATCAGCCCGACCCCGCCCGCCACCGTGCAGCGCGACACCGTTCGCCTGCGCCTGGAGGATGCCGAGATCGAGGTGCTGCGCGTGCGTGATCCGCGTGCGCGCCGGATCAAGCTGAGCGTGGACGAGCGTGGCGCGCGGTTGACCTTGCCGCCGCGGGCAAGCCTGGTGATGGGCGAACGCTTCCTGGAACAACACCGCGACTGGTTGGCGCTGCAGCTGCGCCAGTACCAGGGCCAGGAACTGCCAGCACCCCTGCAGCCGGGCGAAGCCGGCGTGCTGCCGCTGCGCGGTGAACTGCTGCCGCTGCGCTGGCAGGAAGGCCGTTATGCACGGTTGGAGCTCGACGACCACGGTGCCTGCGTGCAATGGCCGACCCGTGCCGGCGACGCCACTCTGCGCCGCCTGCTGCGTGAGTTCTACGAAGCACAGACCCGCGCCGACGTTGGCCGCTGGCTGCCGAAGTACCTGCCGGACCTGCCGCGCGCACCCAGCCGTCTGCGCCTGAAGGTGATGTCTTCGCAGTGGGGTTCACTGGCACCTGATGGCAGCATGGCGCTGGACCTGGCGCTGGTGCTGGGCCGGCCGGAAGCCTTCGAGTACGTGCTGGTGCATGAACTCTGCCACCTGATCCAGGCCAACCACTCGCCCGCGTTCTGGCACGAAGTGGAACAACGCTTCCCCGCCTGGCGCGAACAGCGCGACTACTTCCAGCTGGAAGGGCGCCGCTTGAAAGCCATGCTTCGCCAGCTTCTGTAACTGTAGAGCCGAGCCCACGCTCGGCTGCCGTTGAATGCAACCGAGCATGGGCCAGGAGCGTGCGCAGCGCGCGACCCGCTCCTGCTCTTCTTTCTTTCTTCCGTGGTGGGCACACCGGAAACTGTCGAAGGACGGGATGGGTGGGATTGCGGGGGTGTCCGCGGCATGGATGCCGCGGCCAAGCCCCCATGGATGGGTTCACGGCGTCCCCCGCAATTCCACCCATCCCGGCCAACCTCATGACCGCGCAGGCCCCACCCACCACGAGGGGCTCAGCCGTTGGCCGAAACCCTCAACCCGCCCGCAACGCCGCCGCCGTCGCCCAACGCGCCGCCACCCGTGGCGCCGTAATGCACACCGCCTGGTCGGTCACCGTCGTCACCGCACGCTCCAGCAGCTGGATATCCGCCTCGTGCTGGCGCGCCACATGCGGATCCTCGAAGAAGATCGCGCGTTGGCAGCGGCCTTCCAGCACCCGGTCAGCAATCTGCGCATCCCCGCCCATCGGGCCACTCTGGTAGCGCGTCACCCACGGCGTATCGCTGGGCCAACCGCGGCTCCAGGCCAGCTCGTTCAAGCGCTGGCCGGTGGTGCCGGTTGCCACGCGCTCGCCAAAGCGCGCCAGTACCTCGAAGTGCTCATCGGCGAAGGCCAGCATCGCCGGCTTCATCGCATCGTGCGCGATCAGCGCCAGCGTCTGGTCTTCGAACGCATGCAGATCGTCGGCGCCGGCATCGGCCGCCAGCCCAGCGTGGATGCGTTCGACCTCGACCCAGTCGCGCGCCGTCGCCACCGTTGAAATGAACGGCTTGCCGTGGATCACGCACTGTCGCTTCAGCGCGGTCGCTTCCGGGAACACCGAGGATGGATCGACCGGGTCGATCAGATAGATCGCGCCATCCAGCGTCCGATCCGGACCCATGCCGACCACCTCGGCGACCAGCTTCATCAACCCGCCTTCGCGGCCATAGGGATAACGGTGCAGGCCGCCGTATCCGGCCAGGAAGCCGTGCCGTTCGATCGCGTCATGGGTGCGCCCGACCGCGTGCAGCGACACACCGAGTTCGCGCAGGCCAGCCTCACTGGCACGCAGCCAACGAAACAGGGCGGCGCGCACGTCGTGGTGGTGGAGACGGTTGGCAGCCAGGCCGATACGCATCAAGAGCTCCGCAGGTACGGGTGAAGGCGGCAGTGTATGTCGCCATTTGCACTTCTGGATGCTTTTGCAACTTTCTTCATTGCCGCCCGCCCGCACGTCGATAGCGTGTCAGGCAGCGGTACCGCTGCGCGGCCGTTTCTTCCGCCTGCGAGATGAGGACGTCCACCGTGAATGCCGCCGGCCTCCCTGCAGCTGTTGCTGTCATGGCCTGCCTGATGCTGCCCGCAACCGCGTCCGCCGCTGGCTGCGAGACACCGCTGCGCATTGCCTGGCCTTCCGATCGGGCGCCATTGTCGTCCGCGATCGAGGGGCAGGCCGAAGGGGTCAGCGCGGCCTACCTGAACCTGCTGGGCGAACAACGGCCGCTGCAGGCGCAACCGCTGCCGGCCACGGCGGTCGTCGAAGGCCTGTTGCCGCCCGCCACCCAGGCGTTGCTGGGCTGGCCGCGCTCGCAGCTGCCTTCCGGCTGGGTGGCCAGTGCACCGTACCTGCAGCTGCCGCAGGTGATCGTGCGCCGCGCCGATGCGCGGCCGGTGCTGGGCCTGGAAGACCTGCGCGAGCGCGCGGTGGCCAGTCCCGACCGGCTGCCGTTGGCCGCGCTGCTGGCCGAGCAGGCTCCGGGTGCACAGCTGCTGCCGCCGGCGCCGTTGGATGATGCGCTGTCGCTGCTGGGCACCGGTCTGGTCGACGCGGTGATCGCCAACCTCGGCGAGGTCGAGGCCGGGCTGCGCCGGTACCAGGGCGATCGGCTGGTGATTGCCGCGCCAGCCGGGTTCGACGATGCGCTTGTGCTGGCCACCGTACCGGCCTGTGCCGGCGTCATTCCCGGCTTCGAGCAGGCCGTGTCGCAGCTGACCGACACGCAGCGCGACGTGATCCGCACGGGATGGCTGCCGGACCAGCCACGCAACCCGCCGTCCTCATCGCCCCTGCGTTGGCTGGTACCGGCCTCGCTGATCCTGCTGGCGCTGGCGCTGGTCTACGCCTTCGGCTATTGGCGCGTGCACCGCGAAAGCGCAAGGCGTCGCGTGGCCGCGCAGCGCCTGCAGGAAGTGACCGCGAACCTGCCGGCGGTGGTCTACCAGGCGCGCCGCACCGCTACCGGGGACTACAGCTTTCCGCAGATTGCCGGCGATGTGCAGGCGCTGTTCGGGGTGAGCGTGGAGACCGCGCGGATCGACCACCCGCGGCTGCTGGCCGCGGTCCATCCCGATGACCGGACTCTGGTGATGGACTGTGTCGAAGCGGCCGCATTGGCCCGTGGACCGATCGACGTCACCTTCCGTACGCGCTCGCCACAGGGCTGGCGCTGGGTGCATTCGCAGGGCCGCACGCTGGCGTGCGATGACAGCAACGTTGAGTGGAGCGGCTACTGGATGGATGTCAGCGAGGTACACACACGTACCCAGGCGCTTGCAGATGCAAGGCGCGAGGCCGAGCAGGCCGCGCTGGCCAAGACCCACTTCCTGGCGACGATGAGTCACGAGATCCGCACGCCGATGAGCACGCTGCTGGGCATGCTCGAACGATTGGCCGCCAGCGATCTGGACCACCGCCAGCAACAGGTGCTGGCCACCATCGGCGACGCCGCGCAGATGCTGCGGCAGATCCTTGACGATGTGCTGCACAGCCAGCGCCTGCAGCCTGCGCCACTGCAGCGGCAGCCTACCGACCTGGCCGCGCTGCTGCGGGCAGTGCAGCAGCTGCTGCTGCCGGTGGCTGCCAGCCGTGGCCTGTACCTGCAGATCCATCTCGATCCTGCACTGCAGGCCGGGTCGCTGGCCGACAGCCTGCGGCTGCGCCAGATCCTGTTCAACCTGGTCGGCAATGCGCTCAAGTTCACCCTGCATGGCGGGGTGGAACTACGGGTGCAGGTGCTGCAGCAGCACGCACAGGGGCAGCGGTTGCGCCTGCAGGTAAGCGATAGCGGTGTGGGCATCAGTGCGGAACGGCAGCAGGCGGTGTTTGGCGCCTACACCCAGGCCGAGGCTTCGACCACGCGCCGCTTCGGCGGCAGTGGACTGGGCCTGGCAATCTGCCGTGAGCTGGCCGTGTCGATGGGGGGAGACCTGCAGCTGCACAGTGCGACCGGCGAGGGCACCACGGTGTGGCTGGAGCTGGACCTGAGTGCCTGCGAGTTGCCTGCTGGCGCGCCGTCACCTGCGATCGCCGAGGAACAGCCACTGCCACCGGCACGGGTGCTGGTGGCCGAAGACCATCCCACCAACCTGCAGCTGTTGGAGCAGCGCCTGCACGACCTGGGGCTGCAGGTGCATGCCTGCGCCGATGGAGCGCAGGCCCTGCAGGCCTGGCAGTCGCAGCCATTTGAACTGGTGATCACCGACTGCCACATGCCGGGCATGAATGGCTTCGCGCTGGCACGGGCGATCCGTGCAGACACCTGCCAGCACCGCGCGCGGGTACCGATCATCGCGCTCACCGCCAGCGTGCTGGAACGCACCCGCGAGGCTTGCCGCGACGCCGGCATCGATCACTTCCTGGCCAAGCCGGTGGAGCCGCGCGAACTGCGTGCATTGCTGGCGGTGCTGCTGGCGCCGGATTCAGTGCGCCAGTAGCCGGACGATACTGGCGGCGGCGTCGCGGCCTTCAGCCACGGCGGTCACCACCAGGTCGGCCCCACGTACCGCATCACCGCCGGCGAACAGGCGCGGATGCGCGGTCTGGAACGGCAGTCTGTCCTTGCCACCAGCCACGATGCGGCCGTTGGTCTGGCCCTCCACGCCGTGCTCGGCCAGCCACGCCGGAACGGTGGGCGAGAAACCGAACGCGATGATCACCACGTCCGCTTCCAGGAGCGATTCGCTGCCCTCGATCGGCACCGCGTTCTGGCGGCCATTGGCATCGGGCTCGCCGAGGCGGGTCTCGACCACGGTCACGCCGATCACTTCGTCATCGGCACCGGCTTCAATCGACAGCGGCTGGCGGTTGAACAGGAAACGCACGCCCTCCTCGCGCGCGTTGGCCACTTCGCGCGCGCTGCCGGGCATGTTCGCCTCGTCGCGGCGGTAGGCGCAGGTCACCTTGGCCGCGCCCAGGCGCACCGCGCTGCGCACGCAGTCCATGCCGGTGTCGCCGCCGCCGAGCACCACCACGCGCTTGCCGTTGAGGTCGGGCAGGGCGATGGTGTCTTCCCAGCCGGCAATCGGCCGGCCGTGCGGATCATCGCCACCGACGATGCGGCTGTTCTGCACCAGGAACGGCAACGCCGGCAGCACGCCCTTCAGGTCCTGGCCGTCGAGGCCGCCATCGGTGTAGCGGTAGGCGCCGGTGCCCAGGAACACCGCGTCATGCGTGTCCAGCAACTGCTGCAGGCTGACGTCACGGCCGACCTCCACGCCCAGGCGGAACTGCACGCCCATGCCTTCGAGCACCTCGCGGCGGCGACGGATCACGTCCTTGTCCAGCTTGAAGCTGGGAATGCCAAACTGCAGCAGGCCACCAACCTGCTCGTAGCGGTCGTAGACCACGGCAGTGATGCCGGCATGCGCGAGGCGGTCGGCACAGGCCAGGCCGGCCGGGCCGGCACCGATCACCGCCACCGTGTGGCCGGTGGCCTGCACGGCGGCCATGTCCGGCCGCCAGCCGGTGGCCAGCGCGGTATCGACGATGTACTTCTCTACCGCGCCGATGGTCACTGCGCCGAACTCCTCCAGCGTGCAGCTGCCTTCGCACAGCCGGTCCTGCGGGCAGACCCGGCCGCACACTTCCGGCAACGGGTTGGTGCTGTGGCACAGGGTGGCCGCTTCATGGATGCGGTTTTCCTGCACCAGCTGCAGCCACTGCGGAATGGCGTTGTGCACCGGGCACTTCCAGCTGCAGTACGGGTTGCCGCAATCCAGGCAGCGGCCGGCCTGGTACTGGGCGTCTTCCTTGCCGAACTTGCCGTACAGCTCACCCCAGTCGCCGGAGGTGCGCAGTTCGACCGGGATGCGCTGCGGCATGGTGCGGGGCAGGTCGAGGAACTGGAAGGCGTGCTTGCGGCTCATGGCGGGCTCTTTGATGTTTTCCGGTTGCCGGCCAGCGGCCGGCACTACGTGATCCTGGGTTGCCGGCCAGCGGCCGGCACTGCCGTTAGGCGGCGCGTCGCAGGGTTTCGGTCAGGGATTCGATGCTGGCGGCCTTGGGTTTGACCAGCCAGAACTTGCCGATGTAATCGCGGAACTCGTCCAGGATCTGCTGCGCCCAGATGCTGCCGGTCAGCTCGCGGTGGCGGCCGATCAGGCGGTGCAGGTGCTGGCGGTAGTTCTCGAACCCTTCGGCCGACACGCGATGGATGTCGATCAGCTCGTGGTTGTAGCGGTCGACAAAATCGCGGTCGACATCCAGCACGTAGGCCAGGCCACCGGTGAAGCCGGCACCGAAGTTCAGGCCGACCTTGCCCAGCACCAGCACCACACCGTCGGTCATGTACTCGCAGCAGTGGTCACCGGCGCCTTCCACCACCGCCAGCGCGCCGGAATTGCGCACCGCAAAACGTTCGCCAGCGCGACCGGCAGCGAACAACTCGCCACCGGTGGCGCCGTACAGGCAGGTGTTGCCAATGATCGCGGTGCTACGTGCCTCGAAGCGCGCGCCGCGCGGCGGACGCACCACCAGGCGGCCGCCGGCCATGCCCTTGCCGACGTAGTCGTTGGCTTCGCCTTCCACTTCCAGATGCAGGCCGCCGACGTTGAACGCGCCGAAGCTCTGCCCGGCACTGCCGCGGAAGCGCAGTTCCAGCGGTGATTCGGCCATGCCCTGGTTGCCATGCGCGCGTGCCACCGCACCGGCCAGGCGGGTGCCGATGCTGCGGTCGGTGTTGTGGATCAGGAAGCGATGTTCGCCGCCGCGCTTGTGCTCGATGGCATCGGCCAGCAGGCCATCCATCTGCGTGGCCAGGCTGTCTGGCGATTCGTACAGGCGCTGCGCGGCACAGTGGCTGCCTTCGTAGCGGCTGTCGGCCAGCAGGCGCGACAGGTCCACGCGCACGCCGTCGCGCGGCGCCGCCTCGATCTGCCGCAGCAGGTCGGTGCGGCCGACGATCTCTTCCAGCGAACGCGCGCCCAGGTAGGACAGCCAGCCGCGCACTTCCTCGGCCAGCAGGCGGAAGAAGTTCTCCACGCGCTCAGGCTGGCCGGTGAAGTGGTTCTCGCGCAGGCGCTCATCCTGGGTGGCCACGCCGGTGGCGCAGTTGTTGAGGTGGCAGATGCGCAGGTACTTGCAGCCCAGCACGATCATCGGCGCGGTGCCGAAGCCGAAGCTGTCCGCGCCCAGCAGCGCGGCCTTGACCACGTCCAGGCCGGTCTTCAGGCCGCCATCGGTCTGCAGCAACGTGCGCCCGCGCAGGTCGTTGGCCAGCAGCGCCTGGTGTGCTTCGGCAATGCCCAACTCCCACGGCACGCCGGCATAACGGATCGAGCTGACCGGCGACGCACCGGTACCACCATCGTGACCGGAGATGGTGATCAGGTCCGCACCGGCCTTGACCACGCCGGCGGCGATCGTGCCCACACCGGCATGGCTGACCAGCTTCACCGACACCAGCGCGGTCGGGTTGACCTGCTTGAGGTCGTAGATCAGCTGCGCGAGGTCTTCGATCGAATAGATGTCATGATGCGGCGGCGGCGAGATCAGGCCGATGCCCGGCCTGGCATAGCGCAGCCGCGCAATCAGTTCGTTGACCTTGTGGCCAGGCAGCTGGCCGCCTTCTCCGGGCTTGGCGCCCTGCGCGACCTTGATCTGCAGCACTTCGGCGTTGACCAGGTATTCGGCAGTGACGCCGAAGCGGCCCGAGGCCACCTGCTTGATCTTGCTGCGCTTGGCGGTGCCATAGCGTGCGGGATCTTCGCCGCCTTCGCCGGAATTGCTGCGGCCGCCCAGGCGATTCATGGCGATGGCCAGCGCTTCATGCGCTTCCGGAGAGAGGGCGCCGAGACTGATGGCGGCGGTATCGAAGCGCGGGAACAGTTCGCTGGCCGGAGCCACGTCATCCAGCGCTGTCGGCGCAGCGGCCGGCACCAGTTCCAGCAGGTCGCGCAGTGCCGACGGCGGCCGTGCATGCACCGCATCGCAGTACTGCTGCCAGGCACGCGGGTCACCGCTGCGCGCGGCGCGCTGCAGGGTGGTCACCACGTCCGGGTTGTACATGTGGTATTCGCCGCCGTGCACGTACTTCAGCAGGCCGCCGACATCCACGCCCTGCTGTGCATCCCAGGCCTGTACGCACAGTTCGCGTGCATCGGCATCCAGCCGCGCAAAGCCGGCGCCACCGATGCGCGAGGCGGTATCGGGGAAGCACAGGTCCACGACTTCCGGTTCCAGGCCGATGATCTCGAACAGCTGCGCGCCGCGGTAGCTGGCCACGGTACAGATGCCCATCTTCGAGATGATCTTCGACAGGCCCTTGTAGACGCCCTTGCGGTAGCGACGGCCGATCTGCGACTGCTCACCGCCCTTGCTGAGCTTGAGGATGCCGCGGCGGCCGAGGTCGAACAGGGTCTGGTAGGCCAGGTACGGATACACCGCGGTGGCGCCGAAGCCGAGCAGGCAGGCCATGTGGTGCGGGTCGCGCGCGGTGCCGGTCTCGACGATGAGATTCACGTCGCAGCGCAGGCCCAGCCGCGACAGGTGGTGGTGGATGGCGCTGGTGGCGAGCAGGGCATGCACCATCGGACGCCCGGCCACCGGGTAGCGGTCGGACAACAGCAGCATCACCATGCCATCGCGCGCGGCCTGCTCGGCCTCGGCACAGATGCGCTCGATGCCGGCACGCAGGCCCTCGTCTTCGCTGTAGGACAGGTCCAGCAGGCGGTTGGCCTGCACGTACTGGTCCATCTTCAGCAGCTGGCGAAGCTTGCGCTGGCTGAGCACCGGCGAGTTGAGGATGACGTGGTTCACCGTCTCCGGGCCGGCGTGGAAGATGTTGGTCTCCTTGCCGAGCTGGGTGGACAGCGACATCGCGCAGTCTTCGCGCAGCGGGTCGATCGGCGGGTTGGTGACCTGCGCGAAGGCCTGGCGGAAATAGTCGTACAGCGGACGACTGCGCTGGCTCAGCACCGCCATCGGCGTGTCGTCGCCCATCGAGCCGGTGGCTTCCTGCTCGGTCTCGGCCAAGGGCCGCAGCACCTGCTCCACTTCCTCGCTGCTGAGCTGGTACAGCTTGTGGTAGCTGCGCAGGGTGCCTTCGTCGAAGGGCTCTTCCACCAGCGAGGGGTCGATCAGTTCGGTCTGCAGGTAGGTCACGCCCTGCTGCAGCCATTGCTTGTACGGCGCACGACCGCGGTTGATGCGGTCCACCGCATCGGAATCGAGCAGGTCGCCGCGCTTGAGGTCGATGGCGATCATCTCGCCCGGGCCGAGCTTGCCCTTGCGCACCACGCGCTCGGTCGGCACTTCCCATACGCCCGCTTCGGAGGCGACCAGGAAATGGCGGTCGGCAGTCAGCATCCAGCGCGCCGGGCGCAGGCCGTTGCGGTCGAGGGTACATACGGCGTAGCGGCTGTCACAGGCAACGATGCCGGCCGGGCCGTCCCACGGCTCGCTGTTGAGGCCGTGGAATTCGTAGAACGCGGCCAGGTCCGGGTCCTTGAATTCCAGCGACTGCGTAGCCGGCGGCACCAGGATGCGCAGGGCCTGGATCAGCTCCATGCCACCGGCGACCATCAGTTCCAGCATGTTGTCCAGGCTCTGCGAATCGGAGCCATGCATGGAGATGACCGGGTCGAATTCACCGATATCGAAGCGTGGTGTCTTCCACACCTTGCTGCGCGCCTGCGCCCAGCGCCGGTTGCCTTCGATGGTGTTGATCTCGCCGTTGTGGGCGAGCATGCGGAACGGGTGCGCCAGCGGCCAGCGCGGCAGCGTGTTGGTGGAGAAGCGCTGGTGGAACACGATCGCGCTGGAGGCCAGCTCGCGGCGCTGCAGGTCCGGGAAGAAGCGGCTGAGCTTGTCCGGCAGCACCATGCCCTTGTAGCTGATCGCATCCGGGGTGAGGGTGGTGACGTAGAAGTCGGCGTGTGCGCGCAGCTGCTGTTCGCTGCGGCGACGGGCCAGGAACAGCGCCAGTGCGAAACCGGCATCATCCTGGCCGACGCCGGCATCGACGAACACCTGCTCGATGCGCGGCAGCGTGTCGCGCGCCAATTGGCCGCAGACGCTGTCATCGGTGGGCACCTCGCGCCAGCCGGCGACCTTGCAGCCCACCGCTTCCAGCTGCGCCTGCAGCTGCGTGCGGCACGCCTGCGCGGCATCGGCATCGTGTGGCAGGAACACCAGGCCGGCGGCGAAGCGTGCGGAGACCGCGATGCCGGCTTCGCTGGCCAGCAGTTTCAGGAACGCATCGGGGCGGCGCAGCAGCAGGCCGCAGCCATCGCCGGTCAGGCCATCGGCGGCGACACCGCCACGGTGGGTCATGCGCGAAAGCGCGGCGATGGCGGTATCAACCAACAGGCGCGATGGTTGATCGTCGAGCTGGGCGACCATGCCAAATCCACAGGCATCGCGCTCGGAGCGCGGGTCGTAAAGCCCTTGGCGGTTGCGGGGGGCCATCTCTACCTCGATGCGTATAGGGTTGGCGGCGACACTCGTCCCCGCCCAATCCCTGGAGCGCATCGTGAGGCCACCGGATGCCTCGACTAGATCACAGGTTGCTGCAGCGCCGCAATACACGGTTGCAGGTGCAACAGAACGCGCCGGCAACCCAGTGCCGGCGCGGGGCCCGACTCAGCCGCAGCGCGCGCCGCTGACTGCGCCCTTGTCGTCCACTTCGATGTTCAGGCGGTCGCCGAGGAACTCCATCGTGGCCACGTCGTTGGGCTTGAGCACGCGCACCTGGCTGGCGCCGGCGTCTTCCTGCGCCTGCTTGCCGAGCGCGTCGGTGTAGGCCTGGCCGACCAGGCTCTGCACCTGGCTGGCGTCGCAGGTGCCGACCGGCGGGGCCTCGGTGGCCTTGCCGGCGTCGTCGGCCGGTGCCTTGGCGGCTTCTGCGGCCTGCTGGGCATGGGCGGTGGCCGAATCCTGTTCGTCCAGCGCCGGTGCCTGGCAGGCGGTCAGGGCCAGCACGGCCGGCAGCAACAGGGCGGAGAGCGAACGGGCGCGAATCGGAAACGACATCATGACTCCGGAAGGGGTTGTGAAGACCCGAGCATAGCGGCGAACCGGCCCTCACGTGTTTGTCTTGTGTTATCGACAGGATCGGGGCATCGCGACGGCGACACTGCGGGCATGTCAGCCCCCTCAACCCCTGAACGCCAAGCCGCGCGCGCTGCCGGCCTGCGCTATGTCGATGACACCCAGCCGGGCATCAGCCGGCGCCGCGCCGGCAAGGGCTTCAGCTACCGCGATGCTGATGGCCACGCGCTGCGTGATGCCACCACCCTGCAGCGCATCCGTGCGCTGGCGATTCCGCCGGCCTACACCGCGGTGTGGATCTGTGCCCACGCCAATGGCCACCTGCAGGCCACCGGCCGTGATGCGCGCGGGCGCAAGCAGTACCGCTACCACGCCGACTGGGCCAGGGAGCGCGACGCCGGCAAGTTCGACCGCATCATCGCCTTTGGCGAGGCCTTGCCTACGCTGCGGCGGCGGTTGTCGCGGGATCTCAAGCGACCTGGGTTTCCGCAGGAAAAGGTGCTGGCCATGGTGGTGGCGCTGTTGGCGGACACCCTGGTGCGGGTCGGCAATGAAACCTATGCACAACAGAACCGTTCGTTCGGACTGACCACACTGCGCAACCGCCATCTGGAACTGCTGCGCGGCGGCCGGGTGCGCATGCGCTTCCGCGGCAAGTCCGGGCAGCTGCAGGAGGTGACCGTGGGCGACCGCAAGCTGGGGCTGCTGGTGCGGCGCCTACAGCAGTTGCCCGGGCAGGCGCTGTTCCAGTACCGCGATGACGACGGTGCGCTGCAGCCGGCGGATTCCGGCGCGGTGAACGACTACCTGCGCGAGGTGATGGGCGAGGACTTCACTGCCAAGGATTTCCGCACCTGGGGTGGCACGGTGGCGGCGGTGCAGGCGTTTGCCGCCACCGAACTGCCGGAACCGGCCAGTCAGCGCGCGCTGGCGCAGGCGCAGCGCGCGGTGGTGTGCGAAGTGGCATCGCTGCTGGGCAACACTCCGGCGGTGTGCCGCAAGGCCTACATCGACCCGTGCGTGTTCGCCGGCTGGGAGCGCGGTGAACTGGCGAAGCTGGCCGGCCTGCGTGGGCCGCGCCAGTGGGAACAGGCCACCCTGCGCGTGCTGCGCAGGGCGCGCAGGCTCAGCCGCAGTAGATCGCGGTGATGTTGTTGGTGCGGCCCTTTTCGATGGTCAGGCGGTCGCCGCCTTCGCTGGCCGGCGGTACCCGCGGACCGTCATGGCGCAGCACCCGCACATGCAGGCTGTCGCTGTCCACGCGTGCGCGGGCCACGGTGGCATCCGAAGCGGCCAAGCCCAGTGCGCCGCGCACCATGTCGCTGTGGCACTGGCCGGAAATCACGCCGTCGATCGGCTGCACCTGGGCCATCGGCGTGCTGCTGCAGGCGGCGAGGGCAAGACAGACGGCGGCGGTGGCGATGGCATGTTTCATGGAAGGATTCCTTGGTGTGGTTGGGTGCAGCGTGCGACGCCGCACGTGGTGGCGGAATGAATACCGTGCACATCGTGGACACGGCGCGCTCACCGCCGCCGACAGCCTGGGTGGAGACACTGCAGGCGCGGCGGATGCCGCCCCGGGTAGTGCCGGCCGCTGGCCGGCAACCCCCTTCCCTCCCGAGGAGACCTGCATGGCCACCACCAAGAAGACCCCGACCCGCCGCAAAGCCTCGCCCAAGGTGCGCAAAGGCAGCACCGCGACGAAGACTGCTGCCGACCCCGATCGCCCGCGCGTGGTGAAGACCGCAACCCGCAAGGCGGCCGCCAGCGATCCACGGGCGGCGCGCGTCGCGGCCCGACAGCGACGCCTGCAGGACCAGGAAAAGGCCAAGGACGTGCGCGCGGCAAAGAAAGCCACGAAGAAGACCGCAACCCAGGCCGGCACACGCCGACAACCGGAGGCGATGCCGGCGCAGCAGCTGGCCAAGCCAGGGCACGAACACGAACTGGAGCTGGCGCCGCGTTTCCTTGCACCGGACTACATCGGCAGCGGCAAGCTGCAGGGGATGCGTGCGATCGTCACCGGTGGCGATTCCGGCATTGGCCGTGCAGTGGCGGTGCTGTTCGCACGCGAAGGCGCCGATGTGGCGGTACTGCACCTGGACGAGGCTGCAGACGCCGACATCACCCGCCAGCACGTGGAGCGCGAAGGCGGCCGCTGCGTGGTGATCGCCGGCGACGTGCGCGATCCGCGCTTCTGCAACAAGGCGGTCAAGCAGGTGGCCAAGGCGTTCGGCGGCATCGACATCCTGGTCAACAATGCCGCGTTCCAGCTGCATTGCGCGCGGCTGGAAGACCTGGAAGACGCGCATCTGCAGGAAACCCTGCAGACCAACATCGGCGGTTACATACAGATGGCGCGCGCGGTACTGCCGCATCTGGGCGAGGGCGCCAGCATCATCAACACCGGTTCGGAAACGGGAATCTTCGGCAGCAAGGCGCTGATCGATTACTCGGCCACCAAGGGCGCGATCCATGCGTTCACCAAATCGCTGGCGAGCCAATTGCTACCACGTGGCATCCGGGTCAACTGCGTGGCGCCGGGACCGGTGTGGACGCCACTGAACCCGGCCGACAAGGCGGCAGAGGACGTTGCCGAATTCGGCAAGGACAGTGACATGGGCCGGCCCGCACAGCCCGAAGAACTGTCGCCCGCCTATGTGTTCCTGGCTTCGCCGGTCTGTGCCAGTTACATCAGCGGAGTGATCCTGCCGGTGATGGGCGGGCCGCGGGGGTGAGGCCGGGCGCGGCATGTGCCGCCTGAATGGGGCAGGTGCTGGGGTGTGCGCTGTGTCAAAAGCTCCGTCGGGCAGCTGGGGTAGGCTGACTCCCAACCGATCACGTTCAAGGACCGACCATGCCCGAGATGGATATCAATGCGGCGGCCAACGAAGTCGTCGCCCTGTTGCGGCAGAACGACGTGCGCGGTGCCGCCGCCCGCCTGGAGGCCCTGCACGACGGCCAGAGTGTTGTGGTGCAGGAATCGCTGGATCGCTACATCTCGGCGCGTGCCGCCACCGAGCTTGAGGCGTTGCGCCGGAATGGTGGTGTTGCCGCAGCGGATGCGGCCACAGTGAACCCGATGCTGGATCGCCTGGGTGAGGCGACGCGCCCACCGAGGATGCCCGAGGCGGCAGAGACCGCGGGCTTGAGCCAGGCCCAGCAGTACGACGTCTACGGCAGCATCGTGGCCCAGCGCGGCAACACGGCAGCGAACGAAGCAATGGCGACGCAGGACCGCGTGGTGCTGGGGCTGCGCGACGAGAACCGCACCACGGAGGCGCGCGGGCGTGGTGTCTACGACGACCGCATCGTGGTGCTGTGGAAGGATGCGCAGGGCCAAGGCCATGTGCGCGAGTTCAACCAGGCCACGACCGAGCCGACCGCGCAGTACGACGGCCATGCCAAGACCACGCCGCGTAGCCCGGGCTTCGGCAACGTGGCACCGCGTACCAAGACCGAGGGCGAGGACGTCAATGGCGACCGGGTCAAGGATCTGGGGCGACTGGGCGAAGGCACCACCGAAATGCGCGCGACCACCCACCCGCGCCACGGCCACGCCGATGAGTTCGCGCTGCGTCCCTCGCAGGACGCGGTAACCGCCGGTGCCGGCCGGGTGGAGCGGGACAGCAATGGCGATGGCTGGTTCGACGCGCGCGATACCCAGGGCGTGCAGGACCTCAACGACACCTTCAAGATCCACCGCGGCAGCCGGGCAAACACCGATTCGGCAGGTTGCCAGACCATCGGTGGCGGCGAGTACGACGACTTCGTGGCGACGGTGCGCGGCACGCCCGGGCAGAACCGCTGGCAGTACGTGCTGACCTCGGTCGCACCGGGGCAGGCGCGTGAGCTGGGGCAGGACGCCCCGCTTGCTGCCAATGACGACCCCCGCCAGCCCCAGCATCGCGACCATGCCCTGCAGCAGCAGATCAGTACGCGCCTGCAGGCGTTGGGCGGACGCTACGCCGAGCATGCCGATGCCTACAGCCTGGTGATGCTGCGCGAAGCGAAGGCCGCAGGCATCACCCAGGTCGACCAGATCGTGGCCAGCAACCCCAGCGCGGGTCGTGCAGCCGGTGAGACGCTGTTTCTGGTGCAGGGCAGTCCGGGCGATCCTGCGGCGCTGCGCGCAGGGGTCAATGCAGCCGAGGCGCGCGAAACTTCGGTGGAATCCAGCCTGCGCCAGCTGCAGCAGCAATCGCGCGAACAGGCGGCACCCACACCCGGGCCTGCACACCTGCAGGAAGCGCCGGCGATGGGAGGGCGTTGAGCGATGATCCGATCACACCTGATGCCGAGCGTTTCGTTGATGCTGTTGCTGGTCTGCAGCGCCTGCGCGCCCGCTGGAGAGCGCGTCGCGCCGGTAGCACCCACCGCCAGCTCGTCGGCGAAACCGGAGACCTTGCCTGCGCAGACCCTGCCCACTGATCGAGGATTGCCCGCACTGCCGGATGCCTCCGGCAGCGCCCATCCCGGCGGTCGCTACGCTGCGCTGCCCGAACCTGCCAGGCAGGTGCTGGCGCAGTTGAAGTGCAACGTGGAGGGCGCCAGCAAGGTGCAGGTGCTTTCCACTCCCGCGCAGGATGGCCAGCAGGATTTCATGGTCACCGATCGCAGCGGGCCGCGTTTCCGCTACTGGATGCGGTCGTTCTCCGGCCGTGGCGGTACCACCGGGTATCTGGTGCAGCTGCAGGACTGCCCGGCAACCACCACGGGCATGCGCGCCTACATCGCACAGGGAGCCGCACCGCTGCAGGATGTCACCGCGTCGTTGCTGGCGCAGGCCGAGCTGCCCGACGCGGCGACCATGACGGCTTACCAGGACAAGGGCGCGGGTGATCTGTTCGCCTTCATCGGGGCGCTGGACAAGGTGCCGGTGCTGCGCTGGGTGGCCGAAGCAGACCCCGAACAGCCACTGGCCGTCGATGCGCGCAGCTTCGACCATGGCAATGCCATCCACGGCGGTTTCCTGCGCTGGAACCAGGATCACTTCGAAGTGGCCAGGACCGTACCCGCCGCGCTATGGCCCTGCGATGACAGCCCGTTGCTGCCGTGCAAGGGCGACCCGTTCGTGAGCGGGCGTTGAGGCCGCGCGCGCATAGAAATCGGCGATGCGCGGGATGAACTGCTGGGGGTTGGCGCCGACCAGGTTGGTCAGCACCACCACCGCCACGCCGCGCTCGGGATACACCACGAAGGCCGAGCGTGCCCCGCCGATGCCGGCCACCTGCAGATCGGGGCTGGCCTGCAGCACCGGCCAGCCGCCCGCCCATGGGCCGGCACGGCCATCGGTGAGGCGCTCTGCGGTCCACATCCTCTTCCGAGGTGCATCCTGAAGCAGGCGCCCGTCGGTCAACGCGACCAGCCAGCGTGCGGTGTCATCGGCGGTGGTGAGGATGCCACCACCGGGCCACAGTGAAGGCGGAATGTCGTAGAACCAGTGCGACAGGCGCGGCGGTGCATCGGCTGCGTCGGTGGCACGCGGGGCCAGGCTGTACATCGTCGCCACATCCGGGATCAGGTCGTAGCTGTCACCGAAGGTGGTGCGCGCCATGCGCGCGCTGCTGAACTGGCGGGTCGCAAGGAAACGTTCGTAGGGCATGCCCGATTGCTGCGCGATGATCCGCGCCAGCAGCACATAGTTGGTCTGGTTGTAGGCGAAGCGCTGCCCGGAGGCCGCCTCCATCGGCAGCGCGGTGACCGCCGCCCACGCTTGGGCTTCGGTACCACCGCCCAGCAGCCCGCTCGCATCGAGGATGTCGGGCAGTCCCGAGGTATGTGCCAGCAGCTGGCGCACACGCACGTCCTGCCAGGTGGCCGGAAGATCATCCAGATAGCGCGATGCTGGGGCATCCAGATCCAATCGCCCCTGCTGTGCCAACTGCGCGATGGCCACGCCGGTGAACGCCTTGGTGGCCGAATTGAGCGGAAAGCGGGTGTCGCGCGAGGCAAGCACACCGTTCTCGACATTGGCCAGGCCGTAGGCCTCGGACAACACGATCTGCCCGTCCTTGACCACCGCAATCTGCAATCCCGGAATGCGCTGTTCCAGCATGATCTGGCGGATCAGCCGGCGGGTCTGGTCGTTGGCCTGATCCTGGCTGGCAGAGATGGCGGCGAAGGGCAGGGCGCTGATGAGCATGAGCACGACTCGAAGCGTTGGGCGGAACATGCGGGATTCCGGCGGGGCGTCGAG
The DNA here is from genome assembly GCF_057838755.1 of Stenotrophomonas sp. KH_052. Taxonomy (NCBI): domain Bacteria; kingdom Pseudomonadati; phylum Pseudomonadota; class Gammaproteobacteria; order Lysobacterales; family Lysobacteraceae; genus Stenotrophomonas; species Stenotrophomonas sp. KH_052. The sequence continues at coordinate 80,119 of NZ_CM174475.1, forward strand.
GATCGGATGCAGGGAACGTGGAGAAGGTTTAAGTAGAACTCGCGTTGCTAGATCCACGCATCGAGCCGGCAGGTTGCGCACGCACAATTCGGGGCGGCAACGGCGAGGTTCAGCTTAGGCAACTCATCCAACGAAATTTTGGCGTTTCTTGCTGCATCCCGTTGGTCAACGGAGAATTTCCTCAACATTTTCTATATTTATGAGGAGTCCGCTTCTCATGAACATATCTAGCCAAGACTTGTGTGAAGCGCCTACCACCACCAGTACTCTGGCATCCGGCTTGTCAACGAATGATGCCCGAATATTTCCCGCCATTCTAAGGTTTCGAGCTTCCCAACCTGCAATATAGACCGCGCCAAACCCAGCGGCAGATTTGTTCCTGAGCACGGCGCCCATGTCTGCATCGACCAATTCATGTTGAACTAGGTCGTTGTTGACATATCGGTACAAGGAAACAAATTCACGTTGCTGCGCCAGTGCCTTTTGCTTACCTAGCAGGCTGTCGATGCGAGGTCGATCTTGCTCCCAAGCCCTGCGAACGGCATCTGCGTACTCATCCGACCGGGCGATTGCACTGCTGTCTCCGGTGTGGTCGTCAATTGAGTGAACCATGACCAACCCCAGGGCCGCAGCTAAGCGCGCACCAACTTGGTAGCGTTCGTCAGGCGACACGGAGGCCTTTTCCAGCCACCCCATCAGTTCCTTGGTCAATACGCCATCTGCTTGCCGTTCCTTGGGCGGCAACTGGAGCCATTGCGCGACCGCTGAGACGGGTTCACCAACTGCGAGAAAATGAACGATCAACTCGCGGCGTTGCGTTGCAGCCTTAAACCCAGTCCAGTCATGCATTAGTACCTGCAATCGAGCTTTCGCTCTCTGATAGTCAAGTCCCAATGCATGCAAAGCGGCTGTGTTGTCATAGCAGAACCGCTTGATGTCATTAGAGTTAAAGATGTCTGGAGCCAATCGCATGCTGGTGCATTCTTCACCCGATATCGACTCAACCGCAATGACATCAGGTGAGAATTTTCTCAGGGCGATCAGGAGTGGGTCCATCGCGGAAAGAGAAAATCCAGCGGCAATGCCAAGTTGATCCAAGTGCGGGCTTCCTAACACCAAGACAGATGCCCGGCTGTTTATTGGCGGCACGTTTGGATCGGCAACGAATTGCTCTGCCCATGCAGGGAAAGTCACCCAAAAAATAATCAAGATAAAGTGTTTTGTTTTCATATACTAAATCAACAGTCAATCTCTGCTGGTGCCTGCAGGCGAGATGCATCGCCGAGGCGAGCGGAACTTTCCACGTCCTCGCAGCTTAGCTTAAGCCGACTGCCCATCTACTTCATGCTTCCATTGCACGGGCGGCTGAAAACGATTCATTGAAATTTTTAGTAAATTTTAAAGCAGCAAGGTTCGGCATCAGATCCCGAGATCAATGATCTACCTGGAATGAATCTAGCGAGCCTAGACATCCAACTTTTTGCTGCCTATGAGGATATTTTCAAATTTGAAAAATCGGGAAGCTTCAAAGTTCTGGATCCATAGTCAACGTGAGTAGCGAGCGCTTCACTTGCGAAGCATTTCGACCCGCAATTCGGGGCTTGTCTATTGCGATACAGCCGCACTCAGTCGCTGCCGTGAAGACCCTTCACGTGCATCTGCCAGTGGTAGACACCGCCCACCGTTCGTCGGCCCATGACTTCCGGGGGGTTGACTACAGTTGTCGTCGCGCAGAAAGTGGCGACACGTGTAGTCAAGGGAGTGGTGTCATGCGTGGCAAGACGATCGGGGACCAGGAACTGGCCCTGCTGCAGTACATCGATGAACATGCGCCGGCCAGCGTCGGCGAGGTCGCCAGTGGCTACGGCGAGGCCCGTGGCCTGGCCCGGTCCACCGTGCTGACGATGATGGAGCGGCTGCGGGCGAAGGGGTATCTTCGTCGCCAGCAGCAGGACGGCGTCTACCGCTACCAGGCCACGCGTGGCCCGGAAAGCGTGCTGCAGGGTGCAGTGGCCCAGTTTGTCGACAACACCCTGCAGGGCTCGGTGTCGCCGTTCGTGGCCTACCTGTCGCAGCGCCAGCAGGTCAGCGACAACGAGCTGGCCGAGCTGGAAGCGCTGGTCGCCGAACTCCAATCGCGCCGCCACGAGGGCTGAGCCATGGACACCACGATGCTGATTCCGATGCTGGAACGGTTGGGCTGGACCAGCCTGCAGACCGTGCTGCTGGTGGCGCTGGTGTACGGCCTGTGCCGCGCGCTGCCGTCGCTGTCGGCGGCGACCCGCTGCCGCCTGTGGTGGCTGGTCTCGCTGCAGGCCGTGCTCGGCCTGTTCTGGAGCCAGCCGCTGCAGCTGGCCTGGTTGCCCGCACCGCAGGCGGTGGCGATGACCGCCACCGACGTTGCCGCAGATCTGGTCTACCCGCTGGCACCGGAAGCCTCGGCACAGCTGCTGGCGGCGATGCCGGTGCCTGCAGCGGACGTGCCGGCAGTGGCGTGGTGGGCCGTTGCATTGGCTGCGCTGTGGGCATCCGGCGTGCTGCTGATGGCGCTGCGTACCTTTGGTGAATGGCGCCGCTGCCGCGCGCTGCTGGCCGCCGCCTATCCCTGCGAGGACGAAGCGCTGGTGCAGGCCCTGCAACTGGCCTCCGATGCGCACGGCGTGCGTCCTGCGCCGCGGTTGTGGATGAGCACGCAGGTGGATGCACCGCAGCTGGTCGGGCCGTTCCGCCCGGTGCTGCTGCTGCCGGCCGGCGACAATGCCCTGCAGGGTGACGCGCTGGATCTGGCACTGACGCATGAACTGCAGCACCTGCAGCGGCGTGACCTGCAGTGGGGCCTGCTGCCCGCACTGGCCCAGCACCTGTTCTTCTTCCACCCGCTGTTGCGCCTGTCGGTGCGCGAATACGCACAGGCCCGCGAAGAAGCGGTGGATGCGGCCGTGGTTGGCCAGCACGGCGCCAGCCGCCAGGCCTACGGTCGCCTGCTGTTGCAGCTTGGCGTGGCACCGCAGCCACACCTGGGCGTGGCCAGCGCCGCGCCGAACACCACCAGCCTCAAGCGTCGCCTGCTCTCGCTGCAGCCGCGCCGGGCCTGCCCGCGCATCCTGGCGATGGCGTTGACCGCTGTCGTCGTTGTGGTGGGCGTGGCACCGATGCGGCTGGTGGCGGCGCCAGTGCCGCCGGCCCCGCCCGCGCCTCCTACGGCGCCGAAGGCCGTGGTGCCGCCGCCGCCGAAGGCTCCGAACGCGCCGCCCGCACCTCCGTCGTCCGCGCGCGTTCCGGCCGTGCCGGTGGCGCCCGCGCCGCCTGCCGAGCCGGCCGATGTCGAGGCGCTGTCAGGCCCGGACGATGCCGATGTGGCGGTCGACGTGGATGTCGATGTGGATACCGACATGCACAGTGAGCATTCGACTTCCCACACCACCTCCATCACCACCTACGGGCGCCTGGATCTCGGCAAGTCGCCGTTGCAGGCCTACGTGCTGGTCGATGGTGATTCGACCTTCGCCAATGGCGGCATCGACGATGTAACGGTGGCCCGCAGGCAGCTCGGCAAGGGGCCGGCGCTGTGGTTCCGCCAGGGCGACAAGCGCTATGTGGTGCGCGACCCGATGCTGATCCAGACCCTGCAGCGCGCCTACAGCGGCGCCGCAGACCTGGGTCGCCAGCAGAGCGAACTGGGCCGCCAGCAGAGTGCGCTGGGTCGCGAGCAGGGCGAACTCGGCAGGCAGATGGGTGAGATGGGCCGCCTGCAGGGTGAGGAGTCACGCCGCCTTGCGCTGGCCGCCGCTGAGGTAGCGCGCAGCGCGATGGCTGCCCACGACATCAACCGTGAGGCCGCCGCAGAAGCCGCGAAGGCGGCGCGTGGTGCGACCAGCGATATGGCCGTTGCACGTGAGGCTGCACGCGAGGCCGCCGTTGAGGCACGTCGTGCAATGCAGGAAGCCCGCAGCGAGGCCGCGCAATCCGGCCGCACCCGTGACATGCAGCGCCTGGCCAGCCAGCAGTCTGAACTGGCCAGCCGACAGGCGGCACTGGGCAGCCAACAGGCCGCGTTGGGCGAGCGTCAGGCGCGCGTACATGCGCAGGCATCGCAGCAGGCGCAGCAGGTGATCGCGCGCGTACTGGCCAGCGGCAAAGCCGAGCGCCTCTGAAACGGCGGTAGCGCCGGGCCATGCCCGGCGAGCGCAGCGGCACGCCTGGAGAGGGAAGGCGCCGGGCATGGCCCGGCGCTACCCACCGGGCGATCAACCGCAGCTGGCGCGTTCGATCCGGTTCTGCGCATCCACCTGCACGGTCACGCGGTCCTGGCGGAAGTCCATGGTCACCGCCATGCCGGGTTTGACTACCCGTGCACCGCGCGCGCCGCTGTCAGCCACCAGTTTCTTGATCGTGGCTTCGTCGGCGGTCTTGCCGGTGAAGGCATCCAGCGCCTCCGGCCTGCATTCGTGCGCGGCATCGGCCACGGGCGCTGGCGCGGGATCGTGGGTGGTGGTGCTGCCGGCGTGACTGCAGGCGGCCAACGGCAGGATGGCGAGCAGGACCAGGGGATTGAGGCGCATCGTCGGGCTCCAGGCATGGATGGTGGCGGCAGTGTCACCGCTGCCACCGTCAGGCTGCGTCAACGCCTACTGCCCGACCAGCGCCAGGGTTTCGCGCTCACGTTGTTCTTCCCGTACCAGCCGCTGCAGCAGCAGGGCCAGGGTCACCACGTCCTGGTGGTTGTGGTCGGCCACCCGGCGCAGGTTCACCGCGTCGCCGCCGCGCAGGAAGCGCAGCCATGCGCCCGGCGCTTCAGAACCGGGCAGGTCGTCCTCGCGCACCACGCGCAGCAGCTGGCGTTCGATGGTGGACAGCTTGCAGTTCTCCCACGTGCCGCGATAGCGGCGGCGGGTGGGATAGAGCAGGTCGACGTGATCCAGCGCGCTGATCGGGCAGCGCTGGCGGGCCAGCCGGTAGCGCGCCTTCAGCAGCGGCGCATCGTAGCTGCGGCCGTTGTAGCTGCAGAACACGGTGGACGGCTGCAGCCAGCGGGCGAAGGTGGCCAGCATCGCATCCTCGGCGGCCATCGTCGCCATCAGCAGCTGGCGGATGCGCAGGCCTTCGCCGCGTTGCGGGCACACATGCCAGTCGGCGGCACCGATCATGAAGGCACGCGTGCCGGTGCCGCCGGCCAGGCCGGTGGTCTCGGTATCGAAGAACAGCAGATCGCGTGGGGCCACGTGTTCGCCTTCGCGACGGGCGAAATCCAGTGACAGCGGCTGCGACGGAATGGGCTGCGGCTGCAGCGATTCGATCAGGAACAGGCCCGGTGCGATTTCCTCACCGGGCAGCTGGCGATCCTGCGCACTGGCGCGTGCCGGTGCGGCTCCACCACGTGAGCGCAGGCCGAGCAGGCGGTGCAGGCTGCCCACTTCCGGCCGACGCAGCGGTGTGGCGGCCGTCACGGGCGCGGCAGCGCCGGTCGGCTTGTGGCGGATCTCCTGCTCGACCCAGGCGAACACCGAACGCTCGGCCGGCGGCTGCTGTGCATCGTTGGCGGCTACCGGGACCGTCGCTGGCGGCTCGGGCGCCACCGGCGTGACTGCTTTCGGGTCACCGGCCTGCTTCCGCAGCAGGCGCAGCTTGTCCAGGCTCAGGCTCACGGGGCCAGCAGCTCCATCGGATCGCGCGTGGTCATCACCACGTCGGGCACGTGCTGGCAGGCCTCGCCATCGAACAGGTCCAGCACACGCAGCGCCAGCGCGCGCGGCGAGGTGTCATCCTCTTCCTGCGCGGCCAGTACCGGGCCCACGCAGGCCGGGCAGCCGGCCTTGCAGTCGCAGCGCTGCACCAGTTCGCGCGCGCGCTGCACCAGCTCGGCCTGGCGCTGCCACAGCGGTTCGCTGAGACCGACGCCGCCGGGAAAGTTGTCGTATAGGTATACGGTGGGCACGAACTCCTGCAGCAGTTCCACCACACCAGGATCACCTTCGCTGCCGCGCAGTTGACCACGGCCGCTCTGGTCGGCGATCGCGAACCAGGAACCATCGCCGTTGCCGACCGACTTCTGCAGGTCGCGCGCATCGGCCATCACCGCCACGGTGGCGACGATGTGCAGCGCATACGCGGCGCCGAGGAAGCCATCCAGCGCATCCTGCTTGCTGGCGAACGCGCGCAGCAGCAGCGCCTGCGGCAGCTGCCACCACACCGCAGTGGTGTGCAGTTCCTGGTCGGGCAGGTTCACCGGGCCGTAGCCGATGTTCTCGTGGGTGTAGTAGCGGATCTTCTTGTAGCCGGCCACGCGGCGCACCACGTGCACTTCGCCATGATGCGAATCGCCACGCCCGGCCACGCCGCCGTCGAAGCGGTCCAGCACCTTGAGCTTGGTGAAGTCGATGCTGTCGGTGTAGTAATCCACATGCGTGCGGGTGACGTAGGCCTTGCGGCCGTCCCAGTCGAGCGTCTCCACCTGGTAGGGCGTGGACTGCACCATGTGGATGGCGCCTTCGTACAGGGTGAGTGCGGCAGCGGAATAATCGACCTCGGCGATGATCTGCTGGCGGCCATCGCTGCGGTCGACCACCACGAAGTTGCCGTCGGCCACCGCGCGCAGGCTGACCGCGTTGGCCGGATAGCTGTCGGCGATCCACTCCCAGCGTTCGCCTTCGCGGTGAATCACCTCGGTTTCGGCCAGTGCTTCCAGGAACACTTCCGGGTCGATCGGGCCGAAGCCATCGCCGACCCGGAACGGCAGCTCGAACGCCGCGCAGCGGATGTGGTCGAACAGGATCAGCGGCTGGTCCGGCGCGATGCGCGCGTGCTCGGGCGAGGCCTCGGCGAAGAAGTCCGGATGCCGCACCACGTACTGGTCCAGCGGCTGCGAACTGGCCACCATCACCCCAAGCGCCGGTTGCTGGCGGCGGCCGGCACGGCCGAAGCGCTGCCAGGTGGCGGCCACGCTGCCGGGGTAGCCGTTGAGGATGACCACGTCCAGGCTGCCGATATCCACGCCCAGCTCCAGTGCCGAGGTGCTGACGATGCCGTCGATGTTGCCCGCGCGCATCGCACGCTCGGTCTCGCGGCGTTCGGTGGGCAGGTAGCCGCCACGGTAGGCGCGGATGCGCGGCGGCTTGCGCGGGTCGTGGTCGAAGATGTCCTTCAGGTACTTGGTCAGCACCTCGACCATCAAGCGGGTCTGCGCGAACACCAGGGTCTTCAGCCCGGACTTGATCGCGATGCGCGCGATGCGGTTGCTCTGCGAGCGTGCCGAGGCGCGCAGGCCCAGGTCCGGATTGATCACCGGCGGGTTCCACAGCAGCACCTGCTTGGGCCCGCTGGGCGCGCCGGATTCGGTGATGGCGGTGACCGGTGCCTCGATCAGCGCCTCGGCATGCGCCTGCGGGTTGCCGATGGTGGCCGAGCACAGGATGAACTGCGGTTGCACGCCGTAGAACGCGCAGATGCGCTTGAGCCGGCGCAGTACGTTGGTGACGTGGCTGCCGAACACGCCGCGGTAGGTGTGTACCTCGTCGATGACGATGTAGCGCAGGTTCTCGAAGAACTGCGCCCACTTGGTGTGATGCGGCAGGATCGCCTGGTGCAGCATGTCCGGGTTGGACACCACGATGTCGCCATGCAGGCGGATGGCCTGCCGCGCATCGCCGGGGGTGTCGCCGTCAAAGGTGAAGGCCTTTACGCCCAGATCGCCGGCACGGTTGAGTTCCAGCAGCTCGGCCACCTGGTCCTGAGCCAGCGCCTTGGTCGGAAACAGGTACAGCGCCTTGGCCTTGTCCTGCATTGCCGCGCTGACCACCGGCAGGGTGTAGCACAGCGACTTGCCGCTGGCAGTGGGGGTGACGATGGCCACATGCTCGCTGCGCTGGCTGGCCTCCCAGGCTTCGGACTGGTGGCTGTAGAGCTGTTCGATGCCTCGCGCTTTAAGGGCGGCGGCCAGGGCCGGCGGTACCGAATCGGGAATGGGCGCATAGCGGCCTTCGCGGCCGGGAATGGCGAAGCTGCCGGTGATGCGGTCCTGGTAGCGGCGCTGCAGGCGCGCACTGAGCAGGGCGCCGTCGCGGGCCGGCAGGCCATCACGGGTGGCGAGCTTCTGCTCGGCATCGGCGGTGCGCTTGGCGAGTTCGTAAGCCATGGAAGATGGAGCCGGGACGTTTTTCGAGGGGTCACATGGCACCACATTCACGTCTCAGGATGTGAGACATCGCACGCGAAGGGCGTGAACCGTTCAGTGCTCGCGTCCCGTGGTGTCGCCGCATCTCCCCTGGCTGAACAGCTGCCAGTGCAGCAACGAAATCTGAAGCCCGTATCCGTATCCTTGGGTGCTGGACGCAACCAACAGGGTGGATGGCTGTGGCACGACGTGGAACGCAGGGAGCACTCCTGGCCAGCATGCTGCTGGCCGGTATCGCGCAGGCGCAGCAGGCCACGCCGGTAGCGGTGCCCAACCCAGCGCCCGAACCTCCTGCAGATGCGCTGGCGGCAACCACCGCGCCGATCTCCACCACCCTGCCGCAGGACAACGTCACCACCCTTGGCGAAGTGCGTGCGCTCAAGCCCGAAGACGAGCCGCTGGATCTGTACCGTTTCAAGAATCCGGTGAAGTTCGGCGACAACCGCTTCAGTCGCGACTGGAGCGAGCCGCCGTCGCCGGAGCAGGTCAGCATGGGCGGTGGCTACATCATGATGGGCGTGGTCAAGGGCGTGCTGGCGGCTGGCAGGGGCTTGAACAAGCTCACCGGAGGGCCGGACCAGATCCAGGCCGCGACCGCACGGCCACCGCCGGAACTCAGTGCCGAACAGCGGCAGCGTGCGCTGCGGTTCTCCCAGGAGCACGATGCCGGTGATGCATCGCCGGTGAAGTAGGCCGGTATATCCTGCCGGCTCCCCCACCAGTAGTGCTGCCATGTTCCTGCGTTCGATCTGCCTGATGGCGGCATTGCTGCCGGCGTCCGCCTTCGCGGATGGCATCGCCGGTGATGGCGCCTGCCGCAATGGCGCGTTTCCCTCTGAACAGAGCCGGTTCGCCCTGGCGCGGGTGGTCGATGCGCCCCGTCTGTACCTGCTTGGCGACATGGACGGCTGCCCGGCGAAGGGCGAACCGGCCTGCCGACAGCGCAGCTATGTGGTCAATGGCGATACCGTGGTGACCGGGCGTGATCTTGGCCGCTACCGCTGCGCGTTCTTCCCGAACAAGGTGGGTGGCAGTGCTGGCTGGGTGGACCGCAGCAAGCTGCAGGCGTTGCCGGTGGTCGTGCCGTCGCTGCAGGATTGGGCGGGCAACTGGAAGGACGGCGACAACGGCCTGCGCATCACCGTGCAGGGCGGGCAACTGCATGTGGAGGGTGATGCCTACTGGCCCTCCGCCAACCCCACGCCGGAGCAGCGTCCCTACGGGCCGAACATGGGCCAGATGGAAGCGCGCGCGGCGCCGCATGGTGCCGATGTCGAGTTTGTAGAGGACACCTGCAAGGTGCGCGTGCATTCGCTGAGGGAGGTGCTGATCGTGGCCGACAACAGCGAATGCGGTGGCATGAACGTGCGCTTCAATGGCGTGTACCGGCGCGCGGGCACGCGTTGACCTCGCGGAAAGGCGCCAACCAAGGTTGGCATCTACCAGGGCAACCGGCCAGTAGATCCACGCCATGCGTGGATGCTGTACGCGATCCAATCGATGGGCTCAGCGCCGCCGTTCCAGCCACCACAGCAGCGATGCGCACAACACGAACGCCAGCCACCACGGCCAGCGTGGGCCTGCCACGGGTTGCATCACTGACGCGTTTGCCGGCGTGCTGGCCGCCAGTGCACGCGTGGTCGCATCGATCATCGCCTGCCGATGCAGCGTCGGTGCATCCTTCGGATCGAACACATAGCGCCAGACGGTGCTGTCGCCATGCTGCAGGCGCTGCCAGCCTGCCTCACGGGGCCACCAGCCGACGCAGCGCAGCGCCGACGTCGCGCCATCGACGATCAGGGGTACATCGTCGCCACGCTTGTTGAAGACCTGCAGCGGCGCCTGCACGCCGCACAGCGCCTGTCGTTCGCCTGCCCAGCCGATCGGTTGCGGTGACCACAGCGCATCAGCGCTGCCCTGTGCACGTGCCAGCGTGGCCACCACGCCGCTCCACAGTTCGCCGTGGCGGTCGTCGCGCCCGGCCAGTACCCAGCGCCAGCTGTCGGTGATTGGCAGCAGGCCGATGCGGCCCTTGCCGGCAGCGCGCCAGCCACCGACAGCCTTGCCCGTGCCATCCTGCAGCAGGGCGGTGCTGCCCGGTGCCTGCAGCGCGAGTGCTTCCAGCACAGGCAGGGGAGCATTGTGCGAGCTGCGGTCAGCCTCTTCGCCGTAGCCGGTCGGCAGCGTACCCGCGGCGAGCGGGCCACGCCGTGCGGCGAGGACCGCGCTGTCGCCGTCGCCGGGAAGTTCGAGGGCGTGGTTGCTGCCATCGCCTTGCACCGGCAGGCCCAGATCGCGGAGGCGCTGGCGCGCGCTGGCCGAAGGTGCGCCCGCACTGCGTACCAGCACGCCCAGTCCCTCGCGCAACGCCTGCCGCACGGCAGCCAGCTGGCCGGCACTCAATGCGGCCAGGCTGCGCTCGTCCAGCAACAGCAGATCGCTGCGCGCGAGTGACGCCGCATCCAGCGCGACCGCGCCATCTCCCACGCTGACACCCGCCCCGGTATCGGCCTGCACCTGCACGCGGATGCCGGCATCGGCCGCCCAACGCCGCAGGTACTTCAGCTCTGGACCCGGCGCACTGGCGCGCACCAGCAGGCGCAGCGGTGCGGCCGGCAGGGTCTGCTGCGGTACCGGTACGCTGTCCACCACATGGCCGTCGGCATCGAGCAGGCGCAGCTGGAACACGCTGCGGCCCTCGGCGCGGGCGATGCCGCTGAGCTTCACGCGCCCGTCCTCGGCAACGTCCGTGCGATCAACCACGCTGTCGGCGGGGTCAAGCAGCTCTGCTTTCGCTTTGGCCGCGCCACGCGCCTGTGCCTGGACGTCAAAACGAGCACCGGGAGCGACATCGGCCGGTGGTTGCAGTGCGATCCAGCCGCGCGGCTCCGGTGCGGCCTGCCAACGTACATCCGGTGGCAGCAGCGCGTCACGGTCACGTGCGGCCAGGCCCGCACCGACCAGTGTCAGTGTGGACGCCGGATGCTGGCGCAGCGCGGTGGCCAGGTCGGGAACGCGCTGTGCGCCGGGAATATCGGCAGCTTCCGGCAACAGCAACAGCGGGCCTTCGCTGGCCGGGAGCGCGCTGGCCTTGTCGGCATCGGTTCCGAGCACCACCAGCCCGCCTGCGGGTTGCTGGCGGGTGGGCGGCACCAGGCAGAAATACAGCAGCGCGGCGACGATGATCTGCAGTGCGATCACGATCCACCGGCGGCCGGGGTGCGCGGTGTTTCCACGCAGCTGGCGCACGCTGGCGATGACCACGATCAGGGCGAGTGCCAGTGCAATCCACAGGTTCACAGCGGAGGCGTTCATGGCTGCGCCTCCAGCGCATCAAGGTACCGCTGGCCCATCGCATCGGCGGCACTGCGCCGCATCGCCTGCGGCAGCGGACGCTGCAGCGCCCGCCACAACTGTGCACGCAGGCGCTGGCGACAGTCGTGGCAACCGGGCTCGATGCGCAGCTGCTCGATGGCCGCAGCCAGATCGAGTGCATCGGGCAGGTAGGCCGCGTTGCGCTGCTGCCAGGTCGCGAGCGCATCCAGATCCGGCGCGCCGGTGTCGTCGCCGAGACGCTGCCAGGCTTCTACGATGGCCGGATCGGGCGGGGTGCGGGCGGCCAGCGGCAGTTCACGACTGGCCAGCCCGGCACGGTCACCGCCGAGGCGGCGGCCTTCATCGATCGGTGGCAGCTCCGGTCCGACACGGGCCAGATAGATGCGCTCGGCCTGCTGCACCTGCTTGATGAAGCCCAATGCCTTGTAGGCGAAGGGCAATGCCTGCTCCGGTCGGCCCTGGCGCAGCTCGCCTTCGGCCGACCACATCTGGTCCAGCGCGGCCTTCAGCGTGGCGCGGGTCTGTGGGTCGAGCAGGGTCGCAGCTTCGGCGTGGTCATGGGTGTGGCCGTATTCGGAGAGCACATCGGTGGCGCTGCCGAACACCGGCGGCGTATCGGCGTTGGCTGGCTTGCCGCCGTGATCGTGGCCATGCGCGTCGTGCGCGCCAGCCTCGGCGTCATGGTCGTGATCGTGATCGTCGTCGTGATCGTGGTCGTCTGCGGCGGGCGTATCGCTGGTGGGCAGGTCGCTGGTCGGCGGTGGCTTCGGCGCACCTTCGCTTTCCTCACCCAGGAACTGGCCGTAGCGCAGGCGCAGGATGCGCTGGTCGACACCGATCGCATCGCTGCGCTTCACGAAGTCCTCGGCGGCAAGAGTGCGGCGCTGTCGGATCAGCGCTTCGGCATCGATGATGATCTGCCGCTGGCTGCGGAAGTAGGCAGGCAGGGTCTTCTTGATGCGGCCTTCCAGCTCTGCACCGAGTGCGACTTCGGCGCTGGGCAGGCGCAGGATCACGCTGCTGCTGCGTCCGGTCTGCGGCGTGGGCGCATGGTTGTCGCGCACTTCCAGCTGGGCGATGACATCGTTGTCGGGCTGTGCGCCCAGCGCAGCAAGATCAAGGATATGGGCGAAACGCCGCGCGGTGGCTTCGCCGCTGCCGGCAAGCGTGACGCTGCGCTTCACGAAGGTGATGTTCTCGCCGCTGCCCTGGGTGGTGGTGATCGACAGCGTTGCCTGCGCCGCGACACCGTAATCGTCGCTGGCCTCGAAGCGCAGCGCCCACTGGCGTTGCCCCGGCGTGCCCAGCACCAGGCTGGCGGCCGGCTCCAGCACGCGCACGCTGGGCGCGCGGTCGGCCACAACATCCAGCCGGTACAGGCGGGTTTCGGCCAGCGCCGGTTCGCTCACCACGCGGTACAGCACCGGCGTGCGCGCCACATCCTGTGCCTGCCACTGCCCATCGCGCTCGCTCAGCGGCAGCCGTCGACCATCGTGGAACTGCAGCCATGCCTTGGCCGGTGCGTGGTCGAAGCGCAACGACCACGACAGCTGGCTGTCGGCGGCGACCTTTGCATCCAGCGTGCTCTGCGTCAGCGTGGCTTGCCCGGTGTAAGCCGGTGCGTCGATGCGCAGGCGACTGGACTGCAGTTGCAGCGGGCCTGCGGACGCCGTGCTGCCTGGCGCCGACGTGCGAGCAGGCGCGGAACCGGGATTCGAACGCGGCCAGCCGAGTGCCAGCGCAACGATGGCCAGGCCTGCGATCCAGCACAGCGCCAATGCCCCACGCGGCCAGCGCGGACGCAGTTCCGGCATCGCGCGTTCCAGCGTGGCCAGCACGCGCGCGCGCTGGCGCTGCTGCAGCGGATTGAGGGTGAGCGTATCGGCGAACAGCAGATCGGCACTGTCCTCGCTGGCACCACTGCCATCGAGTTGGCGCTGCAGCCACTGCGGGTCCAGCTGGCGGGAACGTGCCGTGGCGAGCGCTGCGCAGGCGAGCAGGCTGACCGTGGCGACCACGCAGGCGATATCGAAACCGGACAGCCGCAGTGCGAGCGCCGTCGCAGCCAGCGCCCACGGCAGGCCCAGCAGCAGGGTGATGGCGGCGCGGCGACGACGCGCACGTTGCCAGGCATGCTGCAGCGTCTTCATGCGATCGCCCTGCGCCGCGCGCTGCTGGCCATCCAGCGTTCCAGTGCGAACAGCAGCACGATTGCCAGCAGAAGCCACGCCGTGGGCTCACGCACCGGCGACGCTGCGGCGGGCAGTGCAATCTGGCGCGGCGCCTGGTCCTGTGCATCGCCCACGCGTGGCGACGGCGGCGGCTGCAGGGCCAGCAGCAGGGAACGCGGCAGCTGTGGATCGCGCAGCGCGGTGTTGCTGGCGGCATCCCAATCACCCGGTAGTGACAGCAGGCGGCCAAGGCCGACACGTTGCTGCCACAACAGCGGCACGCCTTCGGCGCTGCGCAGCAGGACCTGGGCTTCCGTGGCGGGCTTGGCGGCGATCAGCACACGACCGCCGTCGCGCAGCCACGCCTGCCAGTTCGCCGGCAGTGCATCGTTGCGGCTCCATACGCCGATCTCGCCGCGTTCGGGCAGGGTATCCGCCACCAGAGGAGCGAGCGGCGCCTGCACACCCCACGCGCGCTGCAGTGCATTCAACCAGTGCTGGGCAGCGGCCGAAGCATCGCTGTGCACGCGCAGGCGCGGCGACGTTGCGGCACGCGGTTGCGCAGTGACCGGCATCGGCTGCGGGCGCCACTGCACCTCGCGCGACAGCTGCAGGCGTGCGCCGTCCAGGCCGGGCAGGGGATCGGGAACGTGCACGGTCAATGCGGTGCCAACGGGCAGCTGCGCGTCCAGTTCGCGCAGCAGGCTGGGCAGGGATGCACTGGCTGCAGGTGGCGCCTGATCAATGGCCGGGAAGCCGGGCGCCAGCCAGTGCCAGTTGCGATCCGCAGCGGTACCGCGCAGTGCGGCGGCATCCAGTCCCGGGGCCACCACCGTCCATGCACTGGAGGCCGGCACGGGCCCGGTCAACGCAGGCCGTGCCAGCAGCAAAGCCAGCGCGGCAAGCAACAGCAGGCGCACCAGCAGCAATGGCCAGTCATCGAAGCGGATGCGCTGGCGTGGCCGGATCTGTGCGCGCAGCCAGCGCAGCGCGGCGAAATCCAGCGGTGTGTACGGATGGCGGCGGGCGAGGTGGATCAACAACGGCAACAGCCCTGCGGCGAGCGCGGCCAGGCCCAACGGGAACAGCAGGATCATGCACCGCCCCCACGCCCGAACAGCGCCTGCAGTGGTTGATCCAGCGGCTGGTCGAGCCAGCCGGTGGCACTGGCGATGCCACTGGCCTGCAGGCGCGACTGCAATGCGTTGCGTGCGCCAGCGAAGCGCTGCAGGTAGTCGCTGCGGATCGCCGCGCCATCGCCCAGCAGTTCCTCGCCGGTCTCCGGATCGCGGAAGCGATGGCCGGCGTCGAACGGGAAGTCGCGTTCGTCGGCAGTCAGGATCTGCAGCAGGGCCACTTCGCGGCGCGCGCTGGCCAGTTGTTCCAGCAGCACGATGCCGGCCTCGTCGAAGCCATCACCGATCGCCAGCAGCAGGTCGCCCGGACGCACGCGCTCCCACAGCGGGCGCAGGCGATCGGCCGCAGGCCAGCCGCCGCGTGCCTGCAGGGCATGCAGTTGCAGATGCACGCGGTCACGCTGGCGTGCGCCGTTCGCTGCGGGTACCAGCTGCAGGCCATCGCCATTGATCGCCAGCAGGCCGAAACGGTCGCCCTGCTGCAGGGCCAGCTCCACCACGCACGCGGCCACGCCGCGCATGTGGTCCAAGCGCGTGCGTTCCGGCGCCGCGCGGTCGGCCTGACCGGCCGAAGCGGTGGCATCGAGCAGCAGCCAGACCGTGATCGGGCTTTCGCGTTCGGATTCGCGCACGAAGAAGCGGTCCGAGCGCGCATACAGCTTCCAGTCGATCTGGCGCAGTTCGTCGCCCGGCTCGTAGGCCCGGTACTGGGCGAACTCCAGGCCGGCACCACGGCTGCGGCTGGCGTGCTGGCCAATGCCGCTCGCACCGCTGGCCAGGCGCGGCCGCAACCGCAGCAGGCGCAGGCGCGCGCGCAGTTCGGGTGGCAGGGTCAACGACGTACCAGCGTTCACGCGTGGCTCAACCCGGGAACGGCACGGCCTGCAGCAGGGCGGCGACCACGTCGTCGGCACGCTTCTGCTCGGCCTCGGCGGCGAACGACAACAGCAGGCGATGACGCATCACCGGCGCGGCCAAGGCCTGCACATCCTCACGGGTGGCGGCGAAGCGGCCCTGCAGCAATGCGCGTGCTTTCGCCGCCAGCACCAGCGATTGCCCGGCGCGTGGGCCAGCGCCCCATTTCACC
Source organism: Stenotrophomonas sp. KH_052 (assembly GCF_057838755.1). Lineage (NCBI taxonomy): Bacteria > Pseudomonadati > Pseudomonadota > Gammaproteobacteria > Lysobacterales > Lysobacteraceae > Stenotrophomonas > Stenotrophomonas sp. KH_052. The sequence continues at coordinate 96,019 of NZ_CM174475.1, forward strand.
CATTGGTTGATTGCCGCCGGTGCGCCTTCGCCGGGACGGCTGGCGCGCACCAGGCGGGTGATCCAGGCCAGCACATCGGGGCTGACATGCACCTGGCGCACCGCGGCCTGCAGGGCAATCACCGCTTCGGCATCCATCACCTTCGGCACCGCGTCGGTGGCACCGCCGGTGGTCTGTTCCAGGATCTGCCGCTCTTCGTCCTCGCTCGGGTAATCCACCAGCACGTGCAGCAGGAAACGATCCAGCTGTGCTTCCGGCAGCGGGTAGGTGCCGGCCTGCTCGATCGGGTTCTGCGTGGCCAGCACGAAGAACGGTGCAGGCAGTGCATACGTGGTGCCTGCGTAGCTGACGGTACGCTCCTGCATCGCTTCCAGCAGCGCGGCCTGGGTCTTGGGCGGGGTACGGTTGAGTTCGTCGGCCAGCAGCAGGTTGGTGAAGATCGGGCCCTGCTGGAAGCGGAAATGGCGATGGCCGGTGCCGTGATCTTCCTCCAGCAACTCGGTACCGAGGATGTCGCTGGGCATCAGGTCGGGGGTGAACTGCACGCGCCGGAACTGCAGCTCCAGCGCCTGCCCGAGCGAGCGCACCAGCAGGGTCTTGCCCAGCCCCGGGGCGCCTTCCAGCAGGCAGTGGCCGCCGGCCAGCAGGCCGATCAGCAGCTGTTCGACCACGGTGTTCTGGCCCACCACCGCGCGTGCGAGCGCAGCGCGCAGATCGTGCAGGCGCGGCAGCAGGGAGTCGAGGTCAGCGGTGGTCATGGGCGTGCAGGTCCTATCAATTGTTCAACGCGTACATCACGATGTTGACGCCGAAGCGGGTGTTGTCTTCGGCCAGGAAGCGCTTGTTGCGCCAGTCGTAGTCCCACTCGCAGCCGTAGTCCTTGTTGCTGTAGAGCAGGCCCAGGCGGCCGTCGACCTCGATGCCTTTCAGGTAGTCGTGTACCAGGTCATCGCCCCAGCCATTGAGCTCGAAACTGGTGGCCGGTGGCCCGTCGGGGAAGCGGAAGAAGCTGCGGTACAGCGCGTGGCTGTTGGGCAGCTTCTGCAATGCCTTCGGTCCAAACAGGCGACCCATCTGCGCCTCGAACGAGGTGGCGAACAGGCCGTCGATATCATGGTTGCAGTCGTCGACGAAGACGAAGCCGCCATTGCGCACGTAGCGCACGAAGTTCTGCCGCTCGGCGGCATTGAACTCCACCAGTGTGTGGCCGGCCAGGTAGCAGAACGGCGCTTCCAGCATGCGCGGGTCGGCCAGCGCCACCACGTGCTCCTGCGGATCCACGCGCAGCGAGGTGTAGTCGATCAGCGAGGTGATCAGGTTGGACGGCATGCGCGCGTCCACGTCCCAGTCGCCGGAGTCGTACTGCAGGCGGGTGAACCAGAAGTCGTAGCGGGAACTGCGCGGGCCTGCCTGCGCGAAAGCCGGCAGCGCCGCCGCCGAAGCGGCAGCGGCCAACCAGCGCAGGCAGGCCCGGCGATCCATCAGACGGCGTCGGACAGCGAGGTGAAGGTGAAATCGCGCAGCTTCATCGGCGGGATCATCATCACGTAGCTGGATTCATCGCCGGCCACGCGCACCGGCTTGCCCAGCTCTTCGATGTTGTTGAGCATGATCACCGGCGACTCGTTGAAGCGGAAGTTCTTCACCGGGTGCTTGATCTGGCCGTTCTCGATGTAGAAGGTGCCGTCGCGGGTCAGGCCGGTCAGCAGCACGGTCTGCGGATCAACCATGCGGATGTACCAGGTACGGGTGACCAGGATGCCCTTCTGGGTGCCGCGCACCAGCTCGGCGGTGCTCTTGTCGCCACCGCTCATCAGCAGGTTGCCCGGCGAGGCCTTGGCGGTCTTGCCCTGCTTCTGGGCCCAGAAGCGCGAGTAGTCCAGGTTGGCGATCCTGCCGTTTTCGATGATGGCGATGCGCTCGCGTGGCATGCCCTCGTTGTCCCACGGCAGCACCGGTGCGTCCGGGTGCCACGGGTCGGCGAACATGGTCACGCGCGGATCGTAGACCTGCTCGCCCAGTTTGTTGCCGCCGCCCTTCTTCGACAGGAAGCTGCGGCCTTCATCGGCCGAGCGTGCGCTGAAGAAGTTCATCATGAAGCTGATCAGGCCCGCGGCTGCGGCCGGTTCCAGGATCACCGTGTACTTGCCCGGCTCCAGCGCCTTGGCTTCGGCCGACTCGGTGGCCTTGCGCATGGCGATGCGGATGTCCTGGTCGGCCTTGAAGTCCGCTGCGTCCTTCAGGTTGCGGCCGACCCAGCCCGAACCGCGGCCGTCTTCGGTACGCACGGTGCAGGTGTAGTCGAAGTTGGTGGTGCGCTGGTAGGCGAAGTTGCCGTTGCTGTTGGCGGTGGCCTGGAAGCCCTGGCCGTCTTCGAGGAAGCCGGCGGCGATCAGGCCGTGGCCACGGCACGGGGCGATCGAATCGGCGGCGACCTTGGCGCGGAAGGCCGGATCGATCGCTGCAGTGGATTCGCTGAAGGTCGGGCTGGCGCGATAGCTCTGCTTGCCGATGGCCGGCATGAACTCCGGGTTCTCCGGCGCCAGGCGCGCCAGGTCTTCGGCGCGGCGTACCACGCGTTCCAGCGCGGCATCGTCGAACTCGTTGATCGAGGCGGTGCCGACGCGCTTGCCGAAGGCGACGGTCACCGCCAGTTCGGTGTTGTCGACGATGCCGCTGGTGGAGACATTGTTCAGCGCGAAACGGATGTTGCCGTTGATCGCACCGGCCAGTACGGCGGTGCACTCATCGGCCTTGGACAGGGCGATGACCTTGTCGAGGATGGCCTTGGCCTGGGCTTCGGTGAAGATACTCATGGTGTAAGGGCTCCTGACCGATCAGCCGAGGCTGCGTGCGGTGTTGATGACATTGATGCCGTTGAAGCGTGCGGTCGACGAACCGTGCGAGACCGCCGAGACCTGGCCCGGCTGGCCCTTGCCGTCGAAGAACGAACCGCCCAGGCGGTAGTCGCGCTCGTCGGCCACGGCGGTGCAGGCGTTCCAGAACTCCGGTGTGCGGATCTGGTAGGCCACGTCTTCCAGCATGCGGGTGATCTGGCCGTTCTTGATCTCGTAGAACAGCTGGCCACCGAACTGCGCGTTGTAGCGCTGCTGGTCGATCGAGAACGAGCCGTCACCGATGATGTAGATGCCGTTCTCCACGTCCTTGATCAGGTCGGGCACGCTCAGCGGCTTCTTGCCCGGCGCCATCGACACGTTGGCCATGCGCTGGAACTGCACGCTGGACCACGAGTCGGCATAGCAGCAGCCATCGGACTCGGTCTTGCCGAGGATGTGGGCCTGGTCGCGGATGGTCTGGTAGTCCACCAGCTTGCCGTTGCTGATCAGGTCCCAGCGCTTGCACTTCACGCCTTCGTCGTCGTACGCCACCGCACCGAGGCTGCCCTGCTGGGTCTTGTCGGCGAAGATGTTGACCAGCTCGCTGCCGTACTGGAAATGCTGTTCGCGCTTGTCCAGGGTGGCGAAGCTGGTACCGGCGTAGTTGGCTTCGTAACCGAGCACGCGGTCCAGTTCCAGCGGGTGGCCGATCGATTCGTGGATGGTCAGCCAGGTGTGCGACGGGTCGAGCACCAGATCGTACTTGCCCGGCTTCACCGACGGTGCCTTCAGCTTCTCCTGCGCCTGCTTGGCGGCCGCGATGGCGTCTTCCTTCATGTCGTAGGAGGAGCTGTAGTTGACCACGCCATTGGGGCTGACCACCTTGCCGGCGGCGGCACCGTCCAGGTACTCGTAGCCCAGGCCCATCGGCGAGGACAGGCCCGAACGGGTGCGGAACTTGCCGCTGGTCTTGTCGATGGCGGTGACCGTCATCGGCGCCCAGATGCGGTGTACGTCCTGGTCGATGTAGGAGCCATCGGTGGAGGCGAAGTATTTCTGTTCGTTGACCAGGAACAGCATCGAATTGACGAAGCTGGCACCAGCGCCCATCGCCGCAGCGTTGACGTCCAGCAGCAGGCCGACCTTGTCCTTGATCGGCACTTCCATCGCATTCTTGCGGATCGGCGTGCGCCAGCTCACCTCACCCACGCCCGGCGCCTTGGCCAGCTGTACCGGAGCAGTCTGCACGCCGGCATTGGCCTTGGCGATCGCCGCGGCCTGCTGCGCGGCCCTGGCCACGTCGGCGGTGCCCAGCGCATTGGTGGCGGCGAAGCCCCAGGCCCCGTTGACGATCACGCGGATGCCCACACCGGTGGACTCGGTGTTCACTACGTTCTGCACCTTGTCCTCGCGGGTGATCACGAACTGCCGCAGGTAGCGGCCGATGCGCACGTCGCAGTAGGTGGCGCCGGCGCTGCGCGCAGCCTGCAGTGCGGCGTCGGCCAGGCGCTTCTTCAACGCCGGGTCGAGGCTGGACTGCAGCTGTTCGGCGGCGATCACCTTGCCGAAGAAGGAGGGCACGATCAGCCCGCCCGCGGTAAGCCCGGTCAGGGCCAGGAAGTCACGTCTTTGCAAGGCTGCTCTCCATGTCGAACGATGGGTGGCTCAAGCGCCGAGACTGCGCGCGGTGTTGATGATGTTGATGCCGTTGAAGCGGGTGGTGGACGAACCGTGCGAGACCGCCGAGACCTGGCCGGGCTGGCCCTTGCCGTCGAAGAACGAACCGCCGAGGCGGAAATCGCGCTCGTCGCAGATCGCGGCGCAGGCATTCCAGAATTCCGGCGTACGGATCTGGTAGGCCGCATCCTCGACCATGCCGGTGATCTTTCCGTCCTTGATCTGGTAGTACAGCTGGCCGCCGAACTGCGCGTTGTAGCGCTGCTGATCGATCGAATACGACCCGCGGCCGTGGATGTAGATGCCGTTCTCCACGTCCTTGATCATGTCCTCGACGCTGAGCGGCTTCCTGCCCGGCGCCAGCGAGACGTTGGCCATGCGCTGGAACTGCACGCTGGACCAGGAGTCGGCATAGCTGCAGCCGTGCGAGGCATTGCGGCCGAGGATATGGGCCTCATCGCGCGTGGCCTGGTAGTCGACCAGGATGCCGTCGCGCACCAGATCCCAGCGCTGGGTCTTCACGCCTTCGTCGTCGTAGCCGACCGCGCCAAGGCTGCCCGGCTGGGTCTTGTCGGCGAAGAAGGAGACGATGTCACTGCCCCAGCGGAAGCCTGCATCGCGCTTGTCCAGCGTGGCGAAGCTGGTGCCGGCGTAGTTGGCTTCGTAGCCGAGCACGCGGTCCAGTTCCAGCGGGTGGCCGACGTTCTCGTGGATGGTCAGGAACAGGTTGGATGGGTCCAGCACCAGGTCGTACTTGCCGGGCTTCACCGACGGCGCCTTCAGTTTCTCGCGCGCGTGGCGGGCGGCCGCAATGGCGTCCTCGACCGGGTCATAGGAATCGCGGTAGGCGGTGATGCCGCCGGGCAGCTGCACCTTGCCGCGCGCATCGCCATCGAGGAACTCGTAGCCCATGCCCATCGGCGAGGACAGGCCTGCGCGGGTGCGGAACTTGCCGCTGGCCTTGTCGATGGCGGTGGCGGTGAACGGCAGCCAGATGCGGTGGATGTCCTGGTCGATGAACGAGCCATCGCTGGAAGCGAAGTACTTCTGTTCGTTGACCAGGAACAACGTGGAATTGATGTAGTCGGCGCCCGCATTCAGCGCGGCGGCGTTGAGCGCCAGCAGCAGCTCGACCTTGTCCTGGATCGGTACTTCCATGGCATTACGGCGGATCGGCGTCTGCCAGCGCACGTCACCCACCGACGGCGTTGGTGCCAGTTGCACCGGCCGGGTCTGGATGCTGGCATTGGCACGGGCGATGGCCGTGGCCTGCTCGACCGCAGCGCGTACGGCGGCCTCGGTCTGCTGATGGGTAGCGGCAAAGCCCCAGGCACCGTTGACGATCACCCGCACGCCCACGCCGGACGATTCGCGGTTGGTCACGTTGCCGACCTGGTGCTCGCGGGTGATGACCGACTGGTTGAGGTAGCGGCCGATGCGGACGTCGCAATAGCTGGCCTTGGCCGCGCGCGCGGCTGCGAGGGCGACCTCGGCCAGGCGCCTGCGCAGCGCGGTGTCGACCGGGGCGAGCAGCTGCTCGGCGGCGATGGCACGGGAATGCGGCAGCAGCAGGCCCGCCAGGCCCAGACCGGAAAAAGCCAGGAACTCACGTCGTTGCACAGCGTTTCTCTCTCTCGCTTGCGTGCAGCCGGCAACAGGCCGAGCCGATCACGTCAACTCCTCGACTTTCGCCAGCGCGGCGCCTCCGGGCAAGTGACTGCAGTCATGGTTGGGGAGGGTTTCGGCAGGGCTGCGCCCTGCACCCGCAGAGGCTACAAGCCAAGGCAACGTCAAGGTCAACGTCAAAAGCTGGCTATCCGTGGGTTGGCGGGGTGGGTCCGGTTGCGGGGGACGCCGTAAATCCGTCCATGGAGGCTCGGTCGCGCCATCCATGGCGCTCACGCCCCCGCAACCGGACCCACCCCGCCTTCGACGGTTTCCTGCGAGCTGTTGGAACCTGCTGCTGTTGGTGGGTGCCGACCGTTGGTCGGCACGCGGTCGGATCACGTCTTAAAAATTGATATCTGACAGATGTGTCGACCAACGGTCGACACCTACCAACAGCACACGAAATCTGTCAGAGGCGGGGCGGTGTGGGTGGGCAGGACCGTTGGCGCCATGGATGGCGCCATCGAGCCCCCATGGATGGGTTTACGGCGTGTCCTGACCACCCACACCGCCCCGCCATCCCACGGAATGCCCGCTTCTGACGTTGACGTTGTCCTGGCCTGAAGCAGGTGCAGGGCTGCAAGCCCTGCCGAGCAACACCCCCTCGTGCACAATGGGGACGACCCCGCCTGGACACCGTCCTGATGTCGAGCAAGCCGTATTCAGAAGCCTGCGAGCGCAACCGCGAACCCATCGCCACTGCACTCGACCCGTGGATGGGCGACCGTCATCGGGTGCTGGAGATCGGCAGTGGCACCGGCCAGCACGCGGCCTTCTTCGCCGAACGCTGGCCGTGGCTGCGCTGGCAGCCCAGCGATCATCCGGACCATCTGCCCGGCATCGAGGCCTGGCGTGCGGAGGCCGCGCTGCTCAATCTGCTGCCGCCGGTGGCGCTGCAGGTGGAACTGCCCCCGGCGCCGGGCCTGTCGTTGCCCGAGGGCAGCACGTTCGATGCCGCATTCAGCGCCAACACGTTGCACATCATGAGCTGGGAGCACGTGCAGGCGCTGTTCGCCGCGCTGCCATCGGTGATGCGCCACGGCGCGCTGCTGGCGGTGTACGGCCCGTTCAACTACGGCGGTCGCTACACCAGCGACAGCAACGCGCAGTTCGATGCGTGGCTGAGGACGCGCGATCCTCGTAGCGGCATCCGCGATAGCGAAGCGGTGCAGGCGCTGGCGGCCGACAATGGCTTCACCCGCCTGGGTGACGTGGCGATGCCGGCCAACAACCGCCTGCTGCTGTGGCGGCTGGGCTGATCAGGCGTCCGGCGACATGCTGGAAAGGCGTGCCGCTGCAGCGCGCAGCCCGTTGAAAATGGGTTCGGACACGTTTACGGGGAAATCACTTGGGAGCTGACGCGTGACCTGCTCGATGGCGGGTTCGACGGCTGCGATCAGCGCTTCGATCCACGGCTCTGCACCATCAGCGACACCACAGGCGCGTGCGGTTTCGTTCCAGTGGCGTCGTCGCACAAGGTGCAGCTTCCGGTGGTGGTTCTTGCCCTGGACGGACATGGCGAGCTGTGCATTCCGCGGGTCGAGCTGGTTTGGCCCCCTGCCCAGGATGGGATGCACCGACAATACGTCGTAGACGGGCGTCAGGCGGAAGCGTCCATCGGCTTCGAGGTAGACACTGAAGTTCTTGGCATGTCCATCGGTTGCAGCCAACATCCAGAAAAGAATCTGCGTCTTGAAGAAGGTCTCGCGATCCTTGAAATGCTCGGATTGTCGAAGCAGATCCATGATGGTCACGATGCCTGGGCCGCCATCGGATTCATACTTCCTGGCGGCGGGCAGACCGAAGACCTGGCACATGTCTTCCTGCGGCAGCCGCAGCCACCACCGGCGATCCGCAGAAAGGCGGCGGTCGAATCGCTCCACAATGAGCGCGCGTTCGTCCTTGAAGCGTCCCATCTGCGTATTCGCAACGGGGATTCCAAAGGCGGAAAGCAGCTGCATGCACAGCCATTCGTTCTCGACGGATTGGTGCATGTCCGCCCGCATGTTGCCCACAATGCCAAGCGGCAGCTTGAAGATATGGGTGGATGGGGTACTGCCGGTAGGAATGCACCACTGGCCAGCATGCAGCAGAAGTCCCGTCTTCTCCTGCGCACCGGCGATGGATATGCGGAACGCATCATCACTGGTGGGTGCGCCAGGCAGGTTCCCTGTCGTCACCTGACGCAGGATCGCAGCGACGCCTGATTCGTCCAACGCTTCGCACGTAATCTGCTGGATGTCCCCCGGTGTATGCGAAAGCGGCAGCAGTTGCGCTGCGCCGACGCAATCCCGGCCAATGGCTTCGAGAAGATCGAATGTGTCGCTGCTGCGCGTGGAGAACCTGTCGCGGATCCGGTTGCGGATGACACCGTTGTCGGGAAGAAGGTTGTCGAAGTAGTTGTTGACGACATTGCCCCGATGGCTCTCGCCCTCCGGGAGCAGGGGCAGTGAGAGTGACAACGGCCGGGACTGGGCGGAGCTGATCCACGAGTCGACGTACGAAAGCCGGGAAGAGCCGCTCCGGACATCATCCCAGAGCGCGACCTCGACACCATTCATCCAGACCCGCAGCGTACCCATGGCTCACCACTCCAACGTTGACGTTGTCTCCGGGGGACTTCGCTGCTGCAATCTGACTTCCAGACCCAGCACTGCCCAGACCCGCATCAGCCGTTCGAAGCTTGCCGATGCCGGGTCGCGCTCCAATGCGCCTACTGCCTGGCGGCTTATGCCGAGCTGTGCCGCCAACTGCGCTTGGCTCAGGCCCGCCTGGCGCCTGAACGCACGCATCAGCGGTGCCAGTTGTTGAGGTGTCCTCACCGTGTGCAGCGGCCTGTCCATATCGGCAGTCCCCGAGAAAGTGACCGTACGCGAGCGTGTACGCAAAGGATAGGTTGCATTACGACAAGCAACCTATCTCTTTCCTTCGCTGGAGGCAACCTATCGATTGCTATTTCAGTATGCAATCAATAGGTTGCTTTTGCGCCGTCAGCGGCGCTCAAGCCACCTGCACGATATGCAGCGCCTTCGGGTTTCGCCACTGCGCCAGCAGGGCGGCTTCGCGCGCCTTGGCCTGCTCGAAATGCGCTTCCTTGACGTGGCCGAAGCCTCGGATGTGCTCGGGCACGCTGGCGATTTCCACCGCCAGTGCCAGGCGGCCGTCTTCCAGGCCGTCCAGCAGCAGCTGCACGGTGGCCTCGTAGTCACCGATCAGCTTGCGCTCCATGCGGCGTTCCTCGGTGCGGCCGAACACATCAAGTCGGCCGCCACGCAGGAACTTCAGCTTGGCCAGCAGGCCGAAGGCCTTGAACATCCAAGGGCCATATTCCTTCTTCAGCAACCGGCCCTGCTCGTCCTTCTTGGCGAACAGCGGCGGTGCCAGGTGGAAGCGCAGCTGGTAATCGCCCTCGAACTGCTGCTGCAGGCGGCGCTGGAAGTCACCGCTGGTGTACAGGCGGGCCACTTCGTACTCGTCCTTGTAGGCCATCAGCTTGAACAGGTAGCGGGCCACGGTCTCGGTCAGTGCAGTGGAACCGCCGATGCGGTCGGCTTCGGCGGCGCGCACGCGCTCGACCAGGCTGCGATAGCGGTTGGCGTAGGCGTCGTCCTGGTACTCGACCAGGAAGGCCGCGCGGCGCTCGATCATTTCGTCCAGCGAGCGCGACAGGCGGGCGTCGTCCAGCGGCAGGAACGCCACGTCGCCACCGTGCGAGGGCAGGCCACGCAGTTCGCGCTCGTCGCCGGTATTGCGCGGTGCCGCGGTGGCACCCCATTCGTTGCCTTCCCACTCACCCGGCGGCAGCGGATGCAGCGGCCCTGGGGTGGTTTCGGTATCGGTGTGGCGGTTGCGCACCAGGCCAGCAGCCTGCTGCACGGCCTGCGGATCGACCACGGCCAGGCGGCCCCAGGCGAAGGCCTGCTGGTTCATCGCTACGGCCGCGCCGTTGAGTTCGATGGCGCGCATCAGCGACTCGAACGACAGCGGCACCAGGCCCTGCTGCCACGCATAGCCGAGGATGAACAGGTTGGCGGCGATCGCATCGCCGAGCAGCGCGGTGGCCAGCTGGGTGGCATCCAGCAGCAGCGGTTCCTCGCCACCCAGCGCCACGCGCACACCGGCCACGATGTCGGCGGCGGGGAACTGCATGTCCGGGCGGGTGGTGAAGGTGCCGGGCATCGCTTCGTAGGTATTGAGCACCACCTGCGAACGGCCGGCGCGCACCTTCGACAGCGCCCAGTAATCGTTCACCACCACCATGTCACAGCCCACCACCAGGTCGGCTTCGCCGGCGGCGATGCGCACGGCGTGGATGTCTTCGGGACGACGGGCGATGCGGATGTGGGTGGTCACCGCGCCGCCCTTCTGTGCCAGGCCGGTCTGGTCGAGCACGGTCGCACCCTTGCCTTCCAGGTGGCCGGCCATGCCCAACAGCGCGCCGATGGTCACCACGCCGGTACCGCCGACGCCGGTGATCAGGATGTTCCAGGGTTGTTCCAGTGTGCTGCGGATGGTCGGTGCCGGCAGGTTGTCCAGCAGGGTGGAGGCATCGCGCTTGCTGCCCTTGCGCGGCTGGCCACCGTGCACGGTGACGAAGCTCGGGCAGAAACCATTCACGCAGGAATAGTCCTTGTTGCAGTTGGACTGATCGATCTCGCGCTTGCGCCCGAACTCGGTTTCCTTCGGCAGCACCGACACGCAGAAGCTCTTCTTGCCGCAGTCACCGCAGCCTTCGCAGACCAGCGAATTGATCAGCACGCGCTTCTGCGGATCTTCCAGCTTGCCGCGCTTGCGGCGACGGCGCTTTTCGGTGGCACAGGTCTGTTCGTAGATCAGGATCGAAACGCCCTTCACTTCGCGCAGGCGTTTCTGCACCGCATCCAGTTCGCTGCGATCATGGAACTCGACGTCGCTGGGGAAGTGCTCGCGCTGGCCGGTCCACTTGCCGATGTTGTCCGACAGCACCACGATGGTGTGGATGCCCTCGGCACGCATCTGCTTTGCGATGTCCGGCACGCTCAGCGGGCCGTCCACCGGCTGCCCGCCGGTCATCGCCACCGCATCGTTGTAGAGGATCTTGTAGGTGATGTTGACGCCGGCCGCGACCGCCTGGCGGATCGCCAGCGAGCCGCTGTGGAAATAGGTGCCGTCGCCCAGGTTCTGGAACACGTGGGGCGTATCGGTGAACGGCGCCTGCCCGGCCCAGGTCACACCTTCGCCGCCCATGTGGGTGAAGGTATCGGTGCTGCGGTCCATCCAGGTCACCATGTAATGGCAACCGATGCCGGCCAGCGCCCGCGAGCCTTCCGGCACCTGGGTGGAGGTGTTGTGCGGGCAGCCCGAGCAGTAGTGCGGTACGCGTGGGAAGCTGGCGCGAGGCAGCGCAAGCTCGGCTTCCTTTTCCTGCATCCACTGCAGGCGCTGCTCGATCGACTCGTTGTTGAAGAACTTCTGGATGCGGCGGCCGATCACGCCGGCGATGGTGGCCGGCGTCAGCTCACCGGTGGACGGCAGGATCCACTCACCGCTCTCGTCGTACTTGCCGACAATGGACGGGCGCTGGCCCCAGCTGGCCGGCCAGTTGAAGAACTGCTCCTTCATCTGGCGCTCGATGAAGGCACGCTTCTCCTCCACCACGATGATGTCTTCCAGGCCCTGCGCGAAGCGCGCGATGCCCTCCGGCTCCAGCGGCCAGGTCATGCCGACCTTGTACACGCGGATGCCGATGTCGGCGCAGGCGGCTTCATCCAGGCCCAGGTACTCCAGCGCCTGCAGCACGTCCAGGTAGCTCTTGCCGGTGGTGACGATGCCCAGCCGCGCGCGCGGCGCGTCCATCACCACCTTGTCGATGCCGTTGGCACGGGCGAACGCTTGTGCAGCCTTCACCGCATAGCGGTGCAGGCGCATCTCCTGGTCCAGCGGCGGGTCCGGCCAGCGGATGTTGAGGCCAGCCGACGGCATCTCGAAATCTTCCGGCAGCACGATGCGGCGCGCCATCGGATCGACCTCCACCGAGGCCGACGATTCCACCGTCTCGGCGATCGTCTTGAAGCCGACCCAGCGCCCGGTATAGCGGCTCATTGCCCAGCCGAGCAGGCCCATGTCGAGGATGTCCTGCACGCCGGCCGGGTTCAGCACCGGCATCATCGCGCTGACGAACTCGTCTTCGCTGCCGTGCGGCAGGGTCGAGCTGCGGCAGGCATGGTCGTCGGCCGCCAGTGCCAGCACGCCACCATAACGCGAGGTGCCGGCTGCATTGGCGTGCTTGAACACGTCGCCGCAACGGTCCACACCCGGGCCCTTGCCGTACCACATGCCGAACACGCCCTGCACGTTGGCACCGGGGAACAGGTTGGTCTGCTGCGTGCCCCACACCATGGTCGCGCCCAGGTCCTCGTTGAGGCCGGGGGTGAACTTCACCTTGGCTGCGTCCAGATGCTTGCGCGCGCGCCACAGTTCCAGGTCGAAACCACCCAGTGGGCTGCCGCGGTAGCCGCTGACGAAACCGGCGCTGTCGATGCCTTCGGCGGCGTCGCGCAGGCGCTGCATCAACGGCAGCCGTACCAGCGCCTGCACGCCACTCAGGTAGATCCGCCCCTCGTTGCGTGTGTACTTGTGGTCGAGCGTGTAATCACGGTCGAGCAGGTCGGCGGAAGAGGGCGAAGTGAGTTGCGCGGTACTGGTCATGGCTGGCCCGGTGAGGATCGGCTGGCACCGGCCGCGTGCAGGCACGCGGCGGGAAAGGCGCGAATTGTAGCAGCGGGGCCGCGAGACCCCGGCACTCGCGCCAGTGGCGGCGCCGGGGTTAGGATCGGGGGGGAGAGAGGGAGGCTGCGCTTGCGGCCTGGGGAGAAGGGATGTCAGTTTCAGGAAAGATCCTGGCCAGCGTGCTGCTGGCTTCGGGAGCGGCCACTGCGTGGGCCGCGCCGGCCCTGCCGGCACCACAGGAGTTCTACTTCGACAGCGACCTGGCCGCCACGCCGATGGTGGCGATACAGGGCGAGGGCGATGAGCTGGTCACCCAGCTGGTCAAGCTGCGTGAACGCGGCCGGCGCGCGGTTGAGGCGACGGTGCAGCTGGCGTCAGTGGCTGGCGCCCAGGGCCGCGGCGAGCTGGCCGAGCAGCTGTATGGCGAAGCCTTGAAGGAGGCATCGGCACAGAGCAGCAGTGGCCGCAGCGTGCGCTGGAACTACGGATGGGGTCTGTTGCGCCAGGGCAGGGTGGAGGCGGCGCTGGAACAGTGGCTTTCATCGGCCGGCAACGCCCGTACCAAGCCCAGCTGGGTGCCACCGACCTACGCGCTGGCGCTGTGGCGGCTGGGGCAGAAGCAGGAGGCAGTGCAGTGGTACGCCGCTGCGGTGCGTACCGAGCCGTCGCAGTGGAATACCACGGCCAACTATGGGCAGCTGCTGCCGCAGTGGCGTGAGGATGAGCGCGCGACGCTGGCTGAGGTGCAGCAGGCCTGGGCGGCCGCACCACCTGTCTGGCCCTGAGGGAAGGGGTTCGGCCGGGTTGCACCCGGCACCCGCAGAGGCAAGGGCTGAAGCAACAGCAACAGCCGAAGCAACAGCGGGCTTCCTGCGGGATGGCGGGGCACTGTGGGTTTGCGGGGCCGCCGTGAACCCGTCCATGGGGGCTTGGTCGCCGCATCCATGCGGCTCACACCCCGCAAACCCACAGTGCCCCGCCTTCGACAGATTCCGGCAGCTGTTGGTAGGTGCCGACCTTGGTCGACACGGTAGATCCACGCCATGCGTGGATGAATCTGTATCGGAATCGATTTTTCGATATCTGATCGAAGAGCAGCCGAGCGTGGGCTCGGCTCTACAGAAGGCGGCCAACCAACTGGCTTTTGCTTTTGATTCTGCTTTTCTTTTTTCTTTTCCGTGGCGGACGCACTCGGAAATTGTCAGAGGCCGGGCGGGGTGGGTTCACGGCGTCCCCCGCGAATCCATCCCGCCCGGCCAAGCGCGGCTTTTGATGTTCACAGTCAACCAGCCGCCACGAGGGGCTGCGCCGTTCGCTGGAAACTCAGTCGTCCGCGGAAACCGTCCGCCCCGACGCCCACGCCCGCAGTGCTTCCACCTACTCGGCCATCAGCACCGACAGCGGGCGCGTGGCGCGGATCTCGTTCATCAGCAGCTCGGTGTCCAGCGGCCGGCCCTCGGCATGTGCCGCATACAGGCCGGCCACGATCGCCTGCTCGATCTCGGCGCCGGAAAAACCATTGGCGGCCGCCGCCAGCGCGGGCAGTGCGAAATCATCGGCGTTGAGCTGGCGCCGGCCCAGGTGCAGCCGCAGCAGTTCCACGCGGACCTCCGGCGAGGGCAGGTCGACGAAGAAGATCTCGTCGAAGCGCCCCTTGCGCAGCAGCTCGGCCGGCAGTTCGTGTACCTGGTTGGCGGTGGCGACGATGAACACCGGCGCTTTGCGTTCGGCCATCCAGGTCAGCAGGTAACCGAGCACGCGGCGTGACACGCCGCCGTCCTCGCCTCCGCTGGCCAGGCCCTTTTCGATCTCGTCCATCCACAGCACGCAGGGCGCCAGCTGCTCGGCCGAGGCCAGTGCCTGACGCAGGTTGGCTTCGGTCTCGCCGTGGTACTTGTTGTACAGCGCGCCTACGTCCAGGCGCAGCAGCGGCACGCCGAAGCCGGCGGCGGTTGCCTTGGCCAGCATCGACTTGCCGCAGCCCTGCACGCCCAGCAACAGCATGCCGCGCGGCGGGTCCAGCCCGGCCGGCGCCGAGCCGGCGATGAATGCGACCCGGCGCTGGTTGATCCAGCGCTTGAGCCGGTTCGCTCCGGCCACGTCGCCGAAGCGCGCGCTGTCATGTTCGAAGAACAGGTGGCCGCTGCGGTTGAGCAGCTCGAACTTCAGCCGCGCCAGCTGCGGCAGGTCGTCGTCGCGCAGTGCGCCGTCGGCGTAGATCAGCTGGCGCGCGATGCGCCGGGCATCGACCAGGCTCAGGCCCTGCAGGTTCTTCAGGATCTTTTTGACCGCTTCGCTGTCGACTTCAACCCGCCGACCGCCATGCTCGCGTGCATAGGCATCGGCCTCCTCGCGCAGCATCTTCAACAGGGCGTTGGCATCGGGCAGGCGCGGGTTGAAGCGCACCGCCAGCGCTTCCAGCTCGGCCGGCAGTTCGACCTTGGCACCGATCAGCACCAGCACGTGCGGCTCGCTGTGGCGGCGCTGGATCAGGTCGCGCAGGGCGCGCTGGTGGCTGGCATAGCCCAGGTAGGGGTGGAAATCGAGCAGCAGGTAGACCCCGCGCTGGTCGGCCTGGCGGATCATCTGCAGGGCCGCGCTGGCATCGGGCGGCCCGATCGCCGGGTCCTCGCTGTCCAGGTCGATGCGGCGCAGGCCCTCGGTGATCGACCAGCGGTGCAGGGCCCGCCAGACGTGCATCAGCGTCTGCCGGAACAGTTCGACGATGCGACCCTCATCCTGGGTCTCGATCACGATCAGGGGGGTATTGGCGCGGATCAGTGCGCTCAGGTCCTGCAGTTCGCTCATGCCGGTTCGATCCTTCGGGGGCGCCACGATAGCAAAGGCGATGGCCGCAGGTTCAGCGCGGTGCTACCTCCCGTCACCACCGCCGGTGTACGCTCGGGGCACGTACCCGGAAGCGAGGCTGGCATGAAGACGATCCTGGTGGCCGGTTCCAAGGGCGGGGTGGGCAAGACCACCGTCGCCACCCACCTGGCCGCGTACGCGGCATTGCAGGGCAAGGCCACGGTGATCGCCGATGCCGACCCGCAGGGCTCCAGCACCCGCTGGGCGCAACGGCGTGCCGGGCTGGAAAGCGCGGTGCTCCCCATCGACGTGTATCGGAAGAAGCAGTGGGCGCAGAAACTGCCCGACGGCACCGAAACCGTCATCATCGATGCCCCGGCCGGGGCGTTGGCCGACGATATCCCCCATTTCCTTGACGCTGCCGACGCGGTGGTGGTGCCGGTGCTGCCCTCGGCGCTGGACATCGAAGCCATCGTCGGCTTCCTCAACAGCCTGGCCCAGAACCCGCGCGTGCACAGCCGCAAGCTGCCGGTGGGGCTGGTGCTGAACCGCACCAAGCCCTGGACCCAGACCTCGCAGCAGGCGCTGCAGATGCTGTCCGAATGGCCGTACCCGGTGGTCGCGCAGCTGCGCGACAGCCAGAGCTACGTGGTCATGACCGGCCTGGGCCGCAGTCTGTTCGATTACCGCTCCGCCCAGGTGCGCGAGCACCAGGCCGACTGGGAACCCCTGTTGTCCTGGTTGAAGCTGTAAGAGTCGTAGGTACCCACCCCTTTATTGGAATCCCGCAATGCGCGAACTGATCCTGCTCCGTCACGCCCATGCCGAACCGGCCGTTTCCGGCCAGGCTGATCTCGACCGGCCGTTGTCGCCGGTGGGGCTCGCCGAAGCCGAAGCCGCCGGCAAGTGGCTGAAGGAGAACAAGCTGCTGCCGGACTGCGTGCTGTGTTCCCCTTCGCGACGGACCCGCGAGACCCTGGAAGCGGTGATGGCGGCCATCGGCTATGTCGAAAAGCGCCTGGAAGACCGTATCTACGAAGCGACCCCGGGCACCCTGGCCGCGCTGGTGGATGAGCGGCGTGACCTGGACAGGGTGCTGATCGTCGGCCACAACCCGGGCCTGGAGCAGCTGGTGGCGCTGATGACCGACGGCACCAGCAGTGACTACCGTGGCATGCCGCCGGGTGGCGTGGCTGTGCTCGGTTTCCCACGCGAGGCCTCGATCGAGCCGGGCGTGGCCAGCCTGAATGCGTTCTGGTGGCCGTGATCCGATGAGCCTGGCGCGGCGCAGCCGCTTCCTGCTGCCCGTGCTGCTGGTATCCGGCCCGGCCTGGGCTGCCGCACCACCGCCCACGACATTGCCACCGGTGGTCGCCGAGGCGCACCGCGTGTTGCGCCTGGATACGCAGCGTTCGCAGATCGGTTTCGAGGTGCGCACCCGCTTCGGGCAGCGCATCGAGGGCGTGTTTCCGCACTTCGAGGGACGCATCGAGATCCTCTCCGACGGCCGCCACCAGGTGCACCTGAAGATGTTCACGCGCTCGGTCGAGATTCCCGGCAAGCCGCGCTACACCGGTTGGATGCGCGGTGAGGAGTTCTTCGATGCCGGCCGCCATCCGGTGGTCGAGTTCGACTCCCTGCCGTACTGGCCGGAGACCGTGGAGGACGGGGGCGACATCAACGGCAGGTTGACCCTGCGTGGGATCAGCCACCCGGAGTCGCTCAAGGTCGAGAAGGCGGACTGCGCCCGACCCGGCTATGATTGCGACGTCGTCAGCCGCGGTACCGTGCAACGAGGCCGGTATGGCATGGAAAGCTGGCAGCTTGCCTTGAGTGACCGAGTGACTTTCGTATTGCGTGCGCGCCTGAGCGAGGCGCCTAAACCGTGAACCACCTGCTGCGTGTACTGGCGCTGGCAACCGTGTTGCTGGGCAGTGGTTGTGCATCGCTGTCGCATGCCGAGCGCGACCGGGCCGAGGCCATCGCCGTGCAGGCGCGCTCGACCCAGGTCGATTGCCAGCGTGCCGACCGTTGTGCGCTGGATTCGCCACTGCGGGCCCTGGCCGGCCGGGCGTTCACCGAATCCACCCCGGAACGGCCGCAGCATTACGCCACCCTGCTGGATGAGGGCGAGGGCGCCCTGGTCGCGCGGCTCAACCTGCTGCGCAGCGCCACCCGCAGCATCGACCTGCAGACCTACATCTTCGACAAGGACGACAGCGCCCGCCTGGTCATCGACGAGCTGCTGGCCGCATCCCGGCGCGGGGTCAAGGTGCGGGTGCTGATCGACCAGCTCTCGGCGATCTCCGACCTGGAGATCCTCGGCGCGCTGTCCGGTGCCCACCAGAATTTCCAGCTGAGGGTCTACAACCCGACCTTCGGCAAGGCGCGCCTGAACTATTTCGACTACGCCGGCAGCGTGCTGTGCTGCTTCCGTCGCTTCAACCAGCGCATGCACAACAAGCTGCTGGTGATCGACGATGCGATCGGCGTGGTCGGTGGCCGCAACTACCAGGACGACTATTACGACTGGGACCGCGAGTACAACTTCCGCGACCGCGATGTGCTGATCGCCGGGCCGGAAGCGCGGGCGATGGCGGCCAACTTCGATGCGTTCTGGCGCGCGCAGCGCAGCGTGCCGGCCGAACGCCTGAACGACGTGGGCCGTACCCTGCTGCGCCAGGGGGTGCCCACATTGCCCCCGGCCACCTTCCGCCGTCCCGAGCGGGTGCAGCGGGTCAGCGCCGAAGCCAATGACATGGACTTCGTCACCCGTTCCTTCGTGGATACCGCGCTGCCGGTGGCCTCGGTGCGCTACGTCGCCGACCTGCCGCGCAAGCACCGCCGGGAGAAGGCCGATGCCCCGCTGGCGGGCCAGCACGTGACCGAGCCGCAGCTGGACGCACTCATTGCCGGTGCGCAGAAGGAAGTGATCCTGCAGACGCCGTACCTGGTGCTGTCCAAGCCGGCGCAGAAGCTGTTCCGCGAGCTGCGCAAGCGCCCGCAGCCGCCGCGCGTGGTGGTGTCCAGCAACAGCCTGGCCGCCACTGACAATCCGATCGTTTATGCGCTGTCGTACAAGTACAAGCGGCGCAACATGCGCGAACTGGGCTTCAACATCTTCGAATACAAGCCGTTCCCGCTGGACGCACCGGTCGACTACCGCAATCTGCTGCCCGACCCGATCGCCGCGCCTGATGGCGTGGATGACAGTGGTCGCAATCCGTTGATCGGTGGCAGCGCGGCGGGCAGCAATGCGGGTGGTGGCCGCGATGGCGGCTCCAGCGGGACCGGCAAGCAGGGTCCGGTGAACCACCGCCACAGCGACGGTGCCTATGACAACGCGCGCGCGCGCCGCCGTGCCGCGGGCAGCGAGGTCGAAACGCGGCTGTTGCGCACCGAGACCCGGCCGTCGTTCCTTGGCAGCAAGGCAGTCAACAAGCCACTGCCGGTCACCCGCAAGGGCGCGCGCATGGGGTTGCACGCCAAGTCGCTGGTGGTCGATCGCCGCATCGGCGTGGTCGGCACCCACAACTTCGATCCGCGCAGCGAGAACTACAACACCGAAGGCGCGGTGATCATCGACGACCCGGCCTTTGCCGAGGAACTCGCCCAGAGCATCCTGCGCGACATCCACCCGCAGAACTCGTGGACGGTGGCGCCGCGGGCGAAGCCGCCAGTGCTGTCGGGGCTGAACTACAGCGTCGGCAAGGCCTCCGAAGCGCTGCCGATCCTCGACTTCTGGCCGTGGCGCTACGCCACCGACTATGAATTCAAGCCCGGCCCGGACTGCCCACGGCCGCTGCCGAGGCAGGACCCGGATTTCCATCGCTGCTACAGCGCCGTCGGTGACTTCCCCGAAGTCAACGTGGGGCCGAAGTGGCTGCTGGTGCGCATGCTGACCGCATTCGGTGCCGGCCTCGTTCCCATTCTTTGAAGGTGCCGCATGACCCAGGTATTCCGCGAAGCCGTTTCCATCGAGCAGCTCAACGCGCTCAGTCGCAACACGGCCATTGAATCGCTGGGCATCATCTTCAGTGCGGTCGGCGACGACTGGCTGCAGGCCACCATGCCGGTGGACGAGCGCACCCGCCAGCCCTACGGCATCCTGCATGGCGGTGCCTCGGTGGTGCTGGCCGAAACCCTGGGCAGCAGCGCCGGCAACCTGTGCGTGGATACCGCAAAGCAGATCTGCGTGGGCCTGGAGATCAATGCCAACCACGTGCGTGCCGTGCGTTCGGGTACGGTCACCGGCACCGCCCGCGCGCTGCACGTGGGCCGCAGCACCCAGCTGTGGGAGATCCGCATCGAGGATGAGCAGGGGCGGCTGGTGTGCATCTCGCGGTTGACCCTGGCAGTGGTGGCCGCCGGTCACGGTTGAGCCCCCGGAGGGCGCGTTGACGGCAGCGGAACCCAGCGTTCCCCGCCGATTGCCCCGGTCAATGGCGGTTATGGCCTAAATCGGCTGGCAGCTGCTGCGGCGCTCCGGTATCGTGCGCGGATGACTTCCCCCACTCCGGCCCCCCGTGGCGGCGTGGCGCGTGTGTGCCGTTACCTGTACCGCGTACCGCTGCTGTTGGTCCACATCACCGTGTTCCTGCCGCTGATCCTGATCGGCATGCTGCCGCCGTGGGGCGAGCTACGCGTGGGCGAGGATACGTTCGGGGCCAAAGTGGTGAACTGGTGGCAGGGCGGGTTGATGTGGATCTTCGGCTTCCGCCTGTCGCAGGTCGGCAGGCCGCTGCCGGGCGCGGTGCTGTTCGTCGCCAACCACGTCAGCTGGGTCGACATCTCCATCCTGCACAGCCAGCGCATGATGGGCTTCGTTGCCAAGCGCGAGATCGCCAGCTGGCCGCTGGTCGGTTGGCTGGCCGCGCGCGGGCAGACCATCTTCCACCAGCGGGGCAACACCGAATCGCTCGGTGGGGTGATGCAGGTGATGGCCGACCGGTTGCGTGCCGGCAAGGCGGTGGGCGTGTTCCCGGAAGGGCGCACCCGTGGCGGCCACGAAGTGGGTCCGTTCCATGCCCGCATCTTCCAGGCCGCGGTTGAAACCGGCGTGCCGGTGCAGCCGGTTGCGCTGGTGTACGGGGCGAAGGGCGACGCACAGACCATCGTCGCGTTTGGTCCAGGCGAGAGTTTCGCCGCCAATTTCCTGCGCCTGCTCGGTGAGCCGGCGCGGCATACCGAAGTGCATTTCCTGGAGCCGATCGGTACCCAGGACCTGGAAGGCCGTCGGCGCATCGCGGAAACCTCGCGCGCGCGCATCGTGGCGGCCATGAGCACGCAGTGAGGATGCGGTGGCCCTGATCCCGCCACCCGTCCTGGACGCCGGTACGCCGACGCTGCATGCGTCCGACTACCAGCCGCCACGCTGGCTGCGCAATCCGCACCTGCAGTCGATGCTCAGCTCCAGCCGCATGCGCCTGCAGCGCGGCCTGCTGCTGCTGGCGGCCACCGGCGCGGTCAGCGAAGAGCTGATCCTGGATGGCGGCGACGGCGTGCGCCTGCAGGGCTGGCACAGCCATGTCGAAGGTCGCGAGCCCAAGGGCATCGCCCTGCTGCTGCACGGCTGGGAGGGCAGTGCCGAATCCAGCTACATGCGCATGGCGGCCGCGCGCATGATCGAACAGGGCTTCGATGTGGTGCGCCTGAACTTCCGCGACCACGGCAACACCCATCATCTGAACCCCGGCATCTTCCACTCCAACCTGATCGACGAAGTGGTACATGCCGCGGGTGACATCGCCCAGCGCTGGCCGCAGCTGCCGCTGGTGGCCGCCGGGTACTCGCTGGGTGGCAACTTCGTGCTGCGCCTGGCCCTGCGTGCGCCGGCGGCCGGCGTGCCGCTGCTGCGCGTGGCCTCGGTGTGCCCGGTGCTGGACCCGGCGCTGACCATGGACAGCATCGAGAACGGCCCGGCAATGTACGACTGGTACTTCCGGCGCAAATGGGCCGGTTCGCTGCGGCGCAAGCGTGACCTGTTCCCCGAGCTGAGCGACTGCGACGACCGCGTGCTGAAGCTGGACATCCGCGCGCTGACCGCATGGCTGGTCGAACGGCACACCAGCTTCGGCTCGCTGCAGGCCTACTTCGACGGCTACTCGATTGCCGGTGACCGCTTGTCCACCCTGCAGGTGCCGGCCGACATCCTGATGGCCCAGGATGACCCGGTGATCCCGTATGTGACCTTCAGCGACTGGCAGCTGCCGCGCCAGGCACACCTGGAAACGGCCTGCTGGGGAGGCCACTGCGGCTTCCTCGAAAACTGGCGGGGTGATGGCTTCTCCGAGCGCTGGGTGGCACAGCGCCTGCAGCGGGTGCTGCAGGGCTGAACCGGCACCGGCGTGCGGGCCGCTACAATGCGGGTTTGCACTTGAAGCGGACTGCCATGCAAGACCAGATCATCCAAGCGCTGCGCCAGAACCAGGCCGACCAGGCCGTGCAGCTGGCCCAGGCGTGGACCCGTGATGAACCCGGCCTGGCCGAAGCCCACCGCTGGCTGGCGCTTGCGCTGCAGCAGCAGGGCAACGCCGAGCACGCGATGGACGCCCTGCAGGAGGCGCTGCGCCTGGCCCCGGACGATGCCCAGCTGCACCTGCAGCAGGCCGGCCTGCTGCTGGCCCTGCGCCAGTTCGAAGGTGCTGACGAGGCGTTGGCGCGCACCACCGGCCTCGATCCGAATTCCTTCTCCGCCTACCTGATGCAGGCGCACCTGGCGATCGGCCGCAACGACTTCGACGAAGCGGCGCGCGTGTCGACGTTGGCGTCGCGCGTCGAGCCGGATCACCCGGAGCTGCTGACCATCGACGGCATGGTTGCCCTGCGCCGCGGCGATGCGGATCGCGCGCTGTCGCTGCTGTCGGCCGCCAGCAAGGCGTTGCCGGACGATCCCCGCGTGTTGTATGCACTGGGTTTTGCCTATCTGGGCAAGGACATGCTGGCGTTCGCCGAGCAGTCGTTCCGTCGCGTGCTGGAACTGAACCCGTCGCTTTCCTCGTTGCACGGCCTGGTGGTGCAGCTGGCGCTGCGCCAGGGCAATGTGCCGGCTGCGGCCGAAGCGATGCAGGTGGCCCTGCAGCAGCCGCAGATGGACGTGCCGGCGATGCGTCGCCTGGCCGGCGAGCTGTCGCTGCGCAGCGGCCAGCCGCTGCAGGCGCTGGAGTACCTGCTGCCGCTGCTGGAAACGCAGCCGGATGACCGCCAGATGCTGCAGCTGCTGCTGATGTCATGGCAGCGCCTGGGGCGTGAGGATGAAGCACGTGCTCGACTGGACGCGGTGCTGGAAAACAATGACCAGCTGCACGACGTGTGGCTGGCGCGGCTGGCGATCGAGCAGGTGGGCAGCGAAAGTGCGGTGACCGCTGTCGAGCGCTGGATGGCAGCGATGCCCGAGCATCTGCCGGCACTTGAGGCACGCCTGCGCCTGCACGACATGGCCGGTGAACATGCGCAGGCCGAAGCGATTGCCGAGCGTATCGTCAGCCAGGAGCCGGGTCGTGTCAGTGGCGAAACCCGCCTGGTTGAAGGCCTGCTGCAACGGGATCCGGCCGCTGCCGTGGCTCGCGTGCAGGCACTGATCGACCTGGCGCCGGAAGGCCATCGCGCCGATCTGCGGACGTGGATGGGCGAGATCCAGGACCGTGCCGCGCAGCCGCAGGAAGCGCTGCGTACGTGGATGGCGCTGCAGGCCGACCAGGCGCCGCAGCGCCTGCCGCTGCCGCCGCAGGCCAAGGCCCCGCCGAGCTGGCCGGACAAGGGCGATATCGACGGTGATGCCACCTCCGCGCCGATCTTCCTGTGGGGCGCACCGGGTTCGGGCGTGGAGCGCGTGGCGACCGGCCTGGCCGCCGCCAGCCCGGTGCTGCGCAGTGACCGCTACACCAACACGCCGCCCGATGATGCGTTCCAGAACTACCACACGCTGCAGGATCTGGCCTCGGGCGTGCTGACCCCGGAGCGGCTGGTGGAACGCTGGCGCGAACAGCTGCCGGCACGTGGCCTGCAGAACGACACCGTGATCGACTGGTTGCTGTGGTGGGACAACGCCCTGCTGTGGGCGCTGCGCCCGCAGCTGCCGCAGGGCCGCCTGCTGCTGGTGCTGCGTGACCCGCGCGACATGCTGCTGGACTGGGTGGCCTACGGCGCCGCCGCGCCGCTGGCGATGACCTCGCTGGCCGAAGCCGGTGAGTGGCTGGCGCGTGCGTTGACCCAGGTCGCCACGTTGCATGAGGAAGACCTGTACCCACATGTACTGCTGCGCATCGACCATATCGGCAACGATCCGCAGGCAATGGCTGAACTGCTCGGCCGCCTGTTCGAGCGGCCGATGCCGCCGGCGGCGCAGCTGGGTGCACCGCGCCTGCCGCCTGGCCATTGGCGCAACTACCGCGACGTGATGAGCGCCGCTTTCGCCCTGCTCACCCCGATTGCGGTGCGCCTGGGTTACCCGGAAGAGTGAGGAGCGTCCGATGCAATTGAGCAGTCACAGCCTGACCAACGGTGCACCGATCGACCGCGAGTTCGCCGCCGGCGATGCCGCCGGCTTCGCCCCGGACCGCAATCCGCACCTGGCCTGGAACGGCGCGCCGGAAGGCACGCGTTCGTTCCTGCTGGTGTGCGTGGACCCGGACGTGCCGACCGTGCCTGAAACGGTCGGCCGTACGGACATGACCGTGCCGCGCGATCAGCCGCGCTGCGATTTCGTGCATTGGGTGATGGCTGATATCCCGGCCTCGGTGCAGGAGATCGCAGCAGGCAGCTGCAGCGACGGCTTCGTGGTCAAGGGCAGGACCGCACCGGCTGGCCCGGCGGGCAGCCGCCAGGGCCTGAACGACTTCACCGGCTGGTTCGCCGGCAACCCGGACATGGCCGGCGATTACCTGGGCTATGACGGCCCGTATCCGCCGTTCAACGACGAACGCGTGCACCGCTATTTCTTCCGCGTATTTGCGCTGGACGTGGCCTCGCTCGATCTGCCGGCGCGCTTCACCGCCGCCGATGCCTACCGCGCCATGCATGGCCACGTGCTGGCCGAAGCCGCACTGCATGGCACCTACACGTTGAACCCGGCGCTGGGCTGAGGCTGTATATCGGGTAGTGCCGGCCGCTGGCCGGCATGTCCCATGTCCGCCGGAGGTGCCTGCGCGTGCACCGCTATTTCTTCCGCGTATTTGCGCTGGACGTGGCCTCGCTCGATCTGCCGGCGCGCTTCACCGCCGCCGATGCCTACCGCGCCATGCATGGCCACGTGCTGGCCGAAGCCGCACTGCATGGCACCTACACGTTGAACCCGGCGCTGGGCTGAGGCTGTATATCGGGTAGTGCCGGCCGCTGGCCGGCATGTCCCATGTCCGCCGGAGGTGCCTGTGGCAGCCGGCCAGCGGCCGGCTCTACCGCCAACGAAGAAGGGCGGCCTTGCGGCCGCCATTCCATCGTTTTACTTCTTCTCGATGGCCGACTCGACCACCATGTCCAGCACGTACGCCTGCGACGGCGCATCGGCCGGCGGGTTCTTCACTTCGTAGCGCTTCACGCGCACCACGTTGCGCACGCCGTCTTCGTGGGTGTAGCCCTCGATGCTGCCGTAGAAGTTCTCGAACTTGCCCGGCTCGCCCTGCTTCAGGCCCTTGTCGTCGAACTTGACCTCACGCACCTGCAGGCACTGGTAGTCCGGGATCAGCGGGTGCGAGCACTTCTGGGTCTTGGCGGCCACTTCCAGGAACACGGTTTCGCCGGCGCCGCCGTAGCGGGTTTCAGCGGTCGGCTCCGGGTTGAACACCAGCACATCGCCCTTGGCGGTGGTCAGGGTCAGCTTGCCGTCGGCGTCCTGTTCGGCCTTCAGCTCGCCCTGCAGGCGGCTCGACACGGCCTCGTCCAGCGCCATCAGCGCCTTGTCGGTGCAGGCCATCAGGGTCGAGGCCATCGCGCTGACGCTCAGCTTGCCGTCGGCCAGGGTGTAGCCGCCACCCATGTGGTTGCAGGCGTTGCTGACCGACAGGCGGCCATCAGCGAAGTCCAGGGTGACCGGCTTGTCTTCGCGTGCGAACAGCGCGTCGATGCGCTTGCCGTCGGCTGCGGTGGCCTGCTGCAGCAGCCAGTGCTGGCTCTGCAGGCGCTGCGCGTCCAGGTGCGCCAGCGTCTGCTGGTCTGCTGCCTTGGCGGCGGCCGGGGCAACGTCGTCGCCGCCGGTGCCGGCCGGGGCCGGGGTCTGGCTGCAGGCGGCCAGCAGGGCCAGCGGGAGGAGCAGGGTGAGCTTGCGGTTCATGGTGATTCTCCTTGGGGAACCGTGGGGGAAACGGGGTGGGGTCGGCAACGGGGTTACCGCGCCCCGGCGCTGTTCAGCTGCCGGAGGGCAACCACAGCAGCAGCGCGGCGCCCAGCGCGATGCGGTAGAGCGCGAACGCGGTGAACGTGTGCGACTTGATGTAACCCATCAGCCACTTCACTACGACGAAGCCGGTGATGGCCGCGGCAACGAAGGCCACACCCACCTCGGTCCAGTTCTCGCTGGCCAGGTTTCCTTCCTTGGCCAGTTCCAGGAAGGTGTACGCACTGGCGGCGAACATGGTGGGAATGCCGACCAGGAACACGAACTCGGCAGCCGCCGCGCGGCGGCTCAGGCCCAGCAGCATGGCCAGGAAGATGGCCGAGGCCGAACGCGAAGTGCCGGGAAACACACCGGCCACCACCTGTGCCAGGCCAACACCAATGGCCACCGTCCAGGTCACCTGGTCGCGGTCGGGCAGGCGTGCGGTGTAGGCCTCCACCAGCAGCATCCAGATGCCGCCGATGATCAGCGCCCAGGCCACCGGGCTGACCGTTTCCGGCAGCGACCAGCCGGCCTTGCGCACCACCAGGCCGACCACCGCGGTTACCAGGAAGGCGGCACCGAGCTTGAACACGTAGTCGCGGTTCTCACGCTGCCCGAAGCCCGTGGCCAGCTGCAGCAGGCGCTGGCGGAACACCAGCACCACCGCCAGGATCGCGCCGGCCTGGATGATGATGTTGAAGAAGTCCGATCGCGCGCCCAGCCAGTGCTGGGCGATCAGCAGGTGGCCCGTGCTGGAGATCGGCAGGAATTCGGTCAAGCCTTCGAGGATGCCCAGCAGCAGGGCAGAGAGCAGATCGGACATGGACAGGGCGGGTGCGGGCGGCGATAGAAGGTCGAAAGAATAGACGATCCATGCCGCACCAAACGGGTGCGTCTGGTCCTTGGTGCACCCGTTTGGTGCGCGCTGTTCTGCACCGATCCGGGGCGGCCTTTTTGAAATCAATGACTTGCAGGTGACCAAAAGTTGGCACGGTCGTTGCTGTACCTCAGCAGGCATTCATCCCCATCCGAGGTCGTACCGATGTCCGTGGAAAACGTAGAAAAGCTGATCAAGGACAACCAGATCGAGTTCGTCGACCTGCGTTTTGTCGACATGCGCGGTGTCGAGCAGCACGTGACCTTCCCGGTCAGCATCGTCGAGCCGTCGCTGTTTGAAGAAGGCAAGATGTTCGATGGCAGCTCGATCGCCGGCTGGAAGGGCATCGCCGAATCGGACATGGTGCTGCTGCCGGATACCGCCAGCGCCTACGTCGACCCGTTCTACGCCGATCCGACCATCGTGATCAGCTGCGACATCCTCGATCCGGCCACCATGCAGCCGTATGGCCGTTGCCCGCGCGGCATCGCCAAGCGCGCAGAGTCGTACCTGAAGTCCTCGGGCATCGCCGAAACCGCGTTCTTCGGCCCGGAGCCGGAATTCTTCATCTTCGATTCGGTCCGCTTCGCCAATGAAATGGGCCACACCTTCTTCCAGGTCGATTCGGAAGAAGCGGCATGGAACAGCGGCGCCAAGTACGACGGCGCCAACAGCGGTTAC
Organism: Stenotrophomonas sp. KH_052; assembly: GCF_057838755.1. Classification (NCBI taxonomy): domain Bacteria; kingdom Pseudomonadati; phylum Pseudomonadota; class Gammaproteobacteria; order Lysobacterales; family Lysobacteraceae; genus Stenotrophomonas; species Stenotrophomonas sp. KH_052. The sequence continues at coordinate 123,587 of NZ_CM174475.1, forward strand.
CGTCCGGGCGTGAAGGGCGGCTACTTCCCCGTTCCGCCGACCGACACCCTGCACGACCTTCGCGCTGAAATGTGCAAGACCCTGGAACAGGTCGGCATCGAAGTGGAAGTGCAGCACCACGAAGTGGCCACCGCCGGCCAGTGCGAGATCGGCACCAAGTTCAGCACCCTGGTGCAGAAGGCCGACGAACTGCTGCGCATGAAGTACGTCATCAAGAACGTGGCGCACCGCAACGGCAAGACCGTCACCTTCATGCCCAAGCCGATCGTCGGCGACAACGGCAGCGGCATGCACGTGCACCAGTCGCTGTCCAAGGGCGGCACCAACCTGTTCTCCGGTGACGGCTACGGCGGCCTGAGCCAGATGGCGCTGTGGTACATCGGCGGCATCTTCAAGCACGCCAAGGCCATCAACGCCTTCGCCAACTCGGGCACCAACAGCTACAAGCGCCTGGTGCCGGGCTACGAAGCACCGGTGATGCTGGCCTACTCGGCCCGCAACCGTTCGGCTTCGTGCCGCATCCCGTGGGTGTCCAACCCGAAGGCACGCCGCATCGAAATGCGCTTCCCGGATCCGATCCAGTCCGGCTACCTGACCTTCACCGCGCTGATGATGGCCGGCCTGGACGGCATCAAGAACCAGATCGACCCGGGCGCACCGAGCGACAAGGACCTGTACGACCTGCCGCCGGAAGAAGAGAAGCTGATTCCGCAGGTCTGCTCCTCGCTGGACCAGGCGCTGGAAGCGCTGGACAAGGACCGCGAGTTCCTGAAGGCCGGCGGCGTGATGAGCGATGACTTCATCGACGGCTACATCGCGCTGAAGATGCAGGAAGTGACCAAGTTCCGCGCGGCCACCCACCCGCTGGAATACCAGCTGTACTACGCCAGCTGATCGGGCGGCTGGGGAGCCGTCGTTGCACGGGGTCGGATCCTTTTCGCACCGCGAAAGGGTTCTGACCCCAACCCAGGGGCAAGAGAGAGACCGGATACGCGACCAGGGCCGCCCTCCCTCCCGCGTCGGTCGTGCAAGGAGAGAGGCACGGCCGTCCCGGCCCAGTACGTGTCCGGTGCAACAGCCACGGCCATCGCCACGATGGCCCGTGGTTGCCTGATGCCATCGCGCGCTGGCGCGCTGGCCCCATCCACCATCGGGACATGCGCATGAAACTGATCTCCGCCATCATCCGACCGTTCAAGCTCGACGAGGTCCGCGAGGCCTTGTCCGATGCCGGCGTGTCGGGCATCACCGTGACCGAAGTGAAAGGCTTCGGTCGCCAGAAGGGCCACACCGAGCTGTATCGCGGTGCCGAGTACGTGGTCGATTTCCTGCCCAAGATCAAGATCGAAACCGTGGTCACCGACGAGCGTGCCGATGCGGTGATCGAAGCGATCCAGTCGTCGGCAGGCACCGGCAAGATCGGTGACGGCAAGATCTTCGTCACCGCCGTCGAACAGGTCATCCGCATCCGCACCGGCGAAATCGGTGCCGACGCGCTGTAACCCCCTTCCGGAGACTCCCCCATGAAGATGCGCCTTCTCACCGGGTGGCAAGCCCGGTTCCATCTGGTGTGCCTGTTGATGCTGCTCAGTGCGCTGGCTGCCGGCGCCTGGCCGGGAACTGCCCATGCGCAGGCCCAGGTGTCGCCGCTGCCCAGCGAAACCGTAGCGGTCGAACCGCTGCAGGATCCGGTCGCCGCGGCGGCCGCACCTGCCGTCGCCGAAGCCGCCGCTGCCTACGACCATGGCGACGTGGCCTGGATGCTGACCTCTACCCTGCTGGTACTGCTGATGGTGGTGCCGGGCCTGGCGTTGTTCTATGGCGGCCTGGTGCGTTCGAAGAACGTGCTGTCGGTGCTCAGCCAGATCCTGGTGGTGTTCTCGCTGGTACTGCTGCTGTGGGTGGCCTATGGCTACAGCGCGGTGTTCAGCGCCGGCAATCCGTTCTTCGGCTCGTTCACCGAATTCGCCTTCCTCAAGGGCTTCACCCCCGACTCGGTCGGCAACACGCCGATCAAGGGCCTGCCGGACTACCTGTTCGTCGCCTTCCAGTCGACCTTCGCCGGCATCACCACCGCGCTGATCGTCGGCGCCTTTGCCGAACGCATCAAGTTCCGCGCGGTGCTGCTGTTCTCGGCGCTGTGGTTCACCCTCAGCTACATCCCGATGGCGCACATCGTGTGGGGTGGCGGTTACCTCGGTGAAATGGGCGCGATCGACTTCGCCGGCGGCACCGTGGTCCACATCAATGCCGGTGTTGCCGGCCTGGTCGCCGCGTGGTTCGTCGGCAAGCGGCTGGGCTACGGGCAGACCGCGCTGAAGCCGCACAACGTGCCGTTCACCTACATCGGCGCGATGCTGCTGTGGGTCGGCTGGTTCGGCTTCAATGCCGGCTCCGCTGCTGCGGCCGATACCGTCGCCTCGCTGGCGTTCCTCAACACCGTGCTGGCCACCGCCGCTGCGGTGCTTGGCTGGACGCTGGTGGAAGCGATCAGCAAGGGCAAGCCGTCGGCACTGGGCGCCGCCTCGGGTGCGGTGGCCGGTCTGGTCGGCATCACCCCGGCCTGCGGCACCGTCGGCCCGCTCGGCGCGATCATCATCGGCTTCGTCGCCGGCGTGGTCTGCGTGTGGGGCGTGACCGGTTTGAAGCGCCTGCTGAAGGTGGACGACACCGCCGACGTGTTCGGTGTGCATGGTGTCGGCGGCATCGTCGGCGCGATTCTCACCGGCGTGTTCAGTGCACAGTCGCTGGGCGGCACCAAGGCCGATCTGGATATCGCGCATCAGGTGTGGGTGCAGGTGGTCAGTGTTGGCCTGACGGTGGTCTGGTCGGCAGTGGTGACCACGCTGATCCTGCTGGTGGTGCGCAGCGTGGTCGGCCTGCGCGTGACCGAGGAAGCCGAGCGCACCGGCCTGGATGTGACTTCGCACGGCGAGTCGGCCTACGAGGCCTGATCGGGTTCACGGTTTCGCGGACGTCCCGCCACTGCTGCGCCGCACGCAGTGGCGGGCGGCCACCACCGGCGGCCCCAGTGCTGCCAGCGTTGGCCGGCACGCTGGCAGACCCGGGACAGATTCCGGGCGCTGCCAGCCAGCGGAAGGCTCTCCGTCGGACATCACACTTTGCCTGGGAAGCCCGGGCCCGCGCGGCGTGCCGGCCCTGTCGCCTGCCCTGCGATTCCCTTAAAGTGCTGCCTCTTCCAGCCGAATATTGGTCGGACTGGCAGCCATCCGCAGGGAAGAAAGCATCGTGGAACAGGGACGTAATGTACGCAGCCGCGCGTTGCAGTGGCGGTTGTCCGTGGCTGTGGCACTGGCCATGACCGGTTTCCAGGCACCGGCCTGGGCGCAGGTGGTGTCACCGGAGCAGGAGTTGCTGCGGCAGCAGGAGCGCGAGCGCGCGCTGCGGGAACAACAGGAATCCACGCCGGATGTCCGGCTGCAGCCGGCCACCGAAGACCTCGGCCATCTGCCGGCTGACGAATCACCCTGCTTCACCATCAACAGCATCGTGCTGCAGGGCGATCTGGCCGAACGCTTCCGTTGGGCACTGGCGGCAGCCGATCCGCGCAGCGACCCCGCAACCGGGCGCTGTCTGGGTACTGCCGGCGTGGACATCGTGATGAAGCGCGTGCAGAACGCGATCATCGAACGCGGTTACGTCACCACGCGCATTCTCGCCGCGCCGCAGGACCTGAAGACCGGCATCCTGACGCTCACGGTCGTGCCGGGACGCGTCAATGCCATCCGTTTCGCCGACGGCGAAGGCCGTACCCCCGCCCTCTGGAACGCGGTGCGGGTGGCACGCGGCGAAGTACTGAACCTGCGTGACATCGAGCAGGCGCTGGAAAACCTGCAGCGCGTGCCGACCGCGACAGTGGACATCCAGATCGCGCCCCCGGCCGACGGCGCGGCGGCCAAGCCGGGCGAGAGCGACCTGGTGATCAGCTGGCAGCAGGCGCGCCTGGTACGGGTCAACCTGACACTGGACGATGCCGGGAGCCAGTCCACCGGCAAGATGCAGGCGGGTACCACAGTGTCGGTGGACAACGCGGCCGGTCTCAGCGATCTGTTCTACATCAACGTGGGCAAATCGGTACTCAACGGCAGTGAGCGTGGCACCGACAGCTGGGCGGTGCATTACAGCGTGCCGCTGGGCGGATGGTTGCTGGGCGCCAACGCCAGCAACTTCGACTATGAGCAGACCGTTGCCGGCGCATTCGAGAACTACGTCTACAGTGGCTCCAGCCGCAACGCCGAGCTGCGCCTGACGCGCATGTTGTTCCGCAACGCGCGCGCCAAAACCAGCATGTACGCGCGCGGCTGGTACCGCGAATCGGACAACTTCATCAACGATACCGAGATCGAAGTGCAGCGCCGCCGCATGGCGGGCTGGGAGCTGGGCCTGGGCCACCGTCACTTCATCGGCAAGGCGACCCTGGATGTGAACCTGGCGTACCGCAAGGGTACCGGCGCCTTCAACGCGCTGCGTGCGCCGGAAGAGGCCTTTGGCGAAGGTACGGCGCATGGCCGCATCTATACCGCGGATGCACAGTTGGTGCTGCCCTTGCAGTGGGGCAAGCAGAGCCTGCGCTACGTCGGCAGCTGGCGCGCGCAGTGGAACCGCTCTCCGCTGGTGCCGCAGGATCGGTTCTCGATTGGTGGCCGCTACACCGTGCGGGGCTTTGATGGCGAAATGTCGCTGACCGGTGAACGTGGCTGGTTGCTGCGCAATGAAGTGGGCGTGCCCCTGGGCAGTGGCGTGGAAGCCTACGTCGCCGTTGATCACGGGCGTGTCGCCGGCCCGTCCACGGCCCGGCTGCTGGGTGACCGGCTTACTGGTACCGCACTCGGACTTCGCGGCGGCACCCGCCATGTCAACTGGGACGCCTTTGTCGGCAGCCCGTTGTCCAGGCCGCGCGGTTTCCAGACCGCCTACACCACGTTTGGAATGAACCTGGGCATCTCGTTCTGACGCCTGCATACAGCTGGCCCGCGCTGTTCCCGGCGCGGCCAGCACGATGCGGTAACGCGCAGACCGCTGCGCGCACAACCCAACAGCACCGAAAGGAATCAGCGCCGTGAACAAAGTCTACCGTCTGGTCTTCAACCGTACGCTCGGGGTCATGCAGGTGGCGTCCGAGCTGGTCAACGCCGCCCGCGGTGGTGCCGACAGTCGAGAGGGCCATGCGGTCGGCACCCTGCGTCCGATCAGTTTCGCGCTGTGGCTGGTGCTGGGATGGGTGGGGCTGGTGCAGCCGTTGTCGGCGCAGCAGGCGCCGGCCGACCCGGGCCGTATTGCCGCCGATCCCGGCGCACCGGCAAACCAGCGCCCGACGGTGATCACCTCGGCCAATGGCACGCCGCAGGTGAATATCACCACGCCCAGCGCTGGCGGCGTGTCGCGCAATTCCTACCAGCAGTTCGATGTCGGCCAGCAGGGCGTCATCCTCAACAACTCGCGCGGCGACGTGCAGACCCAGCTGGGCGGCTGGGTACAGGGCAATCCGTGGCTGGCCACCGGCACCGCCCGCGTCATCCTCAACGAGGTCAACAGCAGCAATCCCAGCCATCTCAATGGCTACGTGGAAGTTGCCGGTACCCGCGCGCAGGTGGTCATCGCCAACCCGGCCGGGATCCAGGTCAATGGCGCGGGCTTCCTCAACGCCAGCCGGGTGACCCTGACCACCGGCACGCCGATCGTCAGCAATGGCGTGCTGGAAGGCTATCGCGTGGAAGGCGGCAGCATCGGCGTCGGTGGCACGGGCCTGGATACCAGCCGCGCCGACTACACCGACATCATCACCCGCTCGCTGCAGGTCAATGCCGGCATCTGGGCCAACCAGCTGCAGGCCAGCCTGGGCAGCAACGTGGTCAGTGCCGACCACAGCAGCGTGCAGCAGCAGAAGCCCACGTCCGCCGCGCCCACCTTCGCGCTGGATGTGGGCGCGCTGGGCGGCATGTATGCCAACCGCATCTGGCTGGTCGGCAACGAACATGGCGTGGGCGTAAGCAATGCCGGCAAGATCGGTGCCCAGGCCGGCGAGCTGGTGGTCACCGCCGACGGCCGGCTGCAGAACACCGGCGCGATGCATGCGCAGCAGGACCTGCGTATCGACGCCAGCGCGGGCATCGCCAATGCCGGCACGCTCAGTGCCGAGCGCGAGCTGCGCGTGCAGACCCCGGCAGATGTCGACAATAGTGGCGGCACGCTCAATGCGCGACGCATCGAAGTGAATGCCGATGCGCTGCGCAACCGCGGCGGCAGCATCGAACAGCTTGGAACGCAAGCGCTGCAGCTGCAGGCCGCCGACCTCAGCAACCTGCAGGGCCGTATCGGCACCGTGTCCAGTGTTTCGCCAGGCACCGGCACCGGCGGCACCGGCACCCCGCCGGGTACGGGTACGCCAGGCACGGGTACGCCAGGTACCGGCAATCCGGGCACGGGTACCCCGGGCACTGGCACTCCCGGCACCGGCGGCGGCACCCTGCCGGTCACACCACTTCCGCCGCTGGCGGCCGGCGTGCTCAACATCGCAGGAACGCTGGGCAACGATGGCGGCCGCATCGAAGCCAGTGGCGACCTGCAGCTCAGCGCCCGCAACAGCCTGGACAACAGCGACGGCACGCTGGGGGTAAGCACCCTGCTGGTGCAGGGACAGGCGCTGCGCAACATGCGCGGCACCTTGCAGGTCCAGGGCGCGGCCAGCGCACAGGTGCAGCAGCTGGACAACAGTGGCGGCCGCATGACCTTCGCCCGTGGCTTCGAGCTGCAGGCGCAATCGGCAATCAATCGTGGCGGCAGCCTCGCCCACGGTGGCAGTGCCGGCACGATCTGGACGATCGGCCAGCTCGACAACAGCGAGGGCAGCATCTCCAGCAATGCCACGCGGCTCGGCCTCGACATCGGCACCCTGGTCAACACCCGGGGCAGCATCAACCACGCCGGCAGCGAGGGCCTGCTGCTGCGTGCGGAGGTACTGGATGGCGTGCAGGGCAGCATTGCCACCGCCGGCGCGGCAGACCTGCTGCTGGGCCGCGCCGACCACCGCGGTGCGCAGCTGATCGCCCGCCAGCTCGGCCTGAGCGCACAGGACTTCGACAACCGCGGCGGCCGCGTGCTGTCCACGGGGCTGCAGGCCAGCACGCTCAACGTCCGCAATCACCTGGACAACAGCGACGGTGGCCTGCTGGCCAGCAATGCCGACCTGCAGATCGATGCAGCGTCCTTCGGCAATGCCGGCGGCACCGTGCAGCAGGCGGGCACCGGCAACCTGCGCGTCACCACCGCCAACCTGCAGGGCCAGGGCGGCACCGTTCTCAGCAACGGCACGCTGCAGCTGCACGGCGACACCCTGAATCTGCGCAATGGCACCACCGCCGCGCAGCGCATCGATGTGCGCGCCGGAGACCTGACCACCGCCGGCGGCACGCTGACCTCGACCGGCGGCGATGCGCTGCAGCTGCAGGTATCGCGCACCCTGGACAACAGCGGCGGCACCGTGGGCGCCAATGGTGCGCTGGACATCAACAGCGGCATCCTCATCAACGACGGCGGCAAGCTGATCGCCGCAGGCACCGGCACCAGCCGCATCCACGCCAGCCAGCGGCTGCAGAACCAGCGCGGCCTGCTGTCCGGCAATGGCGATCTGGATATCAAGACCGATGGCCTGCTGAACGAGAGCGGCAGCATCGACCATGCCGGCACCGGCACGCTGCAGATCGACGCGACCACCGTGCAGGGAGCTGCTGGCAGCATCGCCAGCAATGGCCTGCTGCAGTTGAGCGGGCAGCAGCTGGACCTGCAGAAGGGCACCACCCGCGCCCGCGAGGTGCAGATCACGGCCACCGGCCTGGACACCAGCGGCGGCAGCCTGTTGTCACTGGGCAACAACGCGATGCAGCTGCAGGTGCAGGGCCTGCTGCGCAACGACGGCGGCAGCATCAGCGCCAATGGCGCGCAGCAGATCCAGGCGGGTGCGCTGTCCAACCGCGGCGGTGCGCTCAATTCGGCGGGAACGGCGGCTTCGCAGATCCGGGTCGACGGCACGCTCGACAACAGTGGCGGCAGCATCGCCAGCAATGCCGCCCACCTGCAGCTGAAGAGCGGCGCGCTGGTCAATGCCGGCGGTACGCTCAGCCATGCGGGCAGCGACGGCCTGATCATCGACAGCGGGCGTCTGGACGGAGCAAAGGGGCAGATCGCCACTGCCGGCGCCCTGCAGCTCACTGCGGCCGAGGTCGATCACCAGGGAGCGTCGCTGGCTGCCGCGCAGCTGGACATCACGGCGACCGGGTTCGACAACCGCGGCGGGCGCATCATCGCCACCGGTACCGGCGGCAATACGCTGCGCGTGCAGGGCACGCTGGACAACGGCAATGGCGGCACCCTCGCCAGCAATGGCAACCTGGATATCCACGCGCGTACCTTCGGCAATGCCGGCGGAACCGTGCAGCAGGCCGGGTCCGGCAGCCTGGTCATCACCACGCAGGACCTGACCGGCGCCGGTGGAACCCTGCTCAGCAACGGTTCGCTGGAGCTGCAGGGCGACACCCTCGATCTGCGCAACGGCACCACCACCGCGCAGCGCATCAGCATCGACGGCGACACCGTGATCACCGCCGGTGGCCAGCTGAGTGCGCTTGGCACCCAGGCGCTCCAGCTGCAGGCCCGCAGCCTGCTCGACAATACCGGCGGAACGCTGGGCAGCAATGGGGCCATCGATGTGCACGCAGGCCGCTTCGTCAACGACCATGGCAAGTTGATTGCCGCCGGTGATGCTGCATCCGCAATCCGCGCCGCGCAGCTGGAGAACCGCAGCGGCTCGATCTCCGCCAACGGCAACCTGCGCATCGAGGCGCAAACGCTGTCGGGCCAGGGCGGCAGCATCGGTGCCGCCCGCGCGCTGTCACTGCAGGGCGGGTCATTGGATCTCCGCGGCGGCAGCGTGGCGGCCGAGCAGCTCGATATCGTGGCCGACAGCCTGGACAACAGCGCAGGCGCGCTGCGCGCAACCGGCAGCGGGACGCTGGCACTGCAGGTGAGCGGCCGCTTGGCCAATGACGCGGGCACCATCGCCAGCAACGGTGCGCAGCGCATCGAAGCCGGCGAACTCTCCAACCGTGGTGGCACGCTCAGTTCGGCGGGCAGCGCCACGACCGAGCTGCACGTAGCGGGCCTGTTCGACAACAGCAACGGCGTGCTCGCCAGCAACGGCACCGCGCTGAAGATCGATGCCGGTCACATGGCCAACGTGAAGGGCACGCTCAGCCACGCCGGCACCCAGGGCCTGCTGCTGCGCACCGGGCAACTGGACGGCCAGGGCGGCAGCATCGCCAGCGCAGGCGGCATCACCCTGCAGGCGGGCAGCGTGGACCATCGCGGTGCCACCCTGCAGGCCGAGCGCATCGCGCTGGACGCACAGTCCTTCGACAACCGCGCCGGCAAGGTCATCGCGACCGGTGCCGAGGGCAGCACGATCAACGTGGTCGGCACGCTGGACAACGGCGAGGGCGGCCTGCTGGCCAGCAATGGCGACCTCAGCATCCAGGCGGCGGTGTTCGGCAATGCCGGCGGCACCGTGCAGCACGCCGGTGAAGGCGTGCTGTCGATCGACGCCGGAACGCTCAACGGCACCGGCGGCACGCTGGTCAGCAATGGCAGCCTGTTGCTCAAGGGCACCACCACCGACCTGCGCGCGGGTATCACCTCCGCCAAGCGGATCGAGATAGACACCGGCTCCCTGATCACCGCCGGCGGCACGCTCACCGCCACCGGCAATGACATGCTGCGGCTGAGCGCGCGCGAACGGATCGACAACAGTGGCGGTACCGTGTCCAGCAATGGCGCGCTGGACCTGCGCAGTGCCGCGCTGGTCAACGCGGGCGGCACGCTGCAGTCGGCGGGTACAGCGGCGAGCCAGCTGATCATCGGCCAGGACATCAACAACCGCGGCGGCCGCATCCTGGCCAACGGCGGGCTTGGCATCAGCTCCGGCAGCATCGACAACCAGGGCGGCACGCTGCACAGCGCTGCCCGGCTGGTGGTCAAGGCCGATGGCCTGCTCGACAACAGCAACAAGGGCGTCATCGCCAGCGGCGCGGGCATGCAGGTGGCGGCAACTTCGCTGGACAACCGCAGCGGCAGCATCGAGCAGGCCGGTGACGGCCTGCTGCAGATCGATGCCACCACGCTGCAGGGCCACGCCGGTCGCATCGTCAGCAACGGCGAGCTGCAGCTGAAGGGCGAGACCCTGGATCTCAGCGCAGGCACCACTGCCGCGCAGCAGGTCAGCATCGAGGCCGGCCAGCTGGACAACACGGCCGGTACGCTGAACGCCACCGGCAGCCAGGCGATGTCGCTGCAGGTGCGTGGTGCGCTCGGCAATGACGGCGGCACCATCGCCGCCAACGGCGCACAGCAGATCAACGCCGGTTCGCTGTCGAACGCAGGCGGCACCTTGAGTTCGGCAGGGACCTCCGACAGCCGGATCACGGTCACGGGCCGCTTCAACAACGGCGGTGGCACCCTCGCCAGCAATGCCGGCAACCTGCGCCTGGACGCCGGGCAGCTGGTCAATGCCGCAGGCAGCATCGTCCATGCCGGGAAGGGCATGCTGACCGTGAAGGCCACCCAGCTGGACGGGGCCGGCGGCAGCATCGCCACGGCAGGCGCACTGCAGCTGGATGCGGTGAGCGTGGACCACCGCGGTGCCACGCTCAATGCCGATCACTTCACCGTCAACGCCGACCGCTTCGACAATCAGAACGGCAAGCTGCTGGCGACGGGCACGCAGGCCAGCACCGTGCAGGCCACCACCTCGCTGGACAACGGCGGCAACGGCCTGATCGCCAGCAATGGCGACCTGACCCTGACCAGCGCATTGTTCGGCAATGCCGGCGGTACCGTGCAGCAGGCCGGTACCGGCACGCTGGCGATCAACGCGCACACCTTGAATGGCCAGGGCGGCAAGCTGCTCAGCAATGGCGCCCTGCAGTTGACCGGTGAAACCACCGACCTGCGTGATGGCACGCTGTCCGCTGCCCGCATCGCTGTGGATACCGGCACGCTGCTCAACGCGGGCGGTTCGATCATCGCCTCCGGCACTGATGCGTTGAAGGTGTCTGCGCGCGACCGGCTGGACAACAGCGGTGGCACGCTTGCCGGCAATGGCGCGCTGGATCTGCGCAGCGCGCAACTGCTCAACAACCTGGGTACGATCCAGGCCGCCGGCAGCGGCAGCAGCACCTTGGCGATCACCCATGCGCTGGAGAATCGCGGTGGTCGCATCCTGACCACGGGCGATGCAGGCATCAGCGCGGGCACGCTCGACAATCGCGGCGGCACCGTGCACAGCGATGGCAACAGCGCGCTGACCGTGCGCGTTGACGGCCTGCTCGACAACAGCGACAAGGGCACCCTGTCTGCGGGGGGCGCGTTGCTGGCCGAGGCACAGGCCATCAACAACAGCAGCGGTACCGTGGCGGCAGGGCAGAACCTGCAGCTGACCAGTGCCGATCTGCTGCGCAACGAAGGCGGCCTGGTCCAGGCCGGCAAGCACCTGCAGGTCTCGGCCAGCGGCGTGAACAACAACAGTGGCCGGATCATCGCCAACGACCTGCAGCTGGATACCCGCGGCCAGGCGCTGGACAACCGCAGCGGCATCATTGCCAGCCTTTCCGGAAATGCAGCGCTGCGCAGTGGTGCGCTGGACAACACCGGTGGCCTGCTGCAGTCGGCGGCAGCGCTCAGCATCGACACCTCCGGACAGCGGCTGACCAATGCCGCTTCCAATGGCAACGGCATCGTCAGCAGTGGCACGCTGCAGATCCGCAGTGGCGATCTGGACAATCGAGGCGGCTCGGTGTTCGCCAAGGCCGGCGTCGACGTGCAGGCCGTCAACATCGACAACAGTGGCGGCGGCTCGCTGGTGAGTGCAGCCGACCTGCTGCTGCGCGCGCAGCAGCTGGCCAACAGCGGTGGCAGCGTGACCGCCGGTGGCAATGCCGACATCGGTTTGCAGGGCGCCCTGCTCAACAGTGGCGGGCTGGTGGCGGCGACCGGCCGCCTCGACCTGCAGGCCGGTTACATCGACAACCGCAATACGCTCAGCCAGGCCAATGGCCCTGCGCTGGGCTTGCAGGGCAAGAACCTGCAGGTGACCACCGGCAACCTGGACAACCAGAACGGCCAGGTGATTGCCGACAACCTGCTGCTGCAGGTGAACCAGCGCCTGGACAACAGCGGTGGCCAGGTGTCGGCGGCGCTGACCTCCGATGTCCGCGCCGATACCTTGGTCAACAGCGGCGGCACCCTGGTGGCCGGCAGGCAGCAGACCCTCCGCACCCGCGAAATCATCGGTGATGGCCGGCTGATGTCGCAGGGTGACATGACCCTGGAGCTGGGCCAGAGCCACACCAACCGTGGCGAGATGGTGGCCAACGGCACGCTGAGCCTGTCCATCCACGGCAACCTGGACAACAGCGGCAAGCTGGCGGGTGCCAACGTCAACATCAATGCCGGCAACATCACCAACGCCTCCACCGGCGAGATCAGCAGCATCGGCCTGACCCGCCTGGCAGCGGGCGGCGCACTGGTCAACTACGGCCTGCTGGACGGCAACGTCACCCACATCACCGCCGCGAGCGTCGACAACATCGGCAGCGGCCGCATCTACGGTGACCGTGTCGCCATCCAGGCGGGCTCGCTCAACAACCTCGCCGCCAACATCGGCGGCGTGGACCGTGCAGGCACCATCGCCGCGCGCCAGCGTCTGGACCTGGGCGTCGGCACGCTGACCAACAGCGGCAAGAGCCTGATCTTCAGTGATGGCGACGCCGCGATCGGCGGCGCCCTGAACGGCCTGGGCGCGGTAGGCAGTGCCCAGAAGGTGGACAACATCGGTTCCACCATCGAGGTCAGCGGCAATCTGGACCTGTCCGCGCTGGCGGTGAACAACATCCGCGAGAACGTGGTCGTGGAGAAGGTCACCACCGTGCATGCACCGGTCCGGCTGGAGCAGCCCGGCTGGTTCAAGAACGCCACCAACAACAACCGTGATTTCCGCGCGACGTCGAACTACCAGCCGTACGAGATCTACTACCTCGATCCGTCGGACATCCTTGAAGACACCCCCTATGTCACCCCGGATGGCCAGCAGATCCGCAAGGCGGTTATCCGGCTGACCAGCAACACCAGTGCCTACGCCTTCGCCCGCGGTGGCGCGTACGGTGCGCGCGCGTCGCGCGAGCGCCTGAACGTGCAGGACGGCACCGTCACGGTCTACTACGTCGGCCGTGCAGACAACCGCAGCAACCCCGATCAGCTCGGCGCTGGTGCGGAAGATCCCTTCCGCGACCTGTCCACCCGCGGTCCCGGTTCGCCGCCGATCGAGTACGTGACCGATACCCTCAGGTACAACAACGCCTACGGTACCTGCACCACCACCTGCGTGCAGATCATCACCTATCCGGACTATGACAATCCGGAATCGATGCTGATCAACATGCAGCGTCATACCCAGGACACCAGCGGCAACGAGAAGACCCGCGTTGCCACCCGCACCACCGTGGAAGATGTGGTGGTTTCGGCAGGCAACAACGCGGTGATCAATGCAGGCGGCAACATGCGGATCAGCACCGATCGGCTGGAGAACCGGTTCGCCAACATCGCCGCGGGTCGCGACCTGGCCATTGTCGGCCTGAACCGTGACCAGTCCGAGGTGATCAACGCAGCCGAGCAGCTGACCCGCACCAGCACGTTCGACAACGTGTCCATCACCTACGGTGGCTCCTCCAGCCGCTGGAAGGCGGCCCCCATCACCGAGAAGACCGGTGCGCTGGGTTCGTCGATAACGGCGGGCGGCAAGCTCACCATTGATGTCGGCAACCTGCGCAACGACAACACCGGTGGCAGCAACCCCAACGCCGGTGGTGGCAAGGGCACGGCACAGCTGGATACCGGCGGCCGCGGTGCGGGTGCGGTCGGTCCGGGCGCGGGCAGCGTGCAGGGGCCTGGCCAGAGCACCGGCCAGGGTGCGGGCAGCGTGGACGCGCAGGGGCCGGGCACGGCCGGCGCGGCGCAGGGCGCCAATGGCGGCCACCAGCAGGCGGTAGCCCAGGCCGACGGTGTCCGCGCGGATGCAGCCGGTGCACAGGGCCCCGGCCAGGCCGGCAATGCCGGCAGCGGTGCCGGCACGGCGCAGGACATCAGTGCGGCACAGGCCGGGCAGGCCAATGCCAATGGCCCGGCGGCGGTCCGCGCCGGGGAGCATGCCGGCAGTGGTGGCAACACCGCCGTGGAGGGCAAGCAGGCTACAACGACAACCGGGACCGACCCGCGCGTGGTGGTGACCACCAGCCCGAATGCCAGTGCACCCACCGCCAGCCTGTTCAACGTGGACGCCAACCGTGGCAATCACATCGTGGAAACCGATCCGCGCTTTGCCAGCTACCGTGATTGGCTCAGCTCGGATTACCTGCTGCAGCGCGCAGGCTTTGATCCCGCGCAGACGCAGAAGCGCCTGGGTGACGGCTTTTATGAGCAGAAGCTGGTACGCGAGCAGATCGGCGAGCTCACCGGCCGCCGCTTCCTTACCGGCCACGGCAGCGACGAAGAGCAGTACCGCGCGTTGCTGGAGGCAGGTGCCACTGTCGCGAGCGAATGGGGCCTGCGACCCGGCGTGGCGCTCACGGCCGAGCAGATGGCACGCCTGACCAGCGACATCGTCTGGCTGGTGGAGAAGGACGTCACCCTGGCTGATGGCTCGGTGGTCCGCGCGCTGGTCCCGCAGGTCTACCTGCGGGTGATGCCGGGCGACCTTGGCAACGACGGCGCACTGCTGGCCGGTGCCGAAGTGGACATCAAGCTGCGCGGCGACCTGGTCAACAGCGGCACGATTGCCGGCCGCCAGCTGGTCAGCATCGATGCCGGCAACATCCGCAACCTGTCCGGTGGCCAGATCAGCGGTGCCCAGGTGGGCCTGTCGGCGCGGCAGGACATCGACATCATCGGCAGTACCGTCAAGGCCACCGATGCCCTCGCATTGAAGGCCGGCGGCAACATCACCGTGGCCTCGACCACTACGGAATGGAAGGACCAGGGCGATCGCCTGTCGCAGCAGAAGACCACGCTCGATCGGGTGGCTGGCCTGTATGTCACCAATCCCGGTGGCGATGGCGTGCTGTCGGTGGTGGCTGGCGGCGACATCGGCCTCAAGGCAGCGGAGATCCGCAATGCCGGCACCCATGGCATCACCCAGCTGGCTGCCGGTGGCAATCTGGACCTGGGCGCGCAGACGCTGGGCCAGAGCAGCGCGCTGAACCACGACAGCCGCAACTACACCAGCAACAGCCAGACCACGCACGCGGTGTCTTCGATTGAAGGCGCTGGCGATGTGCTGCTGGTCGCAGGCAAGGACATCAACCTGGCCGCAACCCGTATCAAGACCGGCGGTGGCATGGCTCTGCAGGCTGGCGGCGACATCAACAGCCAGGTACTGGTGGACAGCAGCAGCAGCGATTTCAATGCCGGTGGCAAGCGCAGTTCACTGCAGATCAGCCAGAGTGATGAGATCGTACGTGGCAGCCAGTTGTCTGCTGGTGACAATGTTGTGCTGAAAGCGACTCGCGATATCAATCTGACCGCGACCCAGGTCGCCAGTTCGGATGGCACGCTGAGCGTGGTGGCCGGTCGCGACGTCAACCTGCTCTCGGCCAGCGAGACGCATGACTTCAGCCTGGACAGCTACGACAAGAAAAAGAAGACCCTGTCGAGTACCACCACCACCCGCCACGCCGAGAGCAGCGACAGCTACGCCATTGGCACCGCTTTGCAGGGCAAGGCGGTCAATGTCAACGCGGGCCATGACCTGACCGCAGTCGGCACGGTGATCGACGCCACCGGCAACGTCACCCTGGGTGCTGGCAACAACGTGCTGATCGCCTCCGCGGAAGACCATCACAGCAGCGAGTCCAGCCAGAGCAAGAAGAAGTCCGGCTTCACCGGTGGCTTCGCCAATGGCACTGCATCGATCGGCTATGGCAGCTCGAAGAACAGCAGCAGCACCGCCGAACAGTCGACCACCCAGGTTGGTTCGGCCATCGCCTCGCGCGAAGGCAACGTGCTGATCAATGCGGGCAACCAGCTGACGATCGCGGCGTCCGACGTGGCCGCCGGCAGGGACCTGACTCTGGTTGGCAGGGACATCAACCTGATTGCCCGCCAGGACACGGTGGATACCCAGGCCAGCCAGTCGAGCAAGTCCAGCGGGTTCTCGGTGGGCGTCACCTACGACCCGGCCAAGGCGTACCGCACCGCACGCGACAACGCTACCGAAGGCATGGCCGACAGCGGCACGATGATGGGCCGGATTACGCGTACCGCCGAAGGCGTGGCGGCCGGCGTGTCGGCGGCCGTGCTACCGGCGATCACGGCCGGCAGCCAGAGGTCCAACAGCAACCAGAGCCACTCCAGCAGTGATGCACGGGTCAGTAACCTCAACGCGGGAGGCAATCTCACATTGATCGCCAATGGCGGCTCGATCACCAGCCAGGGCGCGCAGATGTCGGCCGAGGGTGATGCCGCGCTGCTGGCCACCAAGGACATCGTGTTCGACGTGGCGCACAACACGGAGCGCAGCAGCAGTGACAGCCGTGGCAAGGGCTGGGGTATTTCCACCAACTCGGCCGGCCTGCCATTTGGCACCAACAACTCGCGCAGCGATGGTGCCGGACAGAGCGACACCATCACCGGTACCCAGCTGTCGGTGGGCGGTGGCGTGCGCATGGCCACCACCGAGGGTGATATCCGCCTGACCGCCGCCAACATCGCGGCCGAGAAGGACGTCAACATCCGTGCCGCAGGCGATCTCACGATCCGTAGTGGCCAGGATACGGTCGGCAATGCCAACCGTTCGGATAGCAAGGCGATCGGCACTGTCCAGATTTCCGACACCGAGAAATTCTCCGGTTGGCATCGCGAGCAGCACCGTGACGACAGCGCGCAAGTCTCGCAGGTGGCCAGCACCGTCGGCAGCCTCGGCGGCAGCGTCAACCTTACCGCGGGCGGAAAATACACGCAGACAGCGAGCAATGTGGTCGCGGCCCAGGACGTGAACATCACCGCCGCCCAGATCGAACTGCTGACCGCCGATGAAAGCGGGCACTACTCGCAGAGCGACAAGGACCTGAAGATCGGTGCGTTCGCACGAGTGAAATCGCCGTTGATCGATCTGCTCAACAACGTCGATGCCGCACGCAAATCCGACGGTCGCCTGCAGGCGATGCAGGGCCTGGCGGCTAGCGCAAACGCCTACCAGTCGGCGAGTGCGATCGCAGACATGGCCAAGGGCGCTGGCGGCGGCTCCCTGCTCAGTGCGGAAGCGGGAGTGGGCTTCAAGACCTCAAGCCGCAGCGCTGATGGCAGCAGCCAGGTCTCGCGCGGTTCGACCATCCAGGGCGGCGGCAACGTCAACCTGACCAGCACCCAAGGCGACATCCACGTGGTGCAGGGCAGCCTGAGCGCGGGCAGTACGCTGGCGCTGGACTCGGCGCGCGACATCCTTCTTGAAGCGGGGCAGGCCAACCTGCAGAGCAAGAGCAAAGGCAGCAACGCCGGGGCCGAAGTGGGTGTCGGCGTGTCGGTCGGCGCGCAGACCGGCGTCTATGTCTACGCCGAGGCCAGCGTGGGCAGCAGCAAGTCGAATGCGGAAAGCAGCACCTGGCAGAACACCACGCTGGCCGGTAGCACCATCTCGCTGAAGGCGGAAGGAGATACCACCCTGCGTGGTGCCACCGCCACCGCGGACCGCATCGACGTCAAGACCGGTGGCACGCTGACCATCGAATCGCTGCAGGACATCGCCGAAAGCATGTCCAAGGACAACCAGGTAGGGGGCCGCGTGCAGGTATCTTTCGGCACTGCCTGGAACGTGAACGGCTATGCCAGTGCCGGCAAAGCCAACGGCAGCTACCAGGGCGTCGGTCAGCAGAGTGGCCTGTTTGCCGGTGATGGTGGCTACCACGTGGATGCCGGCCATGTGAATCTGATTGGCGGCGCCATTGCCAGCACCCAGACGGGCAACAGTGAGTTGACTGCACAGACGTTGACTTTCACCGATCTGAAGAACGAGATGGATTACCGCGCAAGTTCGGTTGGCATCAGCGGAGGTTTCGGGTCGACCGGCAAGGTGGCCACCGATGCGGACGGCAATCCGATAGCGGCACCGAATGCCGCAGGCCAGTTGAAGGACATCGGCAACACCATCACCACCGGCGGGTACGGCAAAGCCAACACGACGACCTTCAGCCCGGGCATCCCGATGACCGAGAGCGGCCATGACAGTTCCACCACTTACGCCACCCTGACCGGCGGCAACATCACCATCGGTGGCAAGAAGGTCGATGCGGCCGATCTTGGGATCAACACCGACGCCAGTACCGCACACAAAGCGCTCGATACGCTGCCGGACCTGCAGCAGATGCTGCAGCAGCAGCGCGCGATGGCTCAGGCGACCGGCACCGTGGTGAGTGTAGGGATGCAGATCCGCTCCGATATCAATGCGTCGATCGACGCAGCAACGGACCGCCGGGAAGCCGTCAAGGCCATTCTGAACGACCCGGAACAGCGCGCCGCATTGACGCCGGAACGCGAGGCCCAGCTAATTGCAGTTGGCGTGGCGGCCAGCGGTGAGATTGATCGCCTGCAGAGGGCCGGTGTGCTGGTTGGGGCGATCACCGGGGGTCTCGCGGCTTCGTCGGGCAGTGCGGGAAGCATTGTGGCGGGCACGTTGGCACCTGCGATTTCCTATCAGATCGGTCAGTACTTCAAAGAGAACGCCGACAGGAACATGGCTGATGGAGGAAGCCGCAGTGAAGAGGGAAGCGCCACGCATCTGCTGGCCCACGCCTTGCTCGGTGCTGCGGTGGCGTCAGCCGGCGGAGACAATGCGCTGATAGGTGCGTTGGCGGCCGGGAGTGCCGAAGCGGCAGCCCCTTCCATCGCCAGGTTCATGTTCGGCAAGGACAGCAAGGACCTGACCGCCAGCGAGAAAGAAGCGGTCAGCACCGTTGCCGGAATCGGCGGGGCAATGCTTGGCACGTTCCAGGACGGCATGCTGGGCGCTGCTGCCGGCAACAACGCCGCAAAGAACGCGGTCGAAAACAACTGGGGAGAGGTGGGGCACTACTCCACAACGGCGACGATTCTTTACCTGAGTGGTTTCACGGAAAGCGACGCAAAGGGCATTGCGGCTGCAACGTGGGCGCCTGACACGGATCGACGAAACGCCATCACGCCTTTCAACGTTGCCTGGGCAAAATTCAAGGGCACGCCACAGCAACACAACCATGCCTTGGGTGGCGAAATGGACCCGGAAGCAGTCAGGGCCATCCAGGCGGAACTGGGGGAAAAGGTTGCTGTGATCCTGGCCGATATCAAGAGGAACGAGAACAATCCCGAGGCCAAGAGGGCCATTCTCGACAATGTTGAGACGCAACGGGTGTTGCACCTCTTTGGCGATTCGTTTGCCCACGTTCAACGCGATGGCACGCAGTTCAAGCCGGTCCTGGGGCATGCCAAAGCATCGACACAGGATGAAGGCATCAACGATCCGGACAACCCGTACACGCATCGGGATGCCTATCTGGCCTATAGTCTCGCCCTTTACAAGGCAGCGACGGGAGCGTCCAAGGGCAAGGCGCTGGGCGATGCCAACTACATCGCCGACCTGGCTTCCCGGGTTTCTGCAGTCAATGGGGAGGCGGCGCAGAAGGGTGTGCTGGATGCTGCGGCGTCGTTCTTCATGCCAACCAGGACATCAGGGTTGGTCGATGCTCCGATGTCAGATTGCGGGTGGTACTGCACATACGTGCCTGCAGGGTGGATGGCGAGGCCAGAGCTTGAAAAAATCTATCGAAAGCCAGTCGAGGTTCCGCAGACTCCGGTGATCGACTGGACGAAGTTCTCCCAAGGGCGATGGTGAGCGTGATGATGAGAACATGGGGGAGCCGATTGTTGCGTGTGGTCGCCAAGGCCGGCGACTGGCTGCACCTGCTTCTGTGGGCCGCTTCAATCACCTATCTAATGCTTTCGTTCCTGAGTTGGACGGTGTTCCACGACTACACTTTTATGGGGCTGACCGCCAACAGCTTCTATGTACGCTATCGCGATTTCATCTTCTGGTATTCGTATGCTGCGGTGCCTGTGCTCACCGCTGTGGTGATAGCCCTGATCTGGATCAGGCGCCGGGTGGCCCCAGCGGAGATGCTGATAGCCTTCGTTGGCTGGGGCCTGCTACTTTTCCATCTGTCTCTCGTACGCTCCTAGCGGACGGCGGCTGAAGGCCGCTGCGTTGACCTGCAGGTGTGCCTTCAGGCCCTGATGAAGGCGGGACAGCAGTCCACAGGCTGGACGTGCCTGTAGCCTGGTGCCTGAAGCAGGCGAGTGCGGAATGGCGCACAATCACCGCATGGGCCCATTTCGCATTCCGCTCCTGCTGCTTGCCGCCGTCCTGTTTGCCGGCTGCGCGAGCACCGATGTGCACAACCCGCTCGCCACTTGGGTGCCGTCACCCAACCAGAACGCGCGCACGCCGGTCATCATCGTCATCCACCACACCGAGCAGAAGTCGGTGCAGCAGAGCCTGCATACGCTGCGCACCGCCAACAGCGGTGGACCGGTCAGCGCGCACTACCTGATCGGCGCCGATGGCCATCGCTACCAGCTGGTGGCCGATGAGCGCCGTGCCTGGCATGCCGGTGCCGGACGCTGGGGCACCATCACCGATCTCAACTCGGCCTCGATCGGCATCGAGCTCGACAACGACGGCCGCAGCCCCTTCAGCCCGGTGCAGATCGAGTCATTGATCGTGCTGCTGCGCGATCTCACTGAACGCCTGAACATCCCGCCGCGTCAGGTGATCGGCCATGCCGACCTCGCGCCGACGCGTAAGCAGGATCCGAGCCGCTTCTTCCCCTGGCAGCAGCTGGCCGAGGCCGGTTTCGGCGTCTGGCCGCGCGCGGCCGACGGTGCTGCACCAGAAGGCTTCGACGCGTGGAATGCGCTGGCGCGCTTCGGCTATCCGCTGGACAACCGCGAAGCCACCATCGCCGCCTTCCACCGCCGCTTCCGTGGCCGCGACGACCTGCCGAAGACGCTGGATGCCGAAGACGCCCGTATCCTGCATTCTTTGCTGCTGCAGACCCCGTAGACGCTCGCGTGGGGCTGAAGACCCCACCGAAGCGGGTAGCGCCGGGCCATGCCCGGCGAGCGTGCAGCGCGGCCACCCCGCGTGGTTCCCGCCCCCAGCAGTGCCAGGTCATGCCGGGTAACCCCGGCAATCACCCCGATCCCAGCGCATCGCGCAGTGCCGCCACATGCGCGCGGCCCACGGCCAGCTCGCTGCCATCGCTTAACACCAGCCAGTAACGGCTGCCCGATCCTGCATGCAGCATGCGCACATGCTGCAGATTGACCAGATAGGAACGATGGCAGCGCACGAAGTCGCCAGGCAGTACGCTGCCCAACCCGGCCAGGGACTTGTCGTGCAGCTCGCTACGGCCATCGCGCATGCGCACCTGGCTGTAGTCGCCGTCGGCGCGGATCCAGAGCACGTCAGCAAGTTCTACGGTCGCCGTGCCCTGCGCCCGCCAGACACCCAGATAACGCGCGCGGCCAGGGCGGGAACCGCTGGTGTCGAGCAGGCGTTCCAGTGCCTGGCCAAGGCGCTCACGCGAGAACGGCTTGGGTACGAAGTCGAGCACGCCATGCTCGAATGCCTGCAGCGCGCGGTCGCGATGGGCCGACACCACCACGCACTGGTAGCGGCCAGCTACCGCACGCCGAAGCAGCTCGAAACCATCGTCGCCGCCCAGGTTGAGGTCCAGCAGCAGGCCATCGTAGACGCTGCATTGCAGTCGATCTCCGGCCGACTCCAGATCAGCAACGGCGTCGAAGCGCGCGCGCGTGCCTGCCTGTTCACTGCACAGGCGCAGCAAGCGCTGGCGTACCAGCGGCTCGTCTTCGACGATCAGGATGCGCATGTCAGTTCGATCCGGCTGCGCCAGTGGTCGCCTTCGGCGCCCTGCACGAAGGTCCATCCGCCAGGACAGGCGGCGGCCAGGCTGGCCTCGATATAGCGCGTGCCGGTGCCGCGACCACGGTGTGGGGCGGAACCCCGTGCACTGCGCAGCTCCAGAATCCAGCGCGCGTTGGTGCGTTGCACGCGCAGGTGGAACGGATGCTTTGCGCAGGCCAGCGCACCTGCGTGGGTCAATGCATTCTCCACCTGGGCATGCAGGATGCCGGGTGGCAACGACAGCATCGCGTCTTCGCCATCGACCTCCAGCCGCATGCGCTGGTCCAGTGCCATGCCAACGATATCCAGATGGCTGCGACAGAGCGCCAGTTCGTCCTGCAGGGAAACGCTGCGCCGGTCGCTGCTGTCGCGCAGGCGATCGAACTGGTCGGCCAGTGATTCCACCAGGCGGCTGGCACGCGCTGGTGCCTGTTCGATCAGTTCCTGCAGGCAGGTCAGGGTATTCATCAGCCAATGTGGCTGGATGCCTCGCTGCAGCAGCTGCAGCGAAAGCCGCGCGCGTTCTTCGCTCAGCCAGGCGTTGTGCCGGTCCAATGCCTGCAACTGGGCAGCGTGGCGCAGCAGCAGGAACACCATCAGCACCGCCAGCAGCAGGAAATAGGGCCCATCGAGGAAGGCGCCGCCTGCGACCAGCAGCGCCAGCAGCCCGGCCAACAGCAAGGCCAGGATCGGCCAGCGGTCCTCGGACTCGCAATGCGCGCGTAACAGTGCCCCCGCCGAGGCGAGCAGGCTCGACAGCAGCACTGCCGCTGATCGTGTATCGAAGCCGGGCAGCGCGACAGCGGCGGCAATGATCACGGCCAGATAGCCAAGGTAAACGGCCCGCGGCATCGCTACCGCGAAGCGGCGCGCAAGATAGGCCGGCAGCAACGCCGCTGCCGCCACATGCAGGCACAACAGTGCCACCAGGCGTGGGCCATGCCATGGATAGGGATACCCAAGCAGGGAGCGCCACGCCTCGACCACCGGCAGTGCCAGCCCCACTGCGCCCAGTGCCAGCAGCAGGCGGGCCCCGGGTGCCTGCGTCTGGCCGCGCAGTACGGTGAGGAAGTACAGGCAGGCCGCCGCCAGTGCACCGGTGGCGAAGGCGGCGATCAACCACGGCAGGATGATCTGGCCGTACAGCACGGTCGCGGGTGCGATCAGCACCATCGCATCGGCACCATGCAGATGGAAGTGCTGCCGCTGGCTCGACGCAAGCACGATCAGTTCGTCGCTGCGGTTGCCCGAAGCAGGAGGCAGCACACGCACAAGGTCGATGCGTCCTGGACGCTCTTCTGCAGCGCTGCGGCCGACCACGCCATTGCTGACCCACGGGTTGCCGTTCCAGTACAGCTGGCTGGCGGCACGCAGCGACAGCCGCATCGTGCGGCCATGCACGTCCGCGGTGGTCGGCGCCGGCACCTGCCAGCGCAGCCAGTAGGGGCCGCGCCAAGCTGCCAGCTCGCGCTGGTCCAGTGGCTGCCAGTCCAGATCCTGCGGCGGTCGCGCGGGCACGGCGCCGGCGGCCCCGATATTCGCAAGCGCCATCTGCGCGCCCGGCACCTGCACCAGCCCGGGTGGTGGCGTCGACACGAGCAGCCAGACGGCCACCGCCGCAAGCAGCACAGCAAGAACAGCCAGGGTACGTGGGATCTGCATGGCGGCCATCGTATCGGTTGCGTGGAGCCATTGGACCGCCTTTTGGAGACGTTCGGCAGGCGCGCACGCCCCGTGAGCTGCGGAAGGGCAGACGCTGGTGGCGCACGTCCTTCCATCGGAGCCCGACATGACCCGCAGCGCCCGCACGCTTTCCTGCAGTTCCCATCGTTGCCGCACCACCATCGCCACCGCGCTGGCTGCAATCGGTCTGGCGCTGGCCGTGGCCGCCCCCGCACAGGCCAGCCCGGCCGCACTGGCGTTCGAGCCCTACACGCTGCAGACCAAAGCACATGGCAGCATCCCTGCCGAAATCGCCGTGCTTGCGGTGCCACGCCGGCACAGCGAGCCGGATGGGCCACGGATGCAGTTGAAAGTGGTACGCCTGCGTGCAACCGGCGGTAATGGCCGCAGCGCTCCCGTGGTCTACCTGGCCGGTGGCCCGGGTGGCTCCGGCATCGACACCGCGCGCGGCCCACGCTGGCCGGTGTTCGACCAGGTCCGCCGCGAGGCGGATGTGCTGCTGCTCGACCAGCGTGGCGCCGGCCTGTCCGAACCACCACCGGAATGCCCGCACCAGACCCGATTCGATGATGCGCAGCCACTGCAGCGCGATACGGCGCTGGTCGCGCTGCAGGCAACGGCAGCGAAGTGCGTGGCGTTCTGGCGGCAGGCTGGCGTCGACCTGGGCGCCTACACCACGGCCGAGAGCGCTGCCGATCTCGATGACCTGCGCCGCGCGCTGGGCGTGCCGAAGATCAGCCTGTGGGGCATGAGCTACGGCACGCATCTGGCCCTGGCTGCGGTGCGCCTGCACGGTGAAGGTCTCGAGCGCGTGGTGTTGATGGGCACCGAAGGTCCGGATGACACACTGAAGCTGCCATTGAGCAGCGATGCCGTGCTGCAGGCGCTGGCACAACTGGCGCGCAAGGATGGCTTTGACGATCTCGCAGGATCGGCCACCCGCGTGCTGCAGGCGCTGCGCGAGCAGCCCCGGCAGGGCCGCAGCGGCATGCATGAGAGCCGCCAGGTGACCATCGGCCTGTACGACGCACAGATCGTCATCGCCAACATGCTGGGGCAACGCATCACCCAGCAATGGCTGCCGCTGGTGCTGCGCGAGGCCGAGCGCGGCAACTACGATCCGCTGGCCGACCTGGTGCTGATCGGGCGGGCCCGGTTCGCGCAGTTCCCGGCGATGGGGCTGGCAATGGACATCGCCTCAGGACAGAGCCCGCAGCGCCGGGTGCTGGCCGAAGCACAGGCGCGCGAGAGTCTGTTCGGTGATGGATTGAACTTCCCGTTCCCCGCCATCGGCAACGGCCTGGGCCTGGCCGATCTGGGCGACTCCTTCCGTGGCCCGTTGCGCAGCGAGGTGCCTGTGCTGTTCATCAGCGGCACGCTGGATGGACGCACGCCACCAGCCAACGCCGATGCACTTCGTCCAGGCTTCCGCAACGGCCGCTCGCTGCTGGTACGCAACGCCAGCCATCACCACGAGCTGTGGACCGGCAATCCTGCCATCGCCCGCAGCATCGTCGCGTTCCTGGCCGGTCGCACCGTGAGCGATGCCGTGCTGGACGTGCCGCCGCCGGTGTTCGCCACCACCAACAGTGACCTGCTGGGTAGCGGCGGACGCTGAAGGGAGAGCGCGGCGCCGGGCACCCGACGGGTCCGGTGCCGTGCTATTTCCTCTACATTGGGGCAATGAAAGACATCATCGCCCCCCTGAGCCGCACGAGCTTGAGCCTTCTTGCGCTGGCCGTGCTCGCTGGCTGCAGCACCACCGGCACCCGTCCCGAAGCACCGCCAGCAGCAATCAAGCCTGCCGCTACCTACGCCAAGGTTGAATGGAGTGCGCTGCCGCCGGTTTCCGATACCGATCTACAGGCCGGCTTCGTTGCCTGGCGCAGCAGCTGCACCCGCCTGAAGAACGACGCGGTCTGGGCCAAGCCGTGCACCACGGCTGCAGCAGTGAACGACAAGGACCCTGCCGCGATCCGCCAGTTCCTGCAGCGCGACCTCGATGTCTACGCGCTGCGTGCCGGGGGGCACCAGGCCGATGGGCTGATCACCGGCTACTACGAGCCGATCTACCCCGGCAGCCTGACCCGAACCGACAAGGCCGCCGTGCCGGTGTACGGCACGCCGGACGACCTGATCGTGGTGCAGCTGGACAGCGTCTACCCGGAACTGAAGGGCAAGCGCCTGCGCGGGCGCGTCGAAGGCAAGGTGCTCAAGCCCTATGACGACGCCGGTACCATCGCGGCCAAGGGCGCCAAGGCCCCGGTGCTGGCCTGGCTGACCGATCCGATGGACCTGCAGTTGCTGCAGATCCAGGGCTCGGGCCGGGTGCGCCTGGCCGATGGCAAGCAGGTGCGGCTGGCCTATGCCGAACAGAACGGCCATCCCTATCGCGCGATCGGCCGTTGGCTGGTGGACCAGGGCCAGCTGAAGAAGGAAGACGTGACCATGGATGCGATCCGCGCATGGGCCAGGGCCAACCCTTCCCGCGTGCCGGAACTGCTGCGCAGCAATCCCAGCTACGTGTTCTTCGTGCGCAACCCGGACAGCCCGGAAGGCCCCCGCGGTTCACTGAACGTGCCGCTCACCGCCGGCTACAGCGTGGCGGTGGACCGTACCGTGGTGCCGCTGGGCAGCCTGTTGTGGCTGTCCACCACGCGTCCGGATGGCAGCCCGGTGGTACGCCCGGTGGCCGCGCAGGACACCGGCGGTGCCATTGCCGGCGAAGTGCGCGCGGACCTGTACTGGGGCAGCGGCGACGCCGCCGGCAAGCTGGCCGGTGACATGAAGCAGAAGGGCAACATCTGGATGCTGTGGCCGAAGGGCTCCCCCTTGCCGAAGTAGGTTGGCAGGGGTCAGACCCCTTCCCGCAGGAAAGGGATCTGACCCCGAATGCCTGATAATGGCGCCATTCCGAACTTTCCGGTCGCATCTGCGGCCAGGACCAATGCAATGAAATACGCAAAACCCAACGCAAAGACCAACAGCAAAAAGTACTACAAGCACTGGGCCGAATCGAGCCTGGGCAAGGGCAACGTGCTGATGGAAGCCCGTGGTGAAAAGATCGTGCGCCAGGTGGAGATCTACGGGGCCAAGGTGGTCTGGGCCGATGAAACCGGGCAGAGCGATGACCGCTTCGTGCTGGCGGACCAGCCGGTGTCGTTCATGGATTTTGATGAAGACGACGAAATCAGCGCGCGCGAATTCGAAAGCGCCTGGAAGAAGGCCCGCGAGGCGACCGGCTACCCGGTGTAACGAAGGGCGGGTCCCGCTGGATGGTTGGCAGATTTGAAATGTTATAAAGTTTCATTTTCTGCCTCCTGCCGTCCTCCCCATGAAGACCTCCACGCTGGTGGCCGCCCTCGCGGCCGCGCCGTTCGCCCCTGAAGCACTCGCACAGTCGGCGGATGCCGCGCTCACCTTGGGCAAGGTCGATGTGCACCAGCACGGCGAAGGCCAGCTGAGCGCGCACCAGGTACTGACTTCGGTGGACGTGCTGGGCGCAGACCAGATCGAAGACCGCAACGTCTCCCACAGCTGGGAGCTGCTGGGGCAGATGCCGGGCATCCAGCTGACCGAAACCCGGCAGGGTGCCGAATCGGGCAAGGTCAGCTTCCGGGCTTTCAACGGCGAGGGCTACCTCAATGCCATCAAGACGCTGATCGATGGCATCCCCAGCAACGTCAACAGCGGCAACCAGCGCTACATCGACATGCTGTTCCCGCTGGAAATCAGCTACATCGAAGTGGTACGTGGTACCAACGACCCGCGCTACGGCCTGCACAACATCGGCGGCAACGTGAACTTCGGTACGCGCCAGGGTGGCAACTACACCGATGCACGGCTGGCCTACGGCAGCTACAACACCCGTGATGCGCAGCTGGCGGTGGGCCGCGAAGCCAATGGCGTCGCGCAGAACTACTTCGTTGGTACCCAGGCCAGCGATGGCTATCGCGACCATGACACCTCCAGGAAGTACTCGCTGGGCGGCAAATGGTTCCTCGGCACGCTGGACGATGGGCTGCGCGTGGGCCTGACCGCGCGCGCCTACCACCACGAAGCCGACGAGCCCGGCTTCATGACCGTCGAGGAAATGCGTACGCATCGACGTGGCAGCGACCTGCGCAACGGCAACGATGGTGATGACCGCGACATGCGCCAGATTGCCGCGCACCTGGATATGAAACTGTCCGAGAGGCTCACCTTCGGCACGCGGCTCTATTACAACCGCTACGAAGACGACCGCCGCGTGACCTTCAGCGACCTGCCCACCGGCAACCTGCCGCGCCAGCGCCGCGTGTGGGATGAGCGGCAGAATGGCCTGCTCAGCACGCTCACCTGGCAGGCCAGCCCCGCGCTTACTGTCGAGGGCGGCCTGAACTACGAGCAGCAGGACAACAGCTACATCCGCGAGCGCTACGCCTACGCCGAACCCACCGACTTCAGCCGTGCCCCGGCACGGGTGCAGAACAACGACCGCCACAGCTTCGACAATTGGGGCGCCTACGTGCAGGCCATCTACCAGCCCGTCGAGGCGTGGAAGGTCGTGCCGGCCTACCGTGTGGACCGCTTCAGTGGCCGTACCCACCTGATGAACGGCCTCAGCGCTCGGCTGCAGGATTACGGCAGCATCGGCCAGCCCAAACTGAGCGTCATCCACAGCCTGGGCGAGAACACCCACGTATACGCAAACTGGGGCCGCACTTTCCAGGTGCTCACTGGATCCACCGCGCCGGCTTACCTCGCCCCGGGCCAGGCGCGGATGCGTCCGTCCACCAACACCGGCATGGAGCTGGGCCTGAAGTTCCAGCCGTTCGCGGGCAGCCAGGCGCGCCTGGCGGTGTGGCAGCAGGACGCGGAAAACGAGGTATCCAACATGCCGGCCACCGGTACGACGGTCACCTTGGGCAAGACCCGTCGACGCGGCGTGGATGCGCAGTTGAGCCTGAAGCTGGGCGACGACTGGACG
This sequence comes from Stenotrophomonas sp. KH_052, assembly GCF_057838755.1. Classification (NCBI taxonomy): domain Bacteria; kingdom Pseudomonadati; phylum Pseudomonadota; class Gammaproteobacteria; order Lysobacterales; family Lysobacteraceae; genus Stenotrophomonas; species Stenotrophomonas sp. KH_052. The sequence goes on from NZ_CM174475.1 coordinate 152,314, forward strand.
GTCTGGGCGTCGCACGCCTACCAGGAAGCGAAGATCACCCGCGACGACCGCGATGCCAGCATGTCCCTGCGGGGCCGCGAAGTGGCCGCCACCCCGCGCCACATCAGCAACCTGGGTGTGGACTACCACGCCAGCGATGCCTTGCGCCTGGGCCTGCAGGCGCGTGCACAGGGCGATTACTACCTGGAAGAGCGCAACGTGGCCGGCAAGTTCGGTGGTTTCGCCGTGCTCGACCTGAGCGCCGCCTACCAGATCACCCCGCGCTGGAGCGTGGACCTGCAGCTGAAGAACGTTACCGGACGCCAGTACGCCTACGCCTGGTACGACAGCTTCTTCTGGGACAGCGCCCGCCCGATGTTTTCGCCGGCCCCGGGCCGTAGCGTGTTCGTCGGCCTCAACATGAAGCTGTGACCCGCCCACGTATCCGGTAGTGGGCGAACTTGCTCGCCCTGCGGCAGGGGTCAGGCCCCTTTCCTGATAGAAAGAGCCGCGACCCCAAACCCGCGTTTTGCACTACATTGGTGCAATGTCCGACCCCGCACCGCCGCCATCCCTCGACGCCCTGGGCACGCCGCTGGCCTGGGCCGGGGCTGATGGCCGCATCATCGGCTGCAACCCGGCCTTCGCGCGTTGGCTGGGTGTCAGCATCCGCCGCCTGCTTGGCCAGCCGCTGGCCGCGCTGGAAGTGCAGGGCGAGGCGCTGGCCCATTTCCTGGCCCGCGATGAGCGCGACAGTCTGCGCCTGAACCGGCTGGCCCTGGCGGTGCCGGGCGAGGCACCACGCTTCGCCGAAGGCTGGATGAGCCGCCGCGACGATGGTGGCTGGTTGCTGGAGGCGCACCCGGTCGATGAGTTCCCCGGGCTGGACCCGACCCAGGCCCTGCCCAGCGCGCTCAGCGCGGCGCTGAAGGGACTGGCCCATGAACTGCGCAATCCGTTGGCTGGCTTGAAGGGCGCGGCCCAGCTGCTGGCCCGCCGCGCGGCCCAGCGCGACGCCAGCGAACGCGAGCTGATCGAGCTGATCGGTTCGGAGATCGAGCGCCTCAACGGCCTGCTCGACCAGCTGCTGTCACCGGCCCCGGCCGCGCCGCACGCCGAACTGAACATCCACGCCGCGCTGGAACGCGTGCTGCGCCTGGCCGAGAACGAGGCCGGCTGGGCGGTACGCCTGCAGCGCGACTACGACCCCAGTATTCCCGAATTCCATGGCGACGCCGACCGCCTCACCCAGGCAGTGTGGAACCTGGTGCGCAACGCGATCCAGGCCGGCGCCGGCAACATCACCCTGCGTACCCGCGTAGAACACGGCGTACGCATCGCCGAGCAGTTGCATACGCTGGCGCTTCGCCTCGAAATCGCCGACGACGGCCGTGGTGTGCCAGAGGAACTGGCCGAGCATCTGTTTCTGCCGCTGGTCAGTGGTCGCGCCGAAGGTACTGGCCTGGGCCTGGCGCTGGCGCAGCAGGTCGCGCGCGAACATCGCGGCACACTGACCTACCGCTCGCGCCCGGGCCATACCGTGTTCACCCTGCTGCTGCCGATCGGCAACGGTGCCGCCCCGGCCGAGGAGGCCTCGCGCGATGTCTGAATCTTCAATCCCCCCGCAGCGCATCTGGGTGGTCGATGACGATCGGGCCGTGCGCTTCGTGCTGTGCACCGCGCTGCGCGAAGCCGGCTACCAGGTCGTCGATTTCGACAGCGCCGCACCCGCCCTGCAGGCGTTGAGCGAAGGCCCGCCGCCGGCCCTGCTGTTCACCGATGTGCGCATGCCTGGTGACGATGGCCTGGTGCTGTTGGACAAGCTCAAGGCCGTGCTGCCGCAGCTGCCGGTGGTGGTGATGTCGGCCTATACCGATGTCGCCAGTACCGCCGGTGCGTTCCGCGGCGGCGCGCATGAATTCCTGTCCAAACCGTTTGATCTGGACGATGCGGTGGCACTGGCACAGCGCGTGCTGCCGGCGGTGGCACCGGCCATGGCCGCAGCGGCGCCGACCACCGCAACCTCCAGCGACCAGCCGCCGCAACTGGTGGGTGATACACCGCCGATGCGCGCGCTGTTCCGCGCCATCGGCCGCCTGGCGCAGGCACCACTGGCGGTGCTGATCACCGGCGAGACCGGCACCGGCAAGGAGCTGGTGGCGCATGCCCTGCACCGCGAATCGCCGCGCGCACAGGCGCCCTTCGTCGCGCTCAATACCGCCGCCATCCCGGCCGAGCTGCTGGAGAGCGAACTGTTCGGCCACGAAGCCGGCGCATTCACCGGTGCGCAGCGCCGCCATATCGGTCGCTTCGAGCAGGCCAACGGCGGCACCCTGTTCCTGGATGAGATCGGCGACATGCCGTTGCCGCTGCAGACCCGGCTGCTGCGCGTGCTGGCACAAGGTGAGTTCTTCCGTGTCGGGGGACGCGAGTTGATCCGCGTCGATGTGCGTGTGGTGGCCGCCACCCACCAGGATCTGGAAGGCCTGGTCGCGCAGGGGAAGTTCCGCGCCGATCTGCTGCACCGGCTGGACGTGGTGCGCCTGCAGCTGCCGCCGCTGCGCGAGCGTCGCGAGGACATCGCACAACTGGCCAACACCTTCCTGGCCGCCGCCGCACGCAAGCTGGACACGCCACCGAAGCGCCTCACCGCCGCGGCGCTGCAGGCGCTGCGCGAGCACGACTGGCCGGGCAACGTGCGCGAGCTGGAGAACGTGTGCTGGCGGATGGCGGCGCTGGCCGCTGCCGACACCATCGGTGTAGCCGACGTCGATACCGCGCTCAACCGTACGCGGGGCCGTCGCGGCAGCGTCAGCGGTGCCGATCCAGGCCAGTGGGAAGCGCTGCTGGCCGAATGGGCGCGCCGTCAGCTGGCCGAAGGCGTGGAAGGGCTGCACGCGCAGGTGCGCGAGCGGGTCGACCATGCCCTGTTGGAGGCCGCGCTGCAGATCACCCATGGCCGCCGTGCCGAAGCCGCGGCCCGCCTGGGCCTTGGCCGCAATACCCTTACCCGCAAGCTGGGCGCCGGGCGCCGCCGCGGGGGCCATTGAACGGTTCCTGCACGCGATCCTCGCGCCCGCTTGCCGAACCGTTGATCGTTCATGGACGATGCCGTCCGTAGTGTCACCTGCAAGGAGTCTTCGATGCGTCTGTCCTTTGCCATCCTGCCGTTGTCCGCCGCCGTGCTGCTGTCTGCCTGTGGCAGTGCGCCGAAGAAGCCGCAGCCCACACCGCCGCCGCCGACCGTAGTCAGCACCGCCAAACAGGCCGAGGCCAATCTCTCGCCGGCCTCGGCCAGCATCGTCAGTGGCCGCATCGCGCTGATGGTGGAGCCCGGTGGCATCCACATCACCGGGCTGATCGGTGGCCTGCAGCCGATGCAGCAGGCCGGCTTCCACATCCACGAGCGCGGCGACTGCAGCGCGGTGGATGCCAGCAGTGCCGGCAACCATTTCAACCCCGGTGGCACCGCGCATGGCCGCGCAGGCACCGGCAAGCACCACCTGGGCGACATGGACAATCTGCGTGCCGACACCCAGGGCCGCGCCAACGTCGATATCCACCTCAAGGGCGTTACCCTTGGCGGAGGCGCCGCCACCGATATCGCCGGACGTGCACTGGTCGTGCATGCCAACGCCGACGACTATCGCAGCCAGCCCGCCGGCAATGCCGGCGTCCGCATCGCCTGTGGCGTGATCCGGGTTGTCCGCTGATCACTGCAGGCATCATCCAGGGAGAGATTCCATGCGTTTGATCCACACTTCGCTGTTCGTGGCCATTGCTGCACTGGGCCTGGCGGCCTGCAACCAGCAGCCCGCCGCGCCGCAGACTGAAACCGCGCCGGCCGCTCCGGCCGACGGCGCCACCGCCGAACCGGCCGCCGCACCTGCACCGGCTGCCGATGCCTCGGCCACGGCCGAGCTGGCTCCGACCCAGGGCAACGAGACCAAGGGCAGCGTCACCTTCAAGGTGGTCGACGGCAAGGTCCACGTGACCGGCCAGATCAGCGGCCTGAAGCCGGGCAGCGAGCACGGCTTCCACATCCACGAGAAGGGCGACTGCAGCGCCCCGGACGGCATGAGCGCCGGTGGCCACTTCAACCCGGGCAAGCAGGATCACGGCAGCGTGTCCGCCGATCCGCACCACGGCGGCGACATGCCCAACATCAAGGCCGACGACAAGGGCGTGGCCACCATCGACGGCCCGGTGTCGAGCAACGTCAACATCGGCAAGGGTGATGACTTCGACATCATTGGACGTGGCCTGATCGTCCATGCCGATGCGGATGACTACAAGACCCAGCCGACCGGCAATGCCGGCGCGCGCCTGGCCTGTGCGGTGATCCAGAAGGCCCCGTAAGGACGGCCCTGCCGGGAATGGAAAACGCCGGCGAAAGCCGGCGTTTTTCTTGATCGGTAGTGCCGGCCGCTGGCCGGCAATCGCAGATCCGGAGGTTGCCGGCCGGCGGCCGGCACTACCAACAGGCCACCCGAGTCAGCGCGCCAGCAGCTCGCGCGCATCCTGCCCGGCTTCGCAGTGCACGAACAGCACCGGCACGCCGTGCGCTTCCAGCACCGCCGCCATCTGCCGCTGGCGCATCAGGAACTGCTCGTAGATGCCCTTCAGGCGGTCGCAGTCGTTGTTGCCGTGGTCGTAATGCGCACACCAGCCGGCCGGATCGAACAGCGCCATGCGTGCCTCGCCATGGGTGTAGCGCAGCAGCGGCTCGGGTGCGGCGTTGAGCCACTCGTCTTCGCCGGGCGCCATGATCGCGGTCTCGATCAGCGGCCACAGTGCGGCCAGGCCCTGGTTGTCGTACTGCATCGACATCATCGCGGCCAGGTCGTTCACGGTGAAGTAGCGCGCGTGCTCGATGCGCGCACCAAAAGTGTTCTGCGCCATCAGCGCGGTGTCGGCATGGGCCATGCCATTGGCCAGCAGCGTGTCTTCCAGCGCTTCGGCCACCGCATTGGTGGTGGCCACGTCGCTGCCGGTCAGCAGGAACGGCACCACGCGCAGGCCACCGCCCACCAGGCTGGCATCGGCCTGGAACGGCAGCGGCACATCACCAGTGGCGTCGGTACCGAAGGCCAGCAGGCGCGGCCCCTGGTTGCGGCCCGGTGCGCGCATCTGCAGTTCTTCCAGGCGGCGGTGGATCGGCCAGCCCGGGCGCAGCACTTCGGCCGGGTCGAAATGGGCGGCGGCGAACACCAGGTCCAGCTCGGCCACCTGCGGCACTTGCTTGGCCAGGTCACGGCCGACGCGTTCGGCCAGTTCACCGGCCTGTTCGGCGCTGAGCACCGCCTGGCGGGGGATTTCGCCGCCGGCCAGTTCCAGGGCCAGCACGCCAAGGGCATTCATCGCGGGGTCGGGTTTGCTCATGGTTCCACGGTTGGCCCATCACAGGGCGGCAGCTACACTTGGCTCCATTATGCCTGCTCCGTCGTGCAGGCCATGTTGCAGACACCCTCATCCATGCCAGGTATCTCCATGCCCAACGCTCGTCCCGTCGCCATCCTCGGTGGCGTCCGCATTCCGTTCTGCCGCCAGAACACCGCGTATTCGGATGTCGGCAACCTCGGCATGTCGGTCCGTACGCTGGGCGCGCTGGTCGAACGTTTCGGCCTGCATGGCCAGCAGCTGGGCGAAGTGGCGATGGGTGCGGTGATCAAGCACTCCAGCGACTGGAACCTCGGCCGCGAAGCCACGCTTTCCTCCGGCCTGTCGCCCTTGACCCCCGGCATCACCCTGCAGCGTGCCTGCGGCACCTCGCTGGACAGCATCATCACGGTCGCCAACAAGATCGCGCTGGGCCAGATCGAATCGGGCATCGGCGGCGGCTCGGACACCACCTCCGACGTGCCGATCGTGTACGGCAAGAAGCTGCGCGCGCGCCTGCTGGCTGCCAACCGTGCCAAGAGCACCGGCGACAAGATCCGCGCGCTCACCGCCGGCTTCAAGTTCTCCGAGCTCAAGCCCGAGTTCCCGGGCGTGGCCGAGCCACGCACCGGCAAGAGCATGGGCGACCACTGCGAGGACATGGCCAAGGAATGGAACATCTCGCGTGACTCGCAGGACGAGTGGGCGGTGTCGTCGCACAAGAAGCTGGCCGCGGCCTATGAGCGCGGTTTCTTCAGCGACCTGATCGCACCGTTCCGCGGCGTCGAGCGCGACAACATCCTGCGCGCCGACACCTCGCTGGAAAAGCTGGCGACGTTGAAGCCAGCCTTCGACAAGGTCTCCGGCCGTGGCACGCTGACCGCCGCCAATTCCACTCCGCTCACCGATGGTGCCGCCGCGGTGCTGCTGGCCAGCGAGGAATGGGCCCGCGCCCACGGCCACGAACCGCAGGCCTACCTGCGTGATGCCCACGTGTCGGCGGTGGATTTCGTGCACGGCGAAGGCCTGCTGATGGCACCGACCGTGGCCGTGCCGGAGATGCTCAAGCGCAACGGCCTGACCCTGCAGGACTTCGACATCTACGAGATCCACGAGGCCTTCGCTGCACAGGTGCTGTGCACCCTGCGTGCGTGGGAGAGCGAGGATTACTGCCGCAACCGCCTGGGCCTGGATGCACCGATGGGCCGCATCGACCCGGACAAGATCAACCTGCTGGGCTCGTCGCTGGCCACCGGCCACCCGTTCGCCGCTACCGGCGCACGCGTGATCGCCACGGCCGCCAAGCAGCTGGCCGAACGCGGCGGTGGCCGCGCGCTGGTGTCGATCTGCACCGCCGGCGGCATGGGCGTGGTCGCGATCGTCGAGCGCTGATTGCTGCGACCGCGCGCCAACCAAGGTTGGCGACTACCGGGTTCCACAGATGAAAACGCCGCCCGATGGGCGGCGTTTTCTCTTGCTCCGGTGGGTGCCGACCGTTGGTCGGCACACTTCAGCAGGGATCACGGCAACCGCGGGTTGCCGAATTCGTCGCGCTCTTCGTTGGCGTCATACACCGGCGGCTGCACCGTAACCGGCTGCTCCTCCACCGTGGCACGCAGCGGCGCCTCGGTGCCGCGCACCAGTTCCACGCTGTCTTCGCCACGCTGCAGGCGCAGCGCATTGGCCAGGCACTGCGCGGCCAGCGCGTGGTCGCCACGCTGTGCGAACAGTTCACCCAGTGCTTCCCAGGCCGGGGCACCGGCACCGGCGGCGATCGCCTCGTGCAGGAACGCATCAGCGGCATCCCACTGCTGCTGGCCCAGCGCCACGCGACCCTGCGCCAGGCGCAGCGCGGCCGAGCTGTCATGCACGTTGCGCCAGCGCGCCAGATTGGCCTGGCGGGTGGCCAGGCGCTCGGCCGGCAGGCGGCCGTACAGCGCCACCAGCTCATCGTCCCAGCGCTGGTCCAGGGCGTGTTCCAACGCCAGCAGCGCCGGTTCGTCCCAGCTCAACGCAACCGCACGGCTGGCATACGCTCCGACCACGTCCGGGGTCGGTCGCAGGGCCTTCGGCGTGGCTTCCCACTGCGCGGCCAATGCATTGACGTCGGCCGCTTCCAGCAGCGCTTGTGCGGCCAGGCGTGCTTCCAGTTCGCTGTTCGCGTCGGCCGGCAGCACCTTGCTCTGGCGCAGTGCACCCAGCTGGCCATATGCCTCGTGCGCGCGACCGGCCTGTGCCAGCGCTTCGGTACGCAGCCACAGACCACGCGGCGGCAGCGGCTGGATCGCCGCCACATCCAACGCGTTGATCGCATCCACCGGCAGGTCGCGCGCCAGCAGCTGCTCGGCGCGCAGCAGCGCCTGCAGGGTGGCATCGCTTTCGCCCAGGCGCTGCAGCAGCGCTTCACCGGCAGCACCATCGGCACGCGCCTGCGCACTGCGCACGGCATTGGCCAGCGCCACCGCGCTCACTTCCGGATCCTTCGCCGCGCCATCCAGCAGCTTCTCCGCGCGCTGCCACTGGCCATGCTCATAGGCCTGCAGGCCGTCGATCAGGCGCACCCGGCCCTGCTTGCGGCGGTAGCGGCCCCAGGCACGGAACGGTGCGGCGATCAGGCTCCACAGCAGCCACAGCACCAGCACGGCGACCACGGACAGCAGGGCCACCTTCGGCAGGTTGCTGTGATAGTCGTAGCCGCCATAGCGCAGGGTCACTTCGCCGAAGCGGTTGAGGTCATCGGCGCCGAGCCATTGCGCGGCGACCACGCCGATGGCCACGGCCAGCAACAGCACGACCAGGGATTGCAGGGGTTTCATGCGGGATTACCTCCGGTCGGTCTGGGTGCGCAGTTGCTGCAGGGTGCTGCCAAGAACGGTGTTGCTGGCCTGCAGCGGAAGCTCGCGCAAGGCCTTCAGTTCAGCACGTTGCGCGCGCAGGGCCGGTGAATCCGGCCAACGCCGCTGTGCCCAGTGCTCCACGCGCTGCAGCGCGGTATCGCGTCCGCTGCGGTCGCCACGTTCAATGGCTGCACGCGCCAGGGTCAGTTCCAGCTGCAGCGCATCGTCGGCGTTGTGGCGCTCGGCGGCGGTCAGGGGGCCGTTCTGGCGGCTCGGGGTGATATCCACGAACGGCGCCAGCGTGGCCTGCCACCAGGGCCTGGCGTTAGCGGTGGCGCTGCCCGTCACCTGCGAAGGCAGGCCCTGCAATGCCTTGGCCAATGCATCCAGGCGCTGCAGCGACTGCACGCGCGGGCCAGCACCGAGCGCGTCCAGCGCCTCGCGCTCCTGCACCAGTGCCTGGCGCAGGTTCAGGCCATCACTGTCGGGCAGATCGGCCAGCGCGGTGGCAGCCTGCGCGTACAGACGACGCGCACCTTCCACATCGTCAGAGTAGTTCAGGCGCTGCGCAGCCTGGGTCAGCAGCAGCTCGGCCTCGTCGCGCTGCACTGCCTGCCGGCCCTGGTTGGCGCTGTCGGCCAGCTTGGCCAGGTTTTCTTCCAGCAGCGCACTACGCTGCGAAAGGCCCAGCATCTCGTCGCGCAGCACGCGGTTGGTGGCGGCGGCATCCTGCAGGCGTTGGCTGGTCGCGCGCTGGTCGCGGCGCAGGGCATCCAGTGTGGCTTCCAGGCCCTGCAGCTGCACGGCGGTGGTCTGTGCCTGTGCGTCCTGTGCGTCCTGTTGCTCATGCCAGAAGCGCCAGCCGGCATAGCCACCCACGCCAAGCACGACCACGCCGGCCAGCGGCAGCAGCCAGCGCACCGGTCGGCGGGGCGGGGAAACGGGCGGGGTCTCGTTCATCGGGCTTCCTTGTCGGCAAGTCGCCGGTGGGGTTCCGGCAGGCCGCGTTGTGCACAGCATCACTGTTGCCGACGACAGCGGCAAGCGTGACCCACGTCCCTGTTCAGGTCGCTGCCGGGACGGTGAGCGTGGCGTGTGCAGCGCTCACCAGCTGTGCACCGGCAGGGCCGGCGCTACGGCTGATGCGCTGCAGGCCCAGTGCCTGCGCCTGCTCGCGAAGCCGATCACTGGCGACCACCACGCTGGCATGCGCCTGCAGGCGTTGTTGCAAGGCATGTGGAAGCTGGCGCCAGAAATGCTGCAGCGCTTCGCCACTGCTGACTGCCAGCACCCACGGATACGCTGAATGCGCCAATCGAGCCAGCGTGCGTGGCGACAGGCGCAGCGGGCGACGCTGGTAGACGTCGGCACGTTCGATGCTGGCGCCGGCCGCCTGCAACTGCGCAGCGATCAGGCCGCGCCCGCCGGGGGCCGTCACCAGCCCGATGCGCCGGCCGCGTACGTCCGCCAGCACCGGCAGTGCCAGCAGGCCCTCGCTGTCCATCCGCTGCGGCGCATGTACCTCGTGGACCCCCTGCGCCCGCAGCGCGCGCGCGGTGCCTTCGCCCACGGTCAGCCACGGGCTGCGCTGCGCGTCGGCCAGCGGCAGCAGGGACGCGGCCGCTGCTACAGCGGCCGGGCTGGTGAACACCACCCGATCGCAGTTCAGCGCGCGTTGCAGCTGGCGCACCACTGGCGTGCCATGCAGGCGCTGCAGCCGCCAGGGCGACAGCGCCAGCAGATGCCCGTCCAGCCCAGCAACGGCGCGGCGCAGCGCCGCATGCTGGCCCTGCGGCCGCAGCGAAATGAAGGTCCAGTCCGCGTCGGAACCGGCGGCGCCAGTGGGTATCGTATGGTCGGCCATTGCCTGCATTATGCGGGCCCTTCGTTGTCGTGGTCTCTGCTCCGATGTCCGTTGATGCTCTGACTTCCTCGTTGGCTGCCCTGCAGGACGTGCTGGACTGCATGCCGGCGGTCCGCGCCATGCAGATCCAGCTCGACGGCTATGCCGATGGCGTGCTGCGCATCACCGCACCGCTGGCCGCCAACGTCAACGACAAGGGCAATGCCTTCGGCGGCAGCCTGGCCTCGGTGCTGACCCTGTCCGGCTGGGCGCTGGTCAGCTTGCGCCTGCGCCTGGCCGGCCACGACGCCGAGGTCTACGTGGCCGACAGCAACCTGCGCTACCTGGCGCCGGTCTACGAAGACCTGCACGCCCATGCCGAAGCGGCCGAGGCCACCGGCTGGGACGCCTTCCTGAACACCTTCCGCCAGCGCCGCAAGGCCCGTATCAGCATCGTCGCCACCCAGCCCGGTGCTGATGGCAAGCCCGCCGCCGAGTTCAGCGGCCGCTTCGTGGCCTTCGCCAAAGGGTAGGATGGCAGGCTGACGTTCTGGGGAAACCACCGATGCGCCGCCTCATCCAGTTCCTGATGTTCTCCCTGCTGCTGGTCAGCGCCGTGGCCTCGGCCGATGACCTGACCCGCAAGCAGCGCAAGCTGCTGGAAGAGACCCAGATCGCCTACGGTGCGACCATCCGCTGGGGCAGCATGGACGATGCCATCGGCTATCTGGACCCCAAGCTGCGCAAGGAAAAGCCGCCCACCGAGTTCGAGCTCAACCGCTACGCGCAGCTGCGCGTGTCGTCCTACCGCGAGCGCAGCAGCGCCGCGCTGGAAGGGGGCCTGGTCGAGCGCCGGGTCGAAATCGGGGTGATCAACCAGAACACCCAGGCCGAGCGCACCGTGGTGGTGGTCGAACGCTGGCGCTGGGACGCCGAGGCCAAGCGCTGGTGGCAGACCGCCGGCCTGCCGGACCTGTGGAAGGGGCAGTGACGGGCCGCGTCCGGCTTGTGCGACAATCGGCGCCCGCTTAATCGACCCGTGACCTGAGTGAATTACGAAGAGTTGCTGGCCTTTGCAGGCCGAAACCCGATGCTGTCCGCGGCCCTGGTCGGCCTGACCGTGGCCATCATCGTCACCGAGATCCGCCGCCTGTTCCGGGGCTTCAAGGGCATCAAGCCCGCCGAACTGACCCAGCTGATCAATGCAGGTGGCACGGTGGTGGTCGACCTGTCGGCCAGCGGTGACTTCGAGAAGGGCCACATCGCCGGCAGTCGCAATGCCCAGGCCAGTGCCTTCGGCCCGGACAACAAGCTGGTGGCCAACGCCAAGCAGTCGCCGGTGGTGCTGGTGTGCCGCAGTGGCAACGCCTCGGAAACCGCCGCCAAGGCGCTGAAGAAGGCCGGCTTCGAGAAGGTCTACGTGCTCGACGGCGGCATTCCTGCCTGGCAGCAGGCCGAGCTGCCGCTGGTCAAGGGCCGCAACTGATTGTCGCAGGCGGCGGATCCGGCCTTGTATGGGCCTGGAACCGCCCCCATCGCAGTAGTTCGACCATCGTTTTCATTGCATTCACCTGGAGTTACTGGAAATGTCCGAAGAGACCACCAACGGCGCGGTTGCGCCGGCCGATGCCGCCACCGGCCCCGCTTTCACCGTCGAGAAGATCTACGTCAAGGACGTTTCCTTCGAGTCGCCGAATGCTCCGACCATCTTCAATGACCAGGTGCAGCCGGAACTGCAGCTCAACCTGAACCAGCAGGTGCAGCGCCTGGGCGAGAACGCCTTCGAAGTGGTGCTGGCCGTGACCCTGACCTGCCAGGCCGGTGAGCGCACCGCCTACGTGGCTGAAGTGAAGCAGGCCGGCGTGTTCGGCCTGGTCGGCTTGGACCCGCAGTCGATCGACGTGCTGCTCGGGACCCAGTGCCCGAACATCCTGTTCCCGTACGTGCGCCAGCTGATCAGCGACCTGATCCAGGCCGGTGGCTTCCCGCCGTTCTTCCTGCAGCCGATCAACTTCGAAGGCCTGTACGCAGAAACCCTGCGCCAGCGCCAGGAGCAGGGCGACGCACCGTCGCTGGCTGACTCCGAGCCGGCTGGCAACGCCTGATTCCTGCCGCGACGTCACGGATGAGCACTACCGCTGACAAGATCGCCGTGCTGGGCGCCGGTTCCTGGGGAACCGCGCTGGCCAGCCTGCTCGCACGGCACGGTCACCCGACCGTGCTGTGGGGGCGCGACGCTGCCATGGTCGAGGCCATCGACCAGCGCCACGAGAACCCGCGCTACCTGCCGGGCATCCCGCTGCCGGACAGTCTGCGTGCCACCACCGACCTGGCGTCGGCGGTGGAAGGCGCGGCCTGGATCCTGGTGGTGACCCCTTCGCACGCGTTCGGCGAAACCGTGCGTGCGCTGGCGCCGCTGCGTCCGGCCGGTGCCGGCGTGGCCTGGGCCACCAAGGGCTTCGAACCCGGTTCGGGCCGCTTCCTGCATGAAGTGGCGCGCGAAGTGCTGGGCGAGGACGTGCCGCTGGCCGTCGTCACCGGCCCGTCGTTCGCCAAGGAAGTGACCCAGGGCCTGCCGACTGCGATCACCGTGCATGGCGACGTGCCCGAGTTTGCGCAGACGGTGGCTGAGGCGATGCACGGCCCTGCGTTCCGCGCTTACACCGGCGACGACATGGTCGGTGCCGAGCTGGGTGGCGCGATGAAGAACGTACTGGCCGTGGCCACCGGCGTGGCCGATGGCATGCAGCTGGGCCTCAACGCCCGTGCCGGCCTGATCACGCGCGGCCTCAACGAGATGCTGCGCTTGGCCGCTGCGATCGGCGCCAAGCCGGAAACGCTGATGGGCCTGGCCGGCCTCGGCGATCTGGTGCTGACCTGCACCGGCGACCTGTCGCGCAACCGTCGCCTGGGCCTGGCCCTGGGCCGTGGCCAGACGCTGCAGGATGCCGTGCGCGAAATCGGCCAGGTGGTCGAGTCGGTGCAGACCGCCGACGAAGTGATGCGACAGGCACGCCGTCATGGCATCGACCTGCCGATCTCCGACCGCGTGCGTGCCGTGCTGCACGGCGAGCAGACGCCTGAGGAAGGCCTGCGCGCGCTGCTGGCGCGGGAACAGAAACCGGAATATCCGGACACGCTGTTCAAGTGAATCGAAAAATCCCGGCCACGCGCCGGGTTTTTTTTTCGCGCCGTCCAGGCATGGCGTAGATCTACTCCGGAACCCGCTTCCGGTAGCCGCCAACCTTGGTTGGCGCCCGGTAGCGCCGGGCCATGCCCGGCGGAATCCATCACCGCGCCCGTGGCGGCGCGTTGCCGTTGTCCATGTCCGAGAAGATCAACCACGGTCCATCGCCCACGCGCTTCAGCGTCAGCGTGAATTTGCCGGTGTCCCCCATGTTGTTGCCGTAGCGGTAGGCACCAATGATGTAGCCCGTGTTCCCGTCCACCGAGTACGCCAACGCACGCAGCCGCAACGGGCTGCCACCCTGGCCGGAATACGCGGCTTCGATTGCACTGCGCCCACGCACGGGTAGCTGGCTGCTCTGCAGCACAAAGCCATCCTCGGCGAACAGCGCAGCCAGTGCCTTGGCATCACCGCTGCGCCAGGCCTGCTCGTAGTCGCGCAGTACGCGATCCAGTGTCGCGGGCAAGGCCGCATCGGGAAGCGGCTGTGCCGCCTTCGTGCTTTCGGCATCGTGGGCGATTGCCGGAATTGCCAGCAGCAGGGCACTGCAGAAAATCACGGCGAGTCGTGTGCGGCGCATGCGTCCAGGCCCTTGGGATGACAGGAAGTCGACGAACGCATCCTAGCGCGCTGCTGGTTAGAATCACGCAGGCGCCCGCGCGGCGGCATGCACCGCAGATCAGACAAGGACAAGGAATGAAGATTCGAATCACAGGGATGGCACTGACGGTCGCACTGCTGGCCGCCTGCGGACAGGCACCAGCGCCGGATGCAGCACCGACCGCACCGGCACCGGCCACCGAAGCACCGGCCGCCACGGCAACGGTGGTCGAGAAGGAACCGTCCATCGAAGACGGCGTGGACCCCTCGGTGTGGGACAACGAAGGCGAACCGGAAGACCCGGGTGCTGGCGGCGAACTCACCTGCGCGGACAATCCGCTGGCGACCCACTTCTTCACCCTGGTCGGCGGCAACACCGTGGACGACTGCGGCCGCAAGGACCCGAAGGTGCTGGCCGCGTTCAACGCCCTGATGAAGAACACGGCGGCGGCCGAATCCGCCGACAAGGACATCCCATCCCTGCGCGAACGCCTGCTGAGCGGGCCCAGCGGGCCCGGCGAGCTGGTGGTGCTGCAGGGCGAGCCATGGTGGTTCTACACCGCCTGCCAGGCCCACGACTGCCCCGGCACCGCATTGGCGATGCTGTACTCGCCCGATCAGTCGAAGATGGTCGGCCGCCTTACCGCGCGCTGCAGAATCTGGTGGCTGGGTGAACCCAGCGACGAGCAGCGCGCGCTGATCGAGCGCGAGCAGCCGGTGGACAAAGCGATGCTGAAGGAAGAAGGCGAGTCCTGCGAGTAATCGGTGGTGACGCCGGATGATGTTCCGGCGGCCGCATCATGCCGGTGAAAGCTGCCTCACCATGTCGGCGATGATCACGTGGACCAGTGTTCTCAGGAAATGCACTTCGCCTTCCAGGCTTGGGCCGATGTCGAAACGGGTCGACCATTGCTGGTTTTCCTGCAGCACCAGCGCGTAAAGCGCCTGGGCTTCGCTCGTGATGCGGTCGATCTGATGGCGCAGCTGCCGGGTGGCAGCCGGCCTTCCCAGGCCCAGCGCTTCACCGGCAGAAACCAGATGCTCGAAACGAAGGTCGTGGAAGCGCGCGACACCGAGAATGGGCCACGACAGTTCCGAGCGTTCTGGCCAACGTGCGCCCTCGTCGGCATACGCGCGGGTCTCGTAACATGCGGTGGACAGCAGGTCGTAGTGGGGGGCCAGTTCGATGCCCCTGCTGTCGACCAGGAAGCTCAGGTTCTTCAGGTGCGCATCGTTGTTGCCGGTGAGTACATTGAAGATCAACCAGTCGAACAGGCGGACGCGCGTCTTGAGCTTGCTTCTGCATTGCTCGACGATGACCTTCAGGGTGTCGATGCTGCCGAGCGTGTACTTGAACTGCCGGTCGAGGTTGAGCAGCTGGCAGGCGTCGATGGCATGACGGCGATGGATGGCATCGGCGGTGATTTCGCGATCAAAGCGCTCGATGATGAAGACCGGCTCCGGTACGTAGCGGCGCTCGATCTTCGGCACCTGCAGCCCCATGCGCTGTGCAAGGCGCATCACGAACCACTCGTTGGCCACGCTGTGGGGATAACTGCTGCTGGTGCTGTCAGGCTTGAGGATGTGGGTCGAGGGCTCGGCGCCCAGAGGTTGGTAGAGTTCTCCCCCTGTCTCGATGATTGCCAGCTTGTGCTGGGCACCTGCCAGTGACATGCGCTTGGCGGCACCCGCCGCAAGCGACGTGCGTGGCAGGCCTTGGATACGCGTGGAGAGTTCCGCATCGGGCAGTGGTTTTCTGCCGCCGGGTGGCAGGCGCTGGCCTGGAGGCAGCAGCGTCAACGAGCCTGCCGATTCCGCGCCATAGGCGGCCAGCAATGCGAATGCGTCCGCGCCATCCACCCTGGCATCGGTTGCCATCAGCGTGCGTTGCTGCTCTTCCGGCAGCAGATTGTCGAAGTACCACTGCACGGGGCGTTGGCTGGAGCCATCGAGGATGGCGGTGTCTTGCAGTGGCAACGCAGGCGCCAGTGGAAACCGATGTGCGCTGCCGAGCCACTCCGGCGCATAGGTGAAGCGCCACAGGTTCGCTGCTTCGGTCAGGCGGCCCACCGGCGCTTCGTCGATGCTGACCTGCAGTTCGCGTGGTGGAAGCGGATAGTGCAGTCCAGACAGGACGGTCGTTGTAATGACGTCCTTGAGATCGATACGGGGGGCGCTCATGGCACCTTCCCGTTGGCACGTTTGGCCAGCAGGGCCATCGCTTCGTCCGGCACGTCGATTTCGACATGCAGCCCCAGCTCGTCAAGCACGGTGAACAACTTGCCCCATTGCACCGTGGTACCGCCGCGTTCGACCTTGGCCAGGAAATTTTCGCTGACCCCGATGCCTTCGGCGGTTGCATCCTGGCGCAGTCCCTGATGCTTGCGGGCGGCTCTCACCAGTGGTCCCAAGGCCTCAGCCTTCTCAAGCCTGATCTTCAATGGGAACTCCCCCAGCAGAGCCTGACGCTCTGGATTCGACCCATCGTCTATACCATATAATCCTCACTGCAGTGAGGATTATTCGCGCAAAACCCAGGATTCCTTAGAATCCTTTCGATTTTGAGGATTTCTTGGCAAAAGAGCTGGATGCAAGAAAATCCTCATTGAAATAAGGATTTATTTGCAAAGGTGTCCAGCCCCCCCCAAAATCCTCATGAACTCAAGGATTCTTTGACGTCGTGGGAGCGCGATGCCTCATCCGGTCCATATGGGCAGCGCCACGGGGGGGGGACGTCCGCGATGAGTGGGGTCCAGGTGGGGCCTGCCAGGAGCGTGCCCGGGAACCTCTGCCTGCAGCGCAGGCTCGCAACCTCAACAGGCCTGGCCGCACCCCGGCCACAACCAGCGATGGCCGCAGGCAAAGCGTCTGTTACTTGCTCGCGCGCCGCGCGCCCTTCTCGTCTTCGTCCTTTGCATCGCCCCGGCTGTGCGCGAACTCCGGGAACGTCTTCGCGATCGAATCCTTGTCCGGAAGGATGTAGAACACACCGCCCTTCTCGAACGTGGATTGCACGATCTGCTCGTAGAACGCAGGCGTGACGTTGATGCAGCCGTGCGTAACGCGGTTGTCGTCCGGCGAAGGTGATGCCAGCCGTTGGGCGCGCTTCTCTTTCGGGGTGCCTGGCGGCAGCGGGTGCATCGAAACGGCGGAATCGTAGTCCACCCACAGCACGCGACCGGCATCGTCGGAGGGGCCATAGCCACCAATGAAACGGCCCGCCGGGGTAGTGCGGTCATGGCCTGGAATCGCACTCAGCGCGAGCTTGGCAACGCCGGGTGCGGAGTGATCGCCGATGGCCGAACCGAACAGCGCCGGTGCGGCACCGCGCAGCTTGCCGTCGCCGCTGAAGACCAGCACCTGCGCCGCGGCCTTGTCCATGATCGCGAACGGATAGCCCTGGTTGTCCTTGCTGGCGACCACCCAGCCGGCCAGTTCGATCACCGTCTCGGAGACGCTCTGGTCAGCGGGAAGTTCATCGACTGTGGCCACCGGGGGTGCAGGTGCGTCCTTGTCCCTGGCGTTGGCTACGCCGCTGCACGCAACGGCCAGTGCCATGGCCAATGCGGCATGGAGGGCGCGGCGTGCAGGGGAGGAGGAGGTACGAATGGGACGGCTCCTTGCAATGAAATCTTGGTGGAAGGATGCCAGTGGCCGGCGAAGGCCACTGGTTCCCAATACAGAGGTGGATCAATTCAAACGGTGAGGGAGCGATCAGCCGCGCGGCTTGCGGCCGGCAGGTGCCCTTTCAAGCTGCTGCACGCGACCTTCGATCTGGTCCAGACGCTGGTTGGCCTGCTGCGCCGACTGGTTGGCGGACTCGGCACTCTGGGCGGCGCCCTGCACCTTTACATCGAGCTGGTCGAGACGCGAGTTGATCGTTGCAAACTCGTTCTTGTAAGAGGCGCAAGCGCCAAGGCTCACGGTGGCGATGAGCGCCACGCTGAGTGCACGGGCCATCTTCATGTGTTGCGAGGTCAGTTTCATTCCACTCCCTCCTTCGTCTGGGGAAGCTGGAATATAGCGGCGTTTGTTCCCGGCGCTACCAAGCGCTTTCAGCTGGAATTTGAGTACGTGGATGGGCTGTGAAGGCCTGTAAATCAACGAACCTTAACAAGCGGGATCAAGCGAGCTGATCTGCACCGGCGTATCGCCTTGTGCCTGTTCAATATCACCCATTCACCTGCATGAAGCCTGCATCACGGCATGTGCGTCTGCGTGCTTTCGCCTGCTCCGCACGCAGGTTGCCATCCACTTGCTTCCAGCAGCGCTGCAGCGTTTCCAGGCTGGACAGCCAGCAGTTCGGCGATGGCGTTGGGCGTGTCGGGCGCGCGCGCAACATAGGCATGGGCGATGCGGTAGCCGATCCAGTAGCCCAGATCTCCGCGGCGCGTATCGTCGCCGGGGCCGTTGTACAGCCACCTCGAAAGATCGGTACCCATGCTGTCCTGCAGGAACGCGCGCTCCAGCGCACACTCGCGACCCTGCGCCCAATGCTGCAGATGCGCGTTGGCCGGTTGCCCGGAGATCCGTTCGGCCACGTATTCGGCGCCGCCTTCCAGCAGCGTCTGATAGAGCAGGGTGGGCTGCTCGACATCAACGCGCGCGCCGGGCTGTTGCACGTGCACGTACTCATGGGCGATCAGGTGCACGAAGCGATCGCTTGCATCGGCCTGCATCCAGTCAGCGTTGCACAGCGCTTCCAGTCCAATGACCACACCTGCTTCGGTGGTAACGCCACCACTGTTGCCGCGGCCCACCAGTACGGTGACCGGGGGAAAGCGCGCAGATGGCAACAAGGCGCCGAGCTGATCGACGGCAGCGGCGACGCGCGTGCGGATCGATGGCAATGCGGTCGCGCAGGCTCTCGCTTTCGCAAACAATGCCGGCTTGTCCTGGATGGCCCTGGCCAGCCGCTCCATCGAGCCGATACGGCTGTCGGTGAAGCTGCGCAGGGCATCCGTACCCGCATCCAGATAGCCGTGCTGCAGATCATCGGCGCTTGGGCGCCCATGGTTGGCGTCCAGCACCTTGAAGAAGCGCGTGACATCGTCTGTCTGTACGACGATGTGCCCGGCAGGACCGACATGCTCAGCCGCCTGTGCCTGCAGCAGCGCGATCGGTGAGGCGATCAGGATCAGTGCCCGCATCAAGCATCGAGCGTGATGCGCGTAAGAAGCCGACAGCAATGCCATGCGGAGTTCCCTGAACGCCAGCCTTATTTATACACCAGTCAGTTCAATATTCAGGGTTGATTAGACCCCCTAACGGATAATTCACACCTGTCGACCGCCTCCTCTCTCTCCCCCTCCCGGGAGGCGGTCGACGAAACCAAAATAATTAAAGGTGTGTCCCGATGAACAAGAATTCGCTGCTTGCCCTGGGTCTTCTGGCTGCTCTGCCGTTCGCTGCATCGGCAACCGATGGCCTGTCGTACAACTACGTTGAAGGCGGCTACGTGAACACCGATGCCAAGGGCGGCGACGCCGATGGCTGGAAGGTGAAGGGTTCCGTTGCGGTGCACCCGAACTTCCACGTCTTTGGCGACTACAGCGCCCAGGAGACCGACAAGTTCAAGAATGACGTCGACCAGTGGCGCCTGGGTGTCGGCTACAACTACGGCATCGCACCGAACACCGACCTGGTGGCTCGCGTTGCCTACCAGAAGTACGACGAGAAGCGCGGCCTGGACTTCAACGGCTACTCCACCGAAGTGGGCGTGCGCACCGCGTTCAACCCGTACGTGGAAGGCTACGTGATGGCCGGCTACGAAGATTTCAGCAAGAAGCACGGCTACAACCCGGACGGCGAGTTCTACGGCCGCGTCGGCGCCACCGCCAAGTTCAACCAGAACTGGGGCCTGAGTGGCGAAGTGAAGCTGGCCAAGGCCGGCGACCGCGAGTGGTTCGTGGGCCCGCGCTTCACCTGGTAACAAACGCCTGTCGTTAGTGCGTGTTGTGCTGGCGTGTGACTCTCTCTCTCTCCCACACGCCAACCGAAGCCCGGCCTCGCGCTGGGCTTCACTTTTATGGGCCCTGTGGCGCCACAATGCGGCATGGGCGACCCTTCCTCCCTCGAAGGTACTGGCACGGCCTACCAGGAGCATCTGGCGCCTGCGCCGCTGCGTGGCCACTTCGGCCAGCTGTGGCAGAGCCAGCTTCCTGCCGGTGCCGATCGGCACATCACCGTATTGCCCGATGGCTGCGTGGACATTCTCTGGCGCGACGGCGCGCTGTTCGTGGTCGGCCCGGATCGGGTGGCTGCACATCCGGCACTGGCACCCGGTGCACAGGTACTGGGGGCACGCTTCCGACCTGGCCAGGCATTGGCCGCGCTTGGCCTGCCCTTGGCCGAGATCATCGGCCAGGCGGTGCCACTGGTCGATCTGAAGGGCGCGTGGGCGAAGAAGGCTGCAGCCTCCATCGGCGATACCGCGCCAGCGCAGCGCCTGCAGCGGATGGCGTACTGCCTGCAGCGGCATATGGGCGCTGCCGCACTCGACACCCCGGCGCAGCGTGCACATGTCCTGTTCCAGACGCTCGCCGCGGGTCACGCCACGCTGGATACGCTGGCGGCGCACTTGAGTCTGAGCCCGCGCAGCCTGCGGCGTTTCAGCCAGTCGCAGTTCGGCTACGGCGCCAAGACGCTGGAGCGGATCCTGCGCCTGCAACGCTTTCTTCGCCATAGCCGCGCGCTGCCGCAGCACTCGTTGGCGATGCTGGCCGCTGATGCCGGCTATGCCGACCAGGCCCACCTAAGCCGCGAGGCGCGCGAGCTTGCCAGCATGACCGCACGGCAGCTGCGCCTGGAATGGGGCCGATGATGGCCGTTTTCTTCAAGACCGCCGTGCCGCGCTGACCGAAGCTGGGGCTCCCACCCAGGAGTCACGCCATGAGCCACGCCGCCCCCCCCGATGCCGAACGCCGCATCGACAACATCGAATTCAACGTCGCCGACATCGCCCGCAGCAAACGCTTCTACGGCGAGGTGTTCGGCTGGAATTTCACGGACTACGGCCCGGCCTACACCGAGTTCGACGACGGCCGCCTGAAAGGCGGCTTGGTGTCCGACACACCGGTACGTGCGCAGGGCGGCCCACTGGTGATTCTCTACTGCGCGGACCTTGCAGACGCCCAGCAGCGCGTGATCGCCGCCGGTGGCGAGGTGGTGCAGGCGGTGTTCGCCTTCCCCGGTGGCCGTCGCTTCCACTTCCGCGATCTGGATGGCTACGAGCTGGCGGTCTGGAGTGATGTGGATTGAGGTCTTCGTGCCTTCGCCAGTGGACGGAACGAGAACCGCTCCGTCCCCGGTCAGGCGGTTCCGCTATGATCGCCCGCACATCGCTACATGCGATGCGCCCGCCTCAAGCCAGCAGGAACCGCCGTGAACTCCCAGCCCGCACCGATCACCGCCCTCAACCACACGCTCGAAAACGAGCCGCAGCAGATCACCGCGCCGCTCACCCATTCGGCGGCGTTCCTGGTGCTGAAGGTGAAGGGTGACGAGGCGTCGATCGCCAAGGCACGCGAGGTGCTGGCCAGCACCGATGACCTGATCAAGAACACCGCCATCCGCGAGATCGAGCGCACCTTCACCTGCAACGTGGCCATTGGTCACCGCGTGTGGCAGCCGCTGGTGGGCACCACGCCGCCGCGTGAGCTGCAGCCGTTCCGCGAGATCAAAGGCGCTACCCACACGGCAGTGTCCACACCCGGAGACCTGCTGTATCACATCCGCGCACGCACCATGGATCTGATCGTGGCGTTCGAGCGCAACCTGTTGATGGCGTTCGGCGATGCGGTGGAAACGGTCGATGACGTGGCGGGCTTCCGCTACTTCGATGGCCGTGATCTGCTCGACTTCGTCGACGGCACCGCCAATCCGGAAGGGCTGTCGCTTCCGGAAGCCACCATCGTGGGCGATGAAGACCCGGAGCATGCCGGTGGCAGCTACGTGGTGGTGCAGAAGTACCTGCACAATCTTGATGCCTGGCGCGCGCAGAAGACCGAGGCGCAGGAAGCGATCATCGGCCGCACCAAGCACGACAACATCGAACTGGACGATGCGCCGGCCGATGCACAGAAATCGCACAAGACGCTGTGCACCATCGAAGACGCCGACGGCGAGCACGAGATCCTGCGCGACAACATGCCGTTCGCCAACCCGGGCCGTGGCGAGTACGGCACCTACTTCATCGGCTACACGCGCCGCCTGTGGGTGATCGAGAAGATGCTCGAGCGCATGTTCATCGGCAATCCCGCGCCGCTGCACGACCGCATCCTCGACTTCTCCACCGCCACCACCGGCGTGACCTTCTTCGCGCCCTCGCGCAAGGTGCTGGCCGACCTGGGCGACTGATCGCGCCGGGCAGTGCCGCCCGCCATCTGCCTGTCATCTACCGCGCCGACCATCAGACGTTGGATGGAAGTGCAGGAGGCTGGCGATGGCCATGGCAGGAAACAGGACCGGCGTACGCCGCTGGTGGCGGCCATTGGCCGCGTTGTTCGGTGCGCTCGCACTTGGAAGTGCCAGCGTTTCCGCGCAGGAGGCTCCCGCACACTGGATGGCCTATGCCGCCGCCGTGGGCGGCCAGTTGCAGCAGCGCCTGCAGCAGGAGCAGAACCCGCAGGCGCAGCGCGTGCTGGAATGGATGCAGGCACATCCGGACGCACCGACGCCGCTGCCGGTGAGCGTGTGGATCGCGGCGGATGGCCGCATCTCGAAACTCGAATTCGATAGCCTGGGTGACGCCCAGGTCGACGCCGACCTGCGCGCGACCCTGCAGGCCGCGCCCTTGCAGGCAGCCCCACCGGCCGATATGCGCCAGCCGCTGCGGCTGGGCCTGCTGCTTACCCAGTAGATTCAGGCCCTGCGTGGATGTGTTGGGTAGATGCCGACCTTGGTCGGCAGGTGTGCGCCAACCAAGGTTGGCGACTACCGGTAGGCCCCGGCCACGCATGGCGTGGCTCTACTGGGTTGCCACCTGCGGTTCACGCGCGGCCGCGCTCCATGCGCGCAGCCCGAACACGGCCAGGCCGAGGAAGAACACGTACAGCGCGGCGGTCACGTGCAGCGACTTGAACAGGTACGCGCCCACGTAGACCACGTCCACCGCGATCCATATCCACCAGCAGGCCACGTGGCGGCGTGCCTGCCACCACTGGCCGACCAGGCTCAGCGCGGTCAGCATCGCGTCCAGCCACGGCAGGGCGGCATCGGTGAAGCTGTGCATGGCCGCACCCAGTGCCACGCCGCCACAGAGGCCGATGGCCAGGTCGCGCAGCAGCTTGCCGCGCGCCAGTGGCACGATGCGGACGCTGCCCTCGTCGGCGGCGTGCTGCCGCCAGTTGAGCCAGCCATAGACCAGGAAACCACCGAAGGCGACCTGCAGCAGCGTGTCCGAATACAGCTTGGCCTCGGCGAAGACCAGCCCGTACAGCGTCACCGACAGCAGGCCCACCGGCCAAGCCACCAGCCGGCGCTTGGCCATCAGCCATACACCAAGGATGCTGCACAGCGCGGCGGTCCACTCGAGCATGACGCCGCTCACAGTGCGAACGTCACCGACAGGCGGGCCTGTCGCGGTGCGCCGGGGAACAGGTAGTAGTCACCACCACTGCTGCCGGTATCGCGCCAGTAGAAGCGGTTGAACACGTTATCCACCGACAGGTTCCAGGTCACCGCACGTTCGTGCAGGCGGTGCTGGAAGCGCAGGCCGGCATCGAACACCGAGTAGTCCGGTGCGCGTACACCACCGTCGGCGCGTGCCACGTTGGCACCGGCATAGCGCCAGCCGCCGGTCACATCCAGGCCCTGCACGAACGGGAGCGCATAGGCCACGTGCACGCTGGCGCGCACCTTTGGCACATTCACCAACTGATGGCCTTCATAGGCCGGGGTGCCGGTGTCGCGCGCGCGCGCCTGCAGCACGCTGGCGCTGGCCACGATCTGCAGCGCGTCTGTCAGCTGCCCGTTGGCAGTCAGCTCCAGGCCGGTGTGGGTCTGCGTGCCTTCCTCGACGAAGGTGTAGCCGACGTCGCTGCTGTCCGGCTTGGCGTACTGGTACGGCTGCGAGATGCGGAACACGGCTGCGCCCAGCGTCAGCGCCTCGACCGGCACGTACTTCACGCCCACTTCCAGCTGGCGCGACTGCACCGATGGCAGGAAGGTGTCGGCATTGCTGGTCCAGAACGGCGCTTCCTGGCCCAGCGAGATGCCGCGCACATAGCTGGCATAGGCATTGAGCTGATCGGTGGCCTTCCACACCACGGCGGTCTGCGGCAGGAAACGCGACAGGCGGCTGTGCCGCTGCGGGGTACCACGCTTGTCGTAGGCACGCTCGTCCAGGCGCACGAAGCGGCCGCCGGCCAGCCACTGCCAGTCATCACCGAAGCTCATCCGGTCCAGCGCGAAGAACGCGGTCTGGCGGCTGTCCAGGCGTCGTGCGGAGGGGCCGGGCATCTTCGGCGACGGTTCGAACACCGGCACCTGCGCATCGTGGATGTTGCTGGTGCCGACGTACTCGTTGACGCTCGGGCGCTTGTCCACGGTGCGGCGGAAGTAATCGGCACCGAGGGTCAGCTGGTGGCCGACGCTGCCGGTCTCGAAGCGGCCACGCAGCTCGGCACGGGCCTGCTGGTTGCGGCGGGTGTCGTCCGGGCTGCGGTAGTCGTAGACGTCGTAGTCGCCATTGGGCGCGAAGTAGTTGCCCGGCACGCTGCCATCGGCGCACTGCGTGGCGTAGTAGCAGCCATAGGCGAAGGCGACGTTGTCATCGATCACCGAGCGGCTGTGGCCGACCGAGACGCGCGACTGCCAGGCATCGTTGAAGTCGTAGGTGTGCAACGCGGTGATGTTGGTGCTGGCGATATCCACCGGGCGCTGCCACGGCTGGTAGCCGAGCAGGAATTCGCGATCCACGCCGTGCGGCAGCTCGCGCGCGCCCAGCAGCTGGTAGCCCGACACCGAGCGCTGCGAACTGGTCTGGTAGTTGGCATCCACTTCCAGCTTGCCGCGTTCGCCGATCAGCCAGTCGGCGGCCAGCGAATAGAAGTTGCGACGGCCATCGGCGTGCTCGACATAGGAATTGCTGGCATCCCATGCGGCATTCAGGCGCAGGCCGAAACGCGGGGTGATCCAGTGGCCGACATCGACGGCGGCGTAGCGCGAGCCTTCCGAATCGGTGCCGAGGGTGACCGTGCGCACTTCGGCCGGTCGCTTGCCGATGTAGTTGATGATGCCGCCGGGTGCCATCACGCCTGCAGCCAGGCCAGCTTCACCCTTGAGGATCTCAACCGACTGCACGTTCTCCAGCGCCAGGCGCTGTTCGCCGGCGATGGACAGGCCGTTGAAGCGGTAGCCGGTGGCGGCGTCCAGTGCGAAGCCGCGGATGGCGATGTTCTGGTAGTAGCCGACCGGCGCGTACGCATCGCCCAGCGAGGCATCGTTGCTGGCCAGCTCGGACAGCGAACGCAGCTGGCGGCGGTCGAGGTAGTCGCGCTCAAGCACGTTCACCGACGCCGGCATCTCCTTCCAGGAACCACCACCGAAGGCGTTCACGCGCGAGGTATCGGCCTTCGGCTTGCCGGCCTGCACGCGCACTGCCGCCAGTTCGGTCGGCGAGCGTTCGGCACCAGTGGCAGCCGCATCGGGAGATGCATCGGCCTCGCTGGCATGCAGCGGCAGCGCGGCGCAGAGGGCGAGGGAGAGCAGGGTGGGGCGCAGGCAGCGGTTCATTCGGTTCGTCTTCGGACAACAAGGGAGACGAAGCGACGGCGCGCAGGTGCACCGGCCCATGACGGGGGTGTGGCTGCGGCTCAAAGCTCCCTACGCCGGTGCAAACCGGATCAGGTTCCAAGGGACTCTCTCAGCCTGGCAGATCCAGGCACCCCCGCTTCAGGTGACCATTTCACTACAAATGGTACGGATTTGCGAGTGGGTGCTCTTCAGGCTGCGGGGTCAGATCCCTTTCCGCAGGAAAGGGATCTGACCCGGACGGTGCGCCACCCGGGTCACGCCGCTGCGCGCAACGCCTGCAGCAGTGCCTGTCCCGGCGCGCTGTGGAACCACGCCGGGTGCCCCAGCATGAACGGCTGCCAGGCCACATCCGCGTTTGCGGTGGAGCCGGTGATGCCTTCGAAATACTCCACTTCGGATAGTGCGAAGTCGAAATGCACCATCGGCAGCAGGTCGGCCAGCAGCTGCACGCGTGCTGCCGACAATGGCAGCACCTTGCGGTAGCCGTCGATCAGGGCCAGCGCGACATCGATGCGCACCGCCTCCATGCCGCGCTCCAGTTCCAGCCACGCCACTGCGTTGCGCTCGATCGCGGTGGCGAGGTCGAACAGGGCGCTGGTGGGCGAGGCCAGGCCGAAATCCAGCACGGTGCTGACCTGTCCGTTGCGCCACAGCAGGTTGGAGACATGCCAGTCGTTGTGCGCCCATAGTCGCGGTTCGTCGCGCAGGCGTTCGGCCAGGCCGGTGTGCCACGGCAGCACGTCGCGCTGCAGCTGCGCTTCCCAGGGAATGCGCGCGAGATAGCGGGCCAGCCCGGGGCGCTCGTGCAGCCCCGCCTTGATGGCCGCGATCGGATCGTTGGCGCGGATGAGGTCGTCGCGTGCAACCAGCAGATGGGTACTGCGCTGTGGCGCGTGATAGCTGGCGGCGGCACGGTGCAGCTCGGCCAGCATGCGGCCGGCTTCGCGGGCCTGCGCGACATCGGTCAGCAACGACCACGACGCGGCATCGCGGTACAGGTCCTCGCCCACGCCCACGGCATGCAGCTCGAAGGTCCATTCGCCGTGCTCGACCGCGGTGTGGCCATCGGTTGCCGCCAGCACCTGCACAACCGGTACGCCGGCGGCAGCGAGATGGGCGATGAAGTGGTGTTCTTCTTCCAGGCAGGCGGCGCTGCGCACGCTGTGGTGGTGGCGCTTGATGAACACCGGTCCGCGCGTGCCATTGACGATGGCAGCGGCCGACAGTGGCCGAGGACTGTGCCAGTGCGGGTGGCTGTCCGCATCCAGCTGCGGAAAGCGCTGGCGCAGCCACGCGAGGTCTGCGGCGCTGATCGGCGGCCAGTCGGCAGCAACCTCGTCGTTGTTGAGGCCCTGCACGCGGTGGGAGGAAGAAGTCATGCCGCAGCCCCAGTGGGGAAAGTCACATCCAAGGCTGCGCATTCAACGCCATGGCCGCCCGCAACGCAAACGGGCGGATCATCGACCCGCCCGTCCGTGCATCGGCATGGGGGATGCCGCGCTGCTTACCAGCCGCGATGGCGACCGCGGTCGTGGTAGTAGCGGTTGTCGTAGTAGCGCTCGCGCTGCCAGCGACGGTCGTCGCCACGGTCGTAGTAGCCGCTGCGGTAGTAACCACGGTCGTAACGGCGATCGTAGCGGTCGTCGTAACGGCGATTGTCGTAGTAGCGACGGTCGCGGCGGTCGGAGGTGGTCAGGTTGCCGATCGCGCCGCCGGCCACGGCACCGCCGACAGTGGCAGCGGGATCACCGTTGGAGAGCAGGTTGCCGGCCACGCCACCGACCACGGCGCCGACCAGGGTGCGCTTGTCCTTCCTCGACATCGCGCTGGCATCGCTGACCACGGCGACACCGGCCACCAGTGCCAGGGCCATCGCCAGACCACGGAAGCTGAGTGCGGAAGTACTGAGCATGTTCGTTCTCCTGTGAGGTGCATGCCACGCTGGGCAGGGAGAGCGCGGGGCGCCCCGGCTGCCGTGATGTCCACGCTGGCGTTCCAACATTGCCGGAACATTGCCTGGTCCACCGTGCGGCTTGCGCATTCATCTAGCGGCAGGCGGCATGAAGCAAGGCTGAAAGCGGCCCCGGCCGCTCAGCTGGCAGATAAGGAAAGGGCCACGCATGGCGTGGCCCTTTCCCGGTCTGCAAGGCGCTGCGGGCCTAGACGCCCATCGCTTTCTGCGCCTGCCGGGCCTGCTCCTGCTGCGTCTCCTGCTGCTGGTGCAGCACGTTCGGCGCGCCCTGCACGGCACCGCTGCTGAGAGCCAGGCTCTGCTCGCTGGCAGCACGGGTCTCCACCGCCACGCGGTTGGCGGCGGGGTCGCCGATGGTGCCCTGCACGGCGAACAGGCGCTCACCGTTCGGGCTGGGCACCACCGAGTCGATGCGCTGCAGGCCGGCGGCATGCGCCTCCTTGGTCAGTGCCGCGGCGGCGCTTTCCAGCGCGTGGCGGTCCTTGAAGGTGCCGGCCGGCATCAGCTCCAAGCCCTTGCTGGCCTGGATGAACAGCGGATTGCGCGGGTGCCGTTCGTCGTTCAGCAGCGGTCGCTCGCGGGCGTCCCTGATCGCGTCCAGCGTCTTTGCCCCGACAATGCCGTCGGCGACCAGGCCGTTGTCCTTCTGCAGCTGGCGCACCGCCGCGTCGGTGTTGCGGCCGAAGCGGCCATCCTCGACCAGCGGCTTGCCGTCGGCACCGACGTAGCCGAGATGGCCCAGCTGCTCCTGCACCTTGCGCACGCCCTCGCTGTGCGCGCCCTGCTTGTACAGTTCGGCGTGCGGCGTGGCAGCGGCCTTGTGCTCGGCCGCAGGCTTGCCCTGGGTCTGCTCGTGCGACGGGGTGCGGTTTTCCAGCAGGTCGCGCGCCTTGGACAGCGGGTCGGAGGCGTACAGCTTCCAGTTCGGGTGGTCCTTCACCTGCTTGAGGTAGTCCTCGACCGGCATGGTGTGCACACCCTTGCTGCCGGTGGACTGGCTGATCAGCAGCTTGTCGGTGTTGGGATCGCGCACGACCATCACGATGTGGTCGATGCCGTTCCAGTGCTCATGGCGGGTCTTGGCCGTATCCAGGCCGATGATCATGCCTTCCTTCAACGCATCGGGCTTGAGGATCGCGTCGCGGTCAAGCAGCACGCCGGACTGGTCGAACGCCTTGCGCACGATGCCGCCGGAACCGAGGTTGCCCAGGTCGATGCGATCAGCTTTGCCGAACACCGCGTGCCCGGCCTTCTGGTTGATCTCGTCCATGGTCCGGTTCTGCAGGGTGCCGACCCAGCCGGAACAGTCGATGTAACCCTGCTCGACGTTCTTGCCGGTCTTGCCCGGTACGTACAGCGCGTGGCCCGGAATGTTGATGGCGTACTTGACGTCGTCGTACTTCACGCCGGCCTCGTAGGCGGCCTGCAGTTCAATGCCCGGCTTCGGCGTGGCAGCCGCCGTTGCGGTTGCCGCCAGCGTGGCTGCACCCGCCGCCACGGCTGCGCTGGCCTGTGCAGGCGCTGCCGGGGTCTGGCCCTGGCCCTGCGCCACCGCCTGCGGTTCGATGTTCTTTTCCGGAATGCTGATCGCCGCGTACTTGTGGATGTAGTAGCTGGAGAACGTCCGCGCCAGGTCGCCATCGTTCATGCCGCGCATCTCGGCCAGCGTGTGGCCGGTCAGCGCCTTCGCGTCGGAGCCGATCTGGTTGAGTACGTTGCGGCGCATGTTGATTTCTTCGCCGTGGCTGTTGCGGACCACGCCGAAGGTGCCGGTGGCAATCGCGGTCTGTACCGAGCCATAGCCGGCGCTGCCCTGCTGGTGGGCCAGGTACAGGTCCAGGCCGGTCGGGGCCTCACCGCCGGACAGGTAGGGATTACCGGTGCGCTCGTTGCGGCGTGCCATCGAGTCCAGGTTGTCCTGGTACATCTGTGCGGCCGCTTCGGTGTTGCGGGTCGGATCGAACTCGTGGCCGGTCAGGTGGTACTGGCGCGCGGAGCCGGGCACGAACTGGAACAGGCCCTTGGCGCCGGATGAGGTGTTATGGGCGCGCTCGTTGAAGGTGCCACCGGTCTCGATGTGCGCGAAGCGCATGAAGTCATCCACGGGGATGCCCTTCTGCCTGGCGACCTGCTCGACGATGTCCAGGACTTCCTTTCTGCTGTAGTCATGCTGTGCCATGACGTTTTCCTCGGGGTTGATGGAGCGGCGGATGCCGCGAATCGCCAACCGGACTCATCCGTGAGTCAAGAACATGTCGGTCAACAGGTAACCCGCGTGTGCGGGTGGGAATCAGCGCGCCAGGTACTGCTGGGTCGCGCTGTCGAAGCGGTAGTGCACGGCGTCGCCGGCACCCAGTGCGCGGGTCTTGCCCGGGCTTTCGATGGTGGTGCCCTTGAAGCTCACGGTCAGCTGCGGCAGGCCGTTGCCGTCGGCAATGAAGGCCAGGTCGCCATCGCTGTCGGTGCACGGCATCACGTTGCCGTCGTCGCAGGCGGCGCTGTTGTCTTCGCCGGTGCGCACCGAACCCACATAGCGCCAGACCTTGCTGTCCACGTCGTCTTCGCTGCGCTTCGGGTTGAACAGCAGCAGGGCGTAGCCGCTGCCGCTGATGCCGCGGTCGAAGCTGCTGGTCGGCACTGCCAGCAGCAGGCGGCCATCGGCCGTGCGATGTTCGAGCGGCTTGCGCCGGGTATCGATGTCGTCGGCCTTGTCGTAGGCGCCGAGCGCGCCGATGGTCCATTCCTGGCCACGGAACTTCCACGGCTTCTTCGCATCGCCGCCGGCCAGCACGAAGGTGGCCTCGGCGAGGTTGGCGCGGTCATCCGGGCCGGCCGGCTGCTGCTCGCCGGGCTTGCCGTAGTGCTCGCGGGTATCCCAGGAGAACCCGGTGTAGTAGGTGGTGCCGTCGAGCGTGAACTGATGGCCGAACCAGAAGGTCGCCACGCTGCCGTTCTGGACCTCATAGGAGGTCGCGCCATCGCCGTCCTGCTGGTAGGTGAAATACATCACGGTCGGCGCGTCGGGCGGGGTGACGGCGGTATCGGGGGAAGTGTTCTGCATCGGGGCAACATCCTGTCGGGGCGCATTGGCAGCCTGCGCGTGCGCGCCGGGCTGGGAGGACGAGGGAGCCGGGTCGGCGGCGCTGCAGGCGGCAGCGGAAAGAGAGACGAGCAGGCACGCCGCGAATGCGCGCAGGGGCGGCAACGGCAGGGTCCAACGTAGTTTTGGGGGGTGATGCATGCGCCTCTCCATGGTCAGCGTTGCCGGGCCAGACGGCCGGCAGGAAACCGCACCCCATCCACCGGGGGACAGGAGCGAGGACATGAGCCGGTCGATTCCTTCGACCTCGCATTGAGAACTCATGCCAGACCATCTTGGCACAGATCGGCGGCCGGTCAAAGAGGGCGGTGGCAGATGCCCTTCTTGTGCGATCTGGCTCTCAGATCTTGCCGTCGCGCAGGTAGTCGAACAGCTCGGCGTCGCCCTTCAGGCCCAGTTTGAGCATGGCGTCACCCTTCTGCCGGCTGATGGTGCTGACGCTCTTGTGCAGCTGCAGCGAGATCTCCTTCACCGTCATGCCAGTGCCCAGCAGCCGCAGCACCTCCACCTCGCGCGGCGACAGTGGCTTGCCGTCGCCCTCGCGCATGCGCCAGCTGCCGGCGGCCTCGACCCGTTCGCGCAGGCTGCGGCTGATATAGGGCTGGCCGCGATAGACCGCCTGGATGGCCTGCGGCAGTTCGTCCATCGACGAGCTCTTGTCGACCAGGCCGAGCACGCCGCTGTCGAGCACCATGCGCAGGATCGCCAGGTTGTTGGAGACGCTGAGCATGAGTACCGGCAGGTCGGGATGGCGGCGGCGGATCATGCCGATCATGGCGAAGCCGTCGGCCTGGGGACTGCCCGGCATCGAGTAGTCGGTGACCAGCAGGTCGCAGGGTTGGCTGCCGAGCAGGGTCATCAGCGCCTGCGCGCTGTCGGCTTCGCCGACCACGCGGCCCACCCCGCTCGATTCGATGACGGCACGGGTACCGATACGGACCACCGGGTGGTCGTCTGCGATGATGATGCGCAAGCTCATGCTCTAGTATGGCCACCGGGCACGCCGGACCGCGACCATCGCGGTTCCTGGCAGGATTCTAGGAGATCGACGCCGATGCGTAGCTGGGCTGTTCGCGGGCTGGTCCTGCTGCTGGCCGTGCTGGTGCTGCCTGCCGCACCGGTACAGGCCGTGCCAGGACTGCTGCCGCTCACTCCCCTGCAGCGCGAGTACCTGGCCGCGCATCCAAGCATCGTCGTGGGCCAGTATGACAGCGGCTGGCCGCCGTTCGAGTCCCTCCGTGATGGCCAGCAGGTCGGCCTGGGGCCGGATTATCTGTCGCTTCTCGCCCGTCAGCTGGGCGTGAAGGTCGAGGCACGGCGCTATCCAGACTGGACATCCGTGCTGGATGCGGCATGTCGTGGCGAGATCGATGTAGTGATGAATGTCGGTCTCAGTGCCGACCGCACCCGCTGCATGGTCTACACCGCCGCCTATGGCGAGGCACCGCTGGCCCTGGTGGGACGCCCGGATGACCTGCGTGCCTCCGACATCCCCGACCTGGATGGGCTGCGGGTGGTGATCGAGCAGGACTTCCTGACCGGCCCGCAGGTGCGGGCGCGCTTTCCCCGGGCACGACAGCTTGTCGCAAACAGCTCGCTTACGGCGCTGCAGATGGTCAGAGACGACAAAGCTGACGTTTACATCGGCAATGCCTATGTCGCCACCGAGCTGATCGCCAGCCAGCGCCTGCAGGGCGTGGTGCTGCTGCGCCCCAGTGACCTGCCGCCCGAGCAACTGCACTTCGGCATACCCAACAGCAAGCAGCCACTGGCCGAAGCACTGGATCTGGCTCTGGCTGCGACCAGCCAGGCGCAGCGTGATGCGCTGGTGCAACGCTGGCTGCCGTTGCCACAGTGGTCGGCATCGGCACGGCTGGCGCTGAGTCAGGCCGAGAAGCGGGTGCTGGAGCAGCCGCTGAAGATCGGCTTCGCGCCGAACGCGGCGCCGTTGTCGTTCGCCGACAAGGAAGGCAAGCCCAGTGGCCTGGCCAGCGAGTATCTGCGACGGCTGCTGCAGGCCGGTGCCAATCTTCAGCCGGAGAACAGCCACGACTGGTATGAGGTGCGCGAGAAGGCGCGCCGCGGCGAGCTGCAGGCGGTGATGGGCATTCCTGCCGATTCGCGCTATCTGGGGCCGGACTGGGTGTTCAGCCAGCCCTTCATCAGCGTGCCGAACGTGATCGTCAGCCGCGTCGACAGCCCGGCGCTGCTGGGCCTGTCGGACCTGCAGGGCAAGCGCGTGCTGCTGTCCGATCCCGAGCGCATACGCGGCTACGTGCTGCAGCAGGCCCCCAGCGCACGGATCATCGCCGCGCGCAGTGCCGAGCAGGCGCTGCAGCGTCTTGCCGCTGGTGAAGCCGATGCCTACGTGGGCAACCTGGCACTGGTCGATCACCTGCTGCGCAGCAGCTTCCCGGGGCGCCTGCAGGTGGCCGCCCCGGCCGGCTTCAACGACCAGCTGGTGCTGGCCGTGGAACGCCGCCATGCGGCCCTGGCCACCACCTTCGACCGCCTGCTGCTGCAGATGACGCCGCGCAAGCGTGAAGCGTTGCGTGGCGACTGGCTGGCGGTGGAGTACCGCAATGGCATCGACTGGAGGCACGCGCTGCGCTGGGGCCTGCCACTACTGCTGGTATTGCTGACTGCCCTGCTGGTGCACGGCATCGGGTACTGGCGCCTGCGTCGCGAGGTGGCCGGGCGGCGTCATCTGGAGCAGCGCCTGGCCGAGGTCACCGACAACCTTCCCGCCGTGGTCTACCAGGCACGGCGCGATGCCGATGGCACTCTCGGTTTTCCGTTCATTGCCGGCGACCTGCAGGCGCTGTTCGGCATCACCCGGCAGCAGGCCGAGCAGGACGCGAAACTGCTGCTGGAACGCATCGAGGAGGAGGATCGCGAACGCATCCTGCAGGCGGTCGAGCAGGCCGCACGCCAGTTCGCGCCGCTGATCCTCGAGTTCCGACTGCGTGCCGATGCGGGCGGTGCGCGCTGGGTGCGCAGCCAGGCCCAACCCTATGCGGCAGAGGCAGGGGCGGTGACCTGGAGTGGCTACTGGGTGGACGTCAGCGAGGCACGTGCGCAGGCCGAGGCCCTGACCGCGGCCAAAGCCGAGGCCGAGCAGGCGGCGGAAGCGAAGTCACGCTTCCTGGCCACGATGAGCCATGAGATCCGTACACCGATGAGTGGAGTGCTGGGCATGCTGGAAGTACTGGCGCATTCGCCGCTGGATGCCGAGCAGCAGCGCATCCTCGGCGTGATCGAGGATTCGGCGCAGATGCTGCGGCAGATCCTGGATGACATTCTTGATTACTCGCGGTTGGAGGCCGGTGCGCTGCGCCTGGAGCCGGTACCGCAACCGCTGCGGCCGCTGCTGGAAAGCGTATGCCGGTTGTTGTCGGCGCAGGCCAGTGCACGCGGGCTGGCGTTGCTGGTGGAGATCGATCCACAGCTGGCACCGGCACACGAAGTGGATGGCGTGCGCCTGCGCCAGATCGTGTTCAACCTGCTCAGCAACGCCATCAAGTTCACGGCGCGCGGCGAAGTGCGGCTGCAGCTGGAGGTGCTGGGGCCTACCGCCGAGGATGGCAGCCAGCCGCTGTGCCTGAGCGTGACCGACACCGGCATGGGCATCGCACCGGAGCAGCTGCAGCATCTGTTCGCGCCGTTCACCCAGGCCGGTGCCTACATCCAGCGCGACCATGGTGGCACCGGCCTTGGCCTGAGCATCAGCCAGCGCCTGGTGCAGATGATGGACGGCGAACTGGCCCTGCACAGCACGCTGGGCGAAGGCACCCGCGCCGAAGTGCGGTTGTCGCTGGTGGAGGCCGGCAGCGGTGATGTTGAAGCGCTGGTGGCCGAGCAGGAACAGGCCTCGCTGCTGCCCCCGGCGCTGCGCCAGGCGCGGGTGCTGGTGATCGAGGACCACCCGACCAACCAGGCGATGATGGCCTGGCGCCTGCAGCAGCTGGGCGTGCCGCACGTGATGGTCGGTGATGGCCAGCAGGGGCTGGATCGGCTGTTGTCGGAAAGCTTCGACCTGGTGATCACCGATTGCCGGATGCCGGTGCTCGATGGCTTCGGCTTCACCCGGCTGCTGCGCGAGCGCGAGGGCCGCAATGGCCAGCCGCGCCTGACCGTGCTGGCGCTGACCGCCAGCGTGCTGGACGACGATGCGCGCCGTTGCCGCGAGGCCGGCATGGACGAGGTACTGGCCAAGCCGCTGTCACTGGCCACGTTGCGCGCGGCGCTGCTGCGTTGGTTGCCGCAGGCACAGGGCCAGTCGTTCGCCGAACCGGTGACGGAGGTGGTTGCCGACGACGGCATGGCGCTGCCGGATCTGTCCACGTTGCAGCAGCGCTTCGGCTCACGCGCGGTGGCGATCCAGCTGCGCGACAGCCTGCTGCAGGCCAGCGAAGG
Source organism: Stenotrophomonas sp. KH_052 (assembly GCF_057838755.1). Taxonomy (NCBI): domain Bacteria; kingdom Pseudomonadati; phylum Pseudomonadota; class Gammaproteobacteria; order Lysobacterales; family Lysobacteraceae; genus Stenotrophomonas; species Stenotrophomonas sp. KH_052. Next base: position 187,384 of record NZ_CM174475.1, read on the forward strand.
CGATCTTGCCGCCGTGCAGCGCGCGCTGCAGGCCGGAGATCGAGAGGCGGCCGCGCTGCACCTGCACCGGCAGGCCGGTGGCCTGGGCGCAATAGGTGCGACGGTGCTGGCCGGGCAGGCCAATACGCTGGTGGAGCGCCTGCAGGATGCGGCCGAGACCGATCCGGCGGCGGTGTTCGCAAGCGTGGCCGAATTCGTGGCGCGGCTGCAGCAGCAACTGCAGCGCCTGGCTCACTGAGTCGACTGCTGCTGCAGGTAGGCGATCACCAGCGCACGGCGTTCGGCACTGGGGAAGGCGTTGTACATGCGCGTACCCGGCACCACGTGGGTGGGCGACTGCAGGAAGGCATCCAGGGTCTGCGCGCTCCAGGTGATGTCGGCGCGGCGCATGCCGTCGGAGTAGCCGTAATCGGGCAGGCTGCCGGCACGGCGACCGAGCACTCCATGCAGGTTCGGCCCGAAGCGATGGATGCCGCCGGGTTGTACGGTGTGGCAGCCCGCACAAAGTTCAAACGCGCGCTGCATGGCCTGCTGGCGCGCCTGTTCGGGCGTGGCGGGGGCTGACGGCGGGCGCTGACAGGCCGTGGCCGCAAGGGCCACGACGACGGCGATGAGCAGGCAGGCAGCACGCATGGGCGGGCAGGATAGCGATGCAACGGGGCAGGTGGGCTGCGACACGCAGTCGCAGCCCGTGGCGATCACATGCCCGAGTAGTTCGGGCCGCCACCGCCCTGCGGGGTCACCCAGACGATGTTCTGGGTGGGGTCCTTGATGTCGCAGGTCTTGCAGTGCACGCAGTTCTGCGCATTGATCTGCAGCCGCGCGTCGTTGCCTTCACCGACGAATTCGTACACGCCGGCCGGGCAGTAGCGCGCTTCCGGGCCGGCATACTCGGTCAGGTTCACCTTCACCGGAATGCTGGCGTCCTTCAGCGTCAGGTGACTGGGCTGGTCTTCGGCATGGTTGGTGCTGCTCAGGAACACCGAGCTGAGGCGATCGAAGGTCAGCACGCCATCGGGCTTGGGGTAGGCGATGCGGGTGTGCTTGGATGCCGGCTCCAGGCAGGCGTGGTCCGGGATGCTGTGGCGCAGCGTCCACGGCGGGTTGCGCACGCCCAGCTTCGGCAGCAGCCACTGCTCGATGCCGGTCATCAGCGTGGCCACGGTCTGGCCCTTCTTGAACCACTGCTTGAAGTTCTTCGACAGCTTCAGCTCGTCATGCAGCCAGCTGGTTTCAAAGGCAGCCGGATAGGCGCTCAGTTCATCGTGCTGGCGATCGGCGGCCAGCGCGTCGAAGGCGGCATCGGCGCACAGCATGCCGGTCTTGATCGCGGCGTGGCTGCCCTTGATGCGGCTGACGTTGAGGAAGCCCGCCTCGCAGCCGACCAGCGCGCCACCCGGGAACACCGTCTTCGGCAGCGACATCAGGCCGCCGGCGGTGATCGCGCGCGCGCCGTAACCGATGCGAGTGCCGCCTTCCAGATGCTTGCGGATGGACGGGTGGGTCTTGAAGCGCTGGAACTCTTCGAACGGGCTCAGCCACGGGTTCTTGTAGTCCAGGCCGACCACGTAGCCGATGGCGACCTTGCCGCCGTCGGCGTGGTACAGGAAGGCACCGCCGTAGGTGTCGCTGTCCAGCGGCCAGCCAGCGGCGTGCACGACCAGGCCCGGCTCATGCTTGGCCGGATCGATCTGCCACAGTTCCTTGATGCCGATGCCGTAGGCCTGCGGGTCCTTGCCGTCATCCAGCTTGAAACGGCCGATCAGCTGGCGGCCGAGATGACCGCGCGCGCCTTCGGCGAACACGGTGTACTTTGCCTGCAGGGCCATGCCGCGTTCGAACGCGGGGCCGCGCGTGCCGTCCTTCTCGATGCCCATGTCGCCGGTGGCCACGCCGATGACAGCGCCGTCGTCGCCGTACAGCACCTCGGCGGCGGCGAAGCCGGGGAAGATCGCCACTTCCAGCGCCTCGGCCTGCTGGGCCAGCCAGCGGGTGACCTCACCCAGGCTGATGATGTAGTTGCCTTCGTTGTGGAAGCACTCGGGCAGCAGCGCGTTGGGCGTGCTGCGTGCGCCGGTTTCGCTGAGGAACAGGAATTCGTCGCGGGTGACCTTCTGCTTCAGCGGTGCGCCGCGCTCGGCCCAGTCCGGGAACAGTTCGGTCAGCGCGCGCGGGTCCATCACCGCACCGGACAGCACGTGCGCGCCCGGCTCGGAGCCTTTCTCCAGCACGCACACCGACAGCTCGCGACCGGCTTCGATCGCGCGCTGGCGCAGGCGGATCGCGGTGGCCAGGCCGGCGGGGCCGGCGCCGACGATCACCACGTCGAATTCCATTACTTCACGCGGGGGCAGGGCGTTGGCTTCAGCGCTCATCGATTGCATGACTCGTGGGTAGTGCCGGCATCGGGGCCACCGGCGGTTGCCTGGGAATCGCGCGTGCGGCCACGGCGAAACGGTTGTTTGAATGTTGTCAGGGTACCGGGCTGCGCCGGATCCAGCTAGATCGCCGATGTTCACGCCATGATTGTTGCAGTGCAGCGTAATGCGCGTGTCCGGGTAGGTGCCAACCTTGGTTGGCACAGTGTTTCACCGCCCGGACCCGCTTCCGTGTGGACCAAGGTCCACACCTGCCAGACGTGATGCTTGCGGATGACCGACAATGTCCGGGTCCCGACTGCGTGTGAGTGCCATGGCTTTGGATCCGTACGACCTGTTCGATGTCCGTTCCCTGCTCAGCGAGGAAGAGCGCGCGGTGCAGGAGAGCGTGGCCCGCTTCACCGACGAGCGCGTGCTGCCGATCATCGGCGATGCCTTCGACCAGGCGCGCTTCCCGTCGGAACTGGTGCCTGAGATCGCCTCCTTGGGCCTGCTCGGTGCGACCCTGCCCGGCGAATACGGCGGTGGCGACCTCGGCGCGGTCAGTTACGGCCTGATCTGCCAGGAGCTGGAACGCGGCGACTCAGGCCTGCGTAGTTTCGTGTCGGTGCAGAGCTCACTGTGCATGTACCCGATCTACGCCTACGGCAGTGAAGAACAGCGCCGGCAGTGGCTGCCGGCGATGGCGCGCGGTGAGCTGATCGGCTGCTTCGGCCTGACCGAGGCGCATGGCGGTTCCGATCCGGCCAGCATGAAGACCCGCGCGGTGCGCGATGGCGACGACTGGCGCATCAACGGCAGCAAGATGTGGATCACCAGCGGCCCGGTGGCCGACCTGGCCATCGTCTGGGCGCAGACCGAGGACGGCATCCAGGGCTTCGTGCTGGAAAAGGGCATGCCGGGGTTCACCACGCAGGAGATCAAGCACAAGATGAGCCTGCGTGCGTCGCTGACCGGTGCGCTGTTCTTCGACGACGTGCGCGTGCCCGACAGCCATCGCCTGCCCAACGTGAAGGGCCTGAAGGGACCGCTGGGTTGCCTGACCCAGGCGCGTTTCGGCATCAGCTGGGGGCCGATCGGTTCGGCCATTGCCTGCCTGGACGAAGCGCTGGGCTATGCCAAGGAGCGCGTGTTGTTCGGCCGCCCGCTGGCCGCCACGCAGAGCGCACAGATCAAGCTGGCCGAGATGGCACGCCGCATCACCATGGCGCAGCTGCTGGCGTTGCAGCTCGGACGCCTGAAGGAAGCCGGCCAGCTGCAGCCACAGCAGGTGAGCCTGGCCAAGTGGAACAACTGCCGCATGGCGATCGACATCGCCCGCGAATGTCGCGATCTGCTGGGCGGCGCCGGCATCACCACCGAGCATGTAGCGATCCGGCATGCGCTGAACCTGGAATCGGTGATCACCTATGAAGGCACCGAGACCGTGCACCAGCTGGTGATCGGCCGCGAGCTGACCGGCATCAACGCGTTCTGACAGCTATCCACGCATGGCGTGGACCTGCCGGCATGGCGGTAGTCGCCACCCCTGGTTGGCGCTCCCGTGCCGACCACGGTCGGCATCTGCCAGGCGATCATCGACGCGTGGCGTGGATCCACGGGCACAGGGTGCGTAGATCCACCTGTGGTCAGGCGGATCGAGCCATCCCCGGCACCGAGGTGTGCACGGCGTTTTCGATGATCGCGGCCAGCTGCTGCACGGCGGTGCCGGGGCGTGCCTGGTTCCAGCACAGCAACAGATTGATCGCCGGCAATGTCGGCAGGTCATGGCGGATCCGCAGGTGGTCCGGCATTCCGGCAGCGGTGCGTACCGTGACCCCAAGCCCGGCAGCCACCGCTGCCCAGATCGCCGCCAGGCTGCTGCTCGAGAAGCTTTCCCGCCATTCCAGACCGGCATGGTCGAGGGCGTCGCAGGCGCGTTGGCGCATCAGGCACGGGGCTTCAAGCGTGGCCAGGCACACCGGCCCGCCAGCGGGGGCCGGGTCGGCGCTGCCGATCCAGTGCAGCGGCAGGCGGCACAGATGCTGGGAATAGGGCCAGTCATGGTCATCGCCCCAGACCAGTGCCAGATCCAGCGTGTCGCGGGCCAATGCCTCCATCAAGGTCGCCGTGCGACAGACCCTCGCATCGATGCGCAGCTGCGGGTGCGCCTGTGCGAAGCGCGACAGGATGCCGGGCAGCAGCGATGCTCCGAAATCCTCGGCGAGTCCGACCCGGATGGCGCCCTGCAACGGAGCGCCGCGTACGGCCTGGATGGCTTCGTCGTTCAATTCCAGCAGTCGACGCGCATAGCTGAGCAGGGCTTCGCCCTGCGCGGTGGGCGTCAGGCCGCGGCCGGTTTTCTCCAGCAGTGGCGTGCCGATCTGCGCCTGCAATCGCTTGAGCTGGGCGCTGATGGCCGACGTGGAGAGATGCAACTGCTGTGCGGCCAGAGCGAAGCTGCCCAGCTCCACGCCGGTCACGAAGCTGCGCAGGACTTCCAGATCCAGATGTAATCGCGACATGCCGGGAATGTCCACATATATGGGATCGACACTCAATAATATTCCAATTTATTGGAATGATAGCGGCTGCTAGGGTGGCCCTTCCTCTTCTTCGGCCGGCCCCATGCAAGACACACCCACTACGCTCCGGTCCCTGTCCGGCGTGGTTCCCAAGCTGGTCGATCTGACCGAACAGGTGCTGTTTGCCGACGTCTGGCAACGACCGGGCCTGTCCCCGCGCGAACGCAGCCTGGTGACCGTCGCTGCACTGGTGGCGCTGTACCGCCCCGAACAGCTGCCGGGGCATCTGCAGCGTGCCGTTGGCAATGGACTCGACCGCGACGCTCTGGCCGAGGTCATCACCCATCTCGCGTTCTATGTGGGCTGGCCGGCGGCATTCTCGGCCGCGACCGTGCTCGCCGCGCTCGACCCTTCCCCCTGAGGAGCACCTCAATGCCGTACGCACGCATCAGCCTGCACAAGGGCCGTTCCCGTGATTGGCTGGCCGCGTTCTCGCGCAGCCTGCAGCAGTCCCTGGAAGAGGCATTCGATGTTCCGCCGCACGATTGCTTCCAGGTGTTCCATCAATGCGATCCAGGCGAACTGGTGTTCGACCCTGATTACGCGGGCGGACCGCGCAGCGAGGGATTCGTGCTGATCCACCTCACCGCCGGGCGCGTCCGCAGTGCGGCGCGCAAGCAGTCGTTCTACGCACGGCTGGTGCAGCGATTGGCAGCCAGTCCCGGCATACGCCCGGAGGACGTGATGATCGTCATCGGAACCACCAGCGAGGAGGACTGGTCGTTCTCGCAGGGGCGCGCGCAGCTGCTGGAGGCGGTGGACTGAGCGGCTTCGACGCTGCGCGCGAAGAACATCCGCGCGGGGCGTGGATCTACTGGCCGCCGGCAAACCCATGCTGCCGCCAGGCCTCGTACATCACCACTGCAACGGTGTTGGAAAGATTGAGGCTGCGGTTGTCCGGCCGCATCGGCAGGCGCAGGCGGTGGCCATCCGGCAATGCATCGAGCACGTCCTGCGGCAGGCCGCGGCTTTCCGGGCCGAACAGGAACGCATCTCCGTCATCGAAGGCCACGCTGTCATAGCGGACGCTGGCCCGGGTACTGAGTGCGAACAATCGTTTGGGTGCGATACGCGCCAGCGCCGTGTCCAGGTCAGGATGCACCTGCAGGCGTGAGTACTCGTGGTAGTCCAGGCCGGCGCGCTTGAGCTGCTTGTCTTCCAGTGCGAAGCCGAGTGGCTCGACCAGGTGCAGCTGCGCGCCGGTGTTGGCGCAGAGCCGGATCACATTGCCCGTGTTGGGCGGGATTTCCGGTTGGAACAGGATCACATGGAACTGGGGCGCGGCATTCATCGGCGCAGTGTACCTGCGACGACCGCCGCCTTTACGGCGCACGCCCTGCACGGGGCAGGGCGGCACCGGTTACGGGCGCAGCAGGACCTGGGCGGTTTCGGTGGCCAGGGCCTGCAGGTCGGCGGCGCTCGGGCGAACCTGCATTGCCGGCAGGTTGGTGATGACCTGGTTGGCGACGCTGGTGGCAGCAGCAGCCAGGGTGGCGGCATAGCGCTGGGCTTCCTGCTCGGCGACCAGGGCGACACGCTGCTCCAGGCTCGGGCGAACTTCCACCGAGGCCAGGGTGGTGATCGGCATCGCGGCAGCAACCGGGGCGGCGACGTAGCCGTTGCGCTCGGCCAGCTGGTCGCTGCTCGGGCGAACTTCCACCGTGGCCAGGGTCGGGATGCCGCTGGCCTGTTCCCAGGCCTGCTGGGCCAGCTGGTCGGCGGCCGGGCGAACCTGCACGGTGGACAGGGTCTTGATGGATTCGGAGGCCTGCACCGACGAAACAACCGCGGTGCCGGCGATCAGGGCGATGGCGATGGCAATGGTCTTGGCGTTCATGACGGGGCCTGTTTGGTGTTGGTGAGCAGTGGTGTGGTAGTAAGGTAGTACACCGATTCTGGGCTTGCAAGGAAAATTTTCGCTTTCCTTCTTTTGTTCAGTCTTCAGTCAGCTTTCGTCTGAAGCCCTTCCTGGCGCAGGGAATGCCAAGCAATCCCCGTGCCAACTTTTAATCATTGATTTGAAAGGGTTTTTGCCGGTCAGAAAGTGTCCGCTGGGCGGACACCTGTCCATTCGACGCGCTGCGGACACTGTCCGGACGATGGCTGCCGGTGCATGTGACCGCCCAGGACACGGCCGTGAGGGGCCGCGGATGGCGCACAGGGGCAAACACCCCCAGTGACTGGCGACCGATTCCTGCCGCTGCGTGCGCAGGCTAGGATCGGGGTTCACCTATGTGACCAAGGATCTGGATATGTCTCTCGCCCTTCGCCCGCGCGCTGCACTGCTGGCCGTCGCCCTCAGCACCGCCCTGGGCACGCTTGCGCCCACCTCCGCGCTTGCCGCCAAGCCGGCGGCACCGGCCAAGGTCGATATCCCGTTTGAGCAGTTCACCCTGCCCAATGGCCTGCGCGTGATCGTGCATACCGATCGCAAGGCGCCGATCGTCGCGGTCAACGTCTGGTACCACGTCGGCAGCAAGGACGAGCCGGCCGGCCGCACCGGCTTCGCGCACCTGTTCGAACATTTGATGTTCCAGAGCAGCGAAAACCACGACGGCGAGTACTTCGAGCCCTTCAAGCAGGTGGGTGCCACCGGCCAGAACGGCACCACCAACACCGACCGCACCAACTACTTCGAGAACGTGCCGACCACCGCGCTGGACATGGCGCTGTGGATGGAGTCGGACCGCATGGGCCACCTGGTCGGTGCGATCGACCAGGCCGCGCTGGACGAGCAGCGTGGCGTGGTGCAGAACGAGAAGCGCCAGGGCGAGAACCAGCCCTATGGCCAGGCCTGGGATCAGCTCAACAAGGCGCTGTACCCGGTCGGCCATCCGTACCACCACGGTGTGATCGGTTCGATGAACGATCTCAACGCCGCTTCGCTGGACGACGTGAAGACCTGGTTCCGCACCTGGTACGGCCCGAACAACGCGGTGCTGGTGCTGGCCGGTGACATCGACCTGGCCACCGCCAAGGAAAAGGCCGCCAGGTACTTCGGCAGCATCCCGGCCGGCCCGAGCATGGCGCAGCCGGCGGTGAACGTGGCCAAGCGCAGCGCCGATACCCGCGAGACGATGACCGACAAGGTGCCGCAGGCGCGCATCTACCGTGCCTGGAACGTGCCGCAGGTCGGCACCACCGACATCGATCAGCTGCAGCTGTTCGCCGAAGTGCTGGGCGGTGCCAAGTCCTCGCGCCTGAGCCAGCGCCTGCAGCACCAGGACAAGCTGGTGGACAGCATCGGCTCGGGCCTGTCGGCCTCGCAGCTGGGCTCCAACTTCGTGATCGTGGCGACCGTGAAGCAGGGCCAGGACCCGGCCAAGGTCGAGAAGATCATCGACGAGGAACTGGATCGCCTGATCAAGCAGGGCCCGACCGCGGCCGAGCTGGAGCGCGCCAAGACCGGTGCCCGCGCCGGCTTCATCCGTGGCATCGAGCGCATTGGTGGCTTCGGCGGCAAGGCCGATGCGCTGGCCGAGTGCGCGGTGTTCACCGGCGACCCGGGCTGCTTCCGTACCTCGCTGGCCAACATCGACAAGGCCAGTGCCGCCGACCTCAGCCGCCTGGGCGCACAGTGGCTGGACAAGGGCAGCCACACCCTGGTGATCGCACCGGGTGAGCGCGTGGCGCTGAAGGAAGATCCCAGCCAGGCACCGAAGCCGTTCAACGTACCGGCGGTGGACCCGAAGTACAGCACCCTGCCCGAACAGGTGGACCGCAAGGCCGGTGTGCCGCAGACCCGCGAATTCCCGCAGCTGAAGTTCCCGGCGTTGCAGCGCGCCACGCTGAAGAATGGCACCCAGGTGATCCTGGCCGAACGCCATGAGATTCCGGTGGTGCAGTTCAGCTACCAGTTCCCGGGCGGCTTCAGCGCCGACCAGGGCCGCAAGCCGGGTACCGCCAACTTCACCATGAGCCTGATGACCGAAGGTGCCGGCAAGCTCGGCTCGCTGGCCTTCGCCGATGCTGCCGATGCGCTGGGCGCCAGCCTGGATGCCTCGGCCGGCCTGGACTCGATGAGCGTGGACCTGTCGGCACTGAAGGAAAACCTGGCACCGTCGCTGGCGCTGTACCGCGACCTGCTGCGTGAGCCGCGCTTCGAGCAGGGCGAGATCGACCGGGTCAAGGCGACCTGGATCGCCGGCATCCAGCAGGAGAAGGTCAACCCGGGTGCGGTGGCGATGCGCGTGCTGCCGCCGCTGCTGTACGGCAAGGGCCACCCGTATGCCATTCCGTTTACCGGCAGCGGTGACGAGGCGGCGATCAATGGCCTGACCCGCGAAGACCTGGTCGACTTCCACCAGGATTGGCTGCGCCCGCAGAACGGCACCCTGATCGTGGTCGGTGACACCACCCTGGCCGAGATCGTGCCGCTGCTGGACAAGCAGCTGGCCGACTGGAAGGCGACCGGCGAAGCGCCGCAGGTGAAGGCGGCCACGGATGTGGCGCTGCCGAAGGGCCCGCGCGTGTTCCTGATCGACCAGCCGGGTGCAGTGCAGGCCAATCTGTTCGCCGGCCAAGTGGTGCCGCCGTCCAGCGCCGCCAGCTCGACCCGCTTCGATATCGCCAACGGCGTGATCGGTGGCGACTTCACCTCGCGCCTGAACATGAACCTGCGCGAGGACAAGCACTGGTCATACGGTGCGCGCAGCAGTGCGAGCAACTCGGTGGGCCAGCGGCCGTGGATGGCCAGCGCACCGGTGCAGATCGACAAGACCGGCCCGGCGCTGGCGGAAATGCGCAAGGAAATCGCCGCGTTCGCCGATGGCAGCAAGCCGGCCACCGCCGGCGAGGTCAACCGCATCCGCAACATCCAGACCCTGAGCCTGCCTGGTGCCTACGAGACCGCCAGCGCGGTGGCCGCAAGCATCGGCTCGATCGTGCAGTTCAAGCGTCCGGATGACTACGTGCTGCGTCGCAAGGCCGAGATCGAGGCAATGACTCCGGCGCAGGTGCAGCAGGCCGCCGCCGAGATCAAGCCGCAGGCACTGACCTGGGTGGTGGTGGGTGACCTCAAGCAGACTGAAGCGGCGGTGCGTGCGCTGAATCTGGGTGAGGTGACGGTGATCGACGCCGAAGGCAACCCGGTCAAGAAATAAGGGATGCGCCTGCCCGCCTCGGCGGGCAGGCCTCCGGTGATAGCGCCGGGCCATGCCCGGCGGTTTTTTTGGCGGCCAGCAATGCCGCGCTGCGCGCTCGCCGGGCATGGCCCGGCGCTACCGGGGGATCTGACCCCACCCACCGGCTACCCCCGATTCAGACGGTTCAGGCAGAATCCCCCCATACCCTTCCAGGATCTGCCCATGCGCGTTCTGCTGCTTTCCTCCCTGCTGCTCACCGTCACCGCCTGTACCTGGGTGCCGATCGAACCGGCCGGCAAGGCGACCCGCGTGCTGCCGGCAGGCCCGGTTCCCGCTGGCTGCATCGCCAAGGGCGAGGTGGTGGTCACGGTGAAGAGCAAGGTTGGTTTCTACAACCGCAACCCGCTGCGCGTGCAGGAAGAGCTGGAAACCCTGGCCCGCAACGAGGCCCCAAGCGCCGGTGCCAATGCCGTGCAGGCCGCTGCCGCACCGGCCGATGGCAGCCAGCGCTTTGCCGCATTCCAGTGCCCGCCGCGCTGAATGCTTCACCATACGGCCAAGCCTGAATTCGTAAAGATGCGGTGAAGGCCCCGGGAGTTATAGAATAGCGCCCCCTTTTGCCTGAGCCTTGGCGCTAACCTCGATGCTCTTCAAGAATGTCTCGATCGCCGGCCTGGCACACGTTGATGCGCCGCATACGCTGACGACCAAGGAAATCAACGAGCGGCTGCAGCCGACGCTCGATCGCCTTGGTATCCGCACCGACGTGCTCGGCGATATCGCCGGCATCCATGCCCGCCGCCTGTGGGACAACGGCGTGCTGGCCTCCGACGCCGCCACCATGGCCGGCCGCAAGGCGCTGGAAGACGCAGGCATCAATGCGACGCAGGTCGGCCTGCTGGTCAACACCTCGGTCAGCCGCGACTACCTGGAGCCGTCCACCGCGTCGATCGTCTCCGGCAACCTCGGCGTCAGCGACGAGTGCATGACCTTCGACGTCGCCAATGCCTGCCTGGCCTTCATCAACGGCATGGATATCGCGGCGCGCATGATCGAGCGCGGTGACATCGACTACGCGCTGGTGGTGGACGGCGAGACCGCCAACCTGGTGTACGAGAAGACCCTGGAGCGGATGACCGCGCCGGACGTCACCGCCGACGACTTCCGCAACGAACTGGCGGCGCTGACCACCGGTTCGGGTGCCGCTGCCATGGTCATGGCGCGCTCGGAGCTGGTGCCGGACGCCCCGCGCTACAAGGGCGGCGTGACCCGCTCGGCCACCGAGTGGAACCAGCTGTGCCTGGGCAACCTGGACCGCATGGTCACCGACACCCGCCTGCTGCTGATCGAAGGCATCAAGCTGGCGCAGAAGACCTTCACTGCCGCCAAGATCGCACTCGGCTGGGCCGTGGAAGAGCTGGACCAGTTCGTGATCCACCAGGTCAGCCAGCCGCACACCGCTGCGTTCATCAAGAACTTCGGCATCGACCCGAAGAAGGTCATGACCATCTTCGGCGAGCACGGCAACATCGGCCCGGCCTCGGTGCCGATCGTGCTGAGCAAGCTCAAGCAGCTGGGCAAGCTGAAGAAGGGCGATCGCATCGCGCTTCTGGGCATCGGCTCGGGCCTGAACTGCTCGATGGCTGAAGTGGTCTGGTAAAAAAGTCACCGCTGACCTGCTGCGCGATTGCCTCGCCAATCGCTCGCGACGGACAGCGATGATCTTCCAAGTGTCCAAGGGCCGGTTCTACCGGCCCTTTCTACAGGTGCGATCCGATGTCCCAGCTTCCCGGTTACCCCGCCCACCCGCAGCGCTTCGAGGTCCGCCCCGGCCTGTCGATGAACTATCTCGACGAAGGCCCGCGCGATGGCGAGGTGGTGGTGATGGTGCACGGCAACCCGTCGTGGAGCTATTACTGGCGCACGCTGGTGGCCGGCCTGTCGGACACGTACCGCTGCATCGTGCCGGACCACATCGGCATGGGCCTGTCGGACAAACCCGATGACAGCCGCTACGAATACACGCTGCAGTCGCGCGTGGACGATCTCGACGCGCTGCTGAAGCACCTGGGCATCACCGGTCCAGTGACCCTGGCCGTGCATGACTGGGGCGGCATGATCGGTTTCGGCTGGGCGCTGTCGCACCACGACCAGGTGAAGCGCCTGGTGGTGCTCAACACCGCTGCGTTCCCGATGCCGGCGGCGAAGAAGATGCCGTGGCAGATCGCGCTGGGCCGCCACTGGAAGATCGGCGAGTGGATCATCCGCACCTTCAACGCCTTCTCGTCCGGTGCCTCGTGGCTGGGCGTGGAGCGGAAGATGCCGGCCGACGTGCGCCGCGCCTACGTGTCGCCGTACAACAGCTACGCCAACCGCATCAGCACCATCCGCTTCATGCAGGACATTCCGCTGTCGCCGGCCGACAAGGCCTGGTCGCTGCTGGAGCGTGCCGGCAAGGCGCTGCCGTCGTTCGCCGACCGCCCGGCCTTCCTCGGCTGGGGCCTGCGCGACTTCGTCTTCGACCATCACTTCCTGAAGGGTTTCCAGGCCGCGCTGCCGCAGGCCCAGGTGCATGCCTTCGAGGACGCCGGGCATTACGTGCTGGAAGACAAGCACGAAGTGCTGGTGCCGGAAATCCGCGCGTTCCTGGACAAGAACCCGATCTGAGAGGTGTGCCGACCAACGGTCGGCACCCACCGGAAGAGGAAATGGGTAGGTGCCGACCGTTGGTCGGCACACCCGAAGGGTTCATGAGGTTGCCGGCCAGCGGCCGGCACTATCACTACGCCGCGATCGGCGCCTGCGGTGACGGGCTGTTGCCGTTGTCGTCCGGGTGGTCGTCGTCGTTGCCCGCTTCGTCGCGCCAGCGCCAGTCGGCCAGGGTCAACGGATCCAGGCCATAGGCGATGCGCGCCTTGTCGCACTGCGGGCTGGCCTTGCCGTACTCCCACGATGCATCCACTTCGCGGCACACGCTGGGCCGGTTGGGGTGGATGGTGCAGCGTGAATACACGCCGATCTGCGCATCCAGCGCCACGCAGCGCACCGGCTTGGAGTGGGTGCCGCGCATGCACAGGCGATGCGGATCGAGCACCTCGGTCAGCTGGTGGGGGACGCCGCCGGGCGTGACCTCGTCCGATTCCATCCAGTGGAAGGCCACGCGGTATTGAGTGCAGCAGGCGCCGCAGGTCATGCAGGGATGTTGCATGGGCAAGCCGCCTCGGGCGGCAGTCGGAATCAGGAACGAGGGTGCGGATTTTCCACGAAGTGGGCCGCCGCGCAAGAAATTCCGTAAGCGGCGACAATGAACGGATGAACCGACCCTGCAATATTGCGGCCCGTTTGCCTGAACTGGCGCGTGAACGGCCCGACCAGATCGCCATCCGCTGCCCGGGCCGCCGTGGTGCCGGCAACGGCATGGCCGCCTACGACGTGACCCTGGATTACCGCCAGCTGGACGCCCGCAGCGACGCCATGGCGGCTGGCCTGGCCGGCTACGGGATCGGCCGCGGGGTGCGCACGGTGGTGATGGTGCGGCCGTCGCCGGAGTTCTTCCTGTTGATGTTTGCCCTGTTCAAACTGGGCGCGGTGCCGGTGCTGGTCGACCCGGGCATCGACAAGCGCGCGCTGAAGCAGTGCCTGGACGAGGCGCAGCCGGAAGCCTTCATCGGCATTCCGCTGGCCCATGTGGCGCGGCTGGTGCTGCGCTGGGCACCGTCGGCAACCCGTCTGGTCACCGTCGGTCGGCGCCTGGGCTGGGGCGGAACCACTCTGGCCGCGCTGGAACGCGCTGGCGCCAACGGGGGGCCGATGCTGGCCGCTACCGATGGCGAGGACATGGCCGCGATCCTGTTCACCAGCGGCTCCACCGGCGTGCCCAAGGGCGTGGTTTACCGCCACCGCCACTTTGTCGGCCAGATCCAGCTGCTGGGCAGCGCCTTCGGCATGGAAGCGGGCGGCGTGGACCTGCCGACCTTCCCGCCGTTCGCGCTGTTCGACCCGGCACTGGGCCTGACCTCGGTGATTCCGGACATGGACCCGACCCGGCCGGCACAGGCCGACCCGGCACGCCTGCATGACGCCATCCAGCGCTTCGGCGTGACCCAGCTGTTTGGCTCGCCTGCGTTGATGCGGGTGCTGGCCCGCCACGGCCGGCCGTTGCCGACGGTCACCCGGGTGACCTCGGCCGGCGCCCCCGTGCCGCCGGATGTGGTCGCCACCATCCGCAGCCTGCTGCCCGCCGACGCGCAGTTCTGGACCCCGTACGGCGCCACCGAGTGCCTGCCGGTGGCGGTGGTGGAAGGCCGCGAGCTGGAGCGCACCCGCGCGGCCACCGAGGCCGGTGCCGGTACCTGCGTGGGCAGCGTGGTTGAACCGAATGAGGTGCGCATCATCGCCATCGATGACGCACCGTTGGCCGACTGGTCGCAGGCGCGCGTGCTGGCCACCGGCGAGGTGGGCGAGATCACCGTGGCCGGACCGACCGCTACCGACAGTTACTTCAACCGCCCGCAGGCCACCGCGGCGGCGAAGATCCGCGAGACGCTGGCCGATGGCAGCACGCGCGTGGTGCACCGCATGGGTGACGTGGGCTACTTCGATGCGCAGGGCCGCCTGTGGTTCTGCGGCCGCAAGACCCATCGCGTGGAAACCGCACAGGGGCCGCTGTACACCGAACAGGTGGAGCCGGTGTTCAATACCGTGCCCGGGGTTGCGCGCACGGCGCTGGTCGGTGTTGGTCCGGCCGGTGCGCAGGTGCCGGTGCTGTGCGTGGAGCTGCAACGTGGTCAGTCAGACAGCCCGGCGCTGCAGGAAGCGCTGCGTGCGCACGCAGCAGCCCGCGCGCCAGAAGCCGGCCTGCAGCACTTCCTGGTGCATCCGGCGTTCCCCGTTGATATCCGTCACAACGCCAAGATCGGCCGCGAGAAGCTCGCCGTCTGGGCCAGCGCCGAACTGGAGAAGCGCGCATGAAGATCCTGGTCACCGGTGGTGGTGGTTTCCTTGGCCAGGCGCTGTGCCGCGGTCTGGTCGAACGTGGTCACCAGGTGCTGGCGTTCAACCGCAGCCACTACCCGGAACTGCAGGCCATGGGCGTGGGCCAGATCCGCGGCGATCTGGCCGATGCGCAGGCGGTGCTGCATGCAGTGGCCGGCGTCGATGCGGTATTCCACAATGGCGCCAAGGCCGGCGCCTGGGGCAGCTATGACAGCTACCACCAGGCCAACGTAGTCGGCACCGACAACGTCATCGCGGCCTGTCGTGCACATGACATCAGCCGCTTGGTCTACACCTCCACGCCCAGCGTGACCCACCGCGCCACCCATCCGGTGGAAGGCCTTGGTGCCGACGACGTGCCATACGGCGAGGACTTCCAGGCGCCGTATGCGGCGACCAAGGCGATCGCCGAACAGCGCGTGCTGGCCGCCAACGATGCAACGCTGGCCACGGTGGCGCTGCGCCCGCGCCTGATCTGGGGCCCGGGCGACCAGCAGCTGGTGCCCCGCCTGGCCGAACGCGCACGGCAGGGCCGCCTGCGCCTGGTCGGCGATGGCAACAACAAGGTGGATACCACTTACATCGACAACGCCGCGCTCGCGCACTTCCTCGCTTTCGAGGCATTGGCGCCGGGTGCCGCGTGTGCGGGCAAGGCCTACTTCATTTCCAACGGCGAACCGCTGCCGATGCGCGAGCTGGTCAACAAGCTGCTGGCCGCTGTGGGTGCGCCGACGGTGGACAAGGCGATCAGCTTCAAGACCGCTTATCGCATTGGTGCGGTCTGCGAACGGCTGTGGCCGCTGTTGCGCCTGCGCGGCGAGCCGCCGTTGACCCGCTTCCTGGCCGAGCAGCTGTGCACGCCGCACTGGTACAGCATGGAGCCGGCACGCCGGGACTTCGGTTACGTGCCGCAGGTCAGCATTGAAGAAGGGCTGCGCAGGCTGAAGGCTTCATCTGCCGCATAGATCGCCGTCACTGGCTGCACACCGCCAGATCGGGAGTATGGACCCACGCCATCCAACGGCCCGGACATCTGCGAGGAGCGCCATGCTGCATTACGCCGTCATCTTTTTCGTCATCGCCATCATCGCCGCCGTGCTCGGCTTCTCCGGCATCGCCGGTGCTGCCAGCAACATTGCCTGGATCCTGTTCGTTGTGTTCCTGGTACTGGCAGTGATTTCGATGTTCCGCAAGCGCGGCTAGAAGACCGCAAGGTAGTGCCGGCCGCTGGCCGGCACTGCTCTTTCCGGTGGGTGCCGACCGTTGGTCGGCACGCCATCGTCTGGTAGGTGCCCACCTTGGTCGGCACGCCATTTGTAGAGTCGAGCCCTGCTCGACTGCTCTTCATGAGTCGAACATGGCTCGACTCTACAGAGACACAGAGCGCCCCTACACGGCGCTGTGCAATCCGCGATCGGCTTCATGGCGCTCCAGCGCCAGTTCGATCAGGCGCGTAATCAGCGTGGTGTAGTCCACACCGCTGGCGCCCCACAGCTTCGGGTACATGCTGATGCGGGTGAAGCCCGGCAGCGTGTTGACCTCGTTGATGACGATCTCACCGTCTGCGGTGAGGAACACGTCCACACGCGCCATGCCTGCACACTCCAGCGCCTGGTAGGCCTGCAGCGCGATCTGCTGGATGCGTGCCTGGGTTGCGGCATCGATATCCGCCGGCACCACCACTTCGGCGCCATCCTCGTTGATGTACTTGGTGTCGTAGGCGTAGAACTCGTCGTGCACCACCACCTCGCCGCACAGGCTGGCCTGCGGCTGTTCGTTGCCCAGCACCGCGCACTCGATCTCGCGACCGACCACCGCCGATTCGACCAGCACCTTGTGGTCGTAGCGCAGCGCCAGTTCCAGTGCCCCGGCGAAACCCGCCGCGTCCTTCACCTTGCTCACGCCCACCGACGAACCCTGGTTGGCCGGCTTCACGAACAACGGCAGGCCCAGCTGTGCAACCACCGCATCGACATCGACCGCCGCCGCCTGATGGCGACGGATGCACAGCCACGGCGCTACCTGCAGCCCGGCGTCGCGCAGCAGGCGCTTGGTCACGTCCTTGTCCATCGCCACCGCCGAGCCCAGCACCGGCGAACCGACGAAGGGCAGGTTGGCCATGCGCAGCAGGCCCTGCAGTGCACCGTCCTCGCCCAGCGGCCCGTGCACGATCGGCAGCACCACATCGATCTGTCCCAGCGCGCTGGCCGCATCGGACGGCTGCAGCTGTGCCTGCTCAGCACCCGGGCGTACCGCCAGCGACGTGCCGGACCGATGCAGCGCGATGCGCGACGGATCATCGGCATTGATCAGGAAGGTATCCGGCTGGCTCAGATGCCACTGGCCCTGCTTGTCGATGCCGACCAGCACCGGCTCGAAGCGCTCGCGATCAAGCGCATCGAGGATGTTCTTCGCCGACTGCAGCGAAACTTCGTGCTCGGAGGATTTGCCCCCGAAGATGATGCCGACCCGGGTCCGTGCCATGGGAAATGCGATGTCCTGTGCGTTGCGTGGCCGTACAGCATGAACCTTCCATTGCCGCTCAGGTGAGGCACAGATAAATCGCCTGGCGGCCGGCTCGAGTAGCGGCCAACTTTGGTTGGCACCCCCGGAAATCCAGCGCCGACCAAGGTCGGCATCTACCAACGCGAGATGCCATCAGCATTGGGGTCAGAGCCCGTTGCGCAGCAACGGGATCCGACCCCGGATAGTCCGACAGATCGCAGGAACCTGTCGAAGGCGGGGTGGGTCCGGTTGCGGGGGTGTCCGCGGCATGGGCCCGAGGCATGCCTCGGGCGGGTTGGGCAGGACGCCCAACCCCGGTCTTGCCGTGTGCGCAGGACAGCGCACATGAGCAAGCCGCGGCCAAGCCCCCAGGGACGGGTTTACGGCGTCCCCCGTAACCGGACCCACCCCGCCATCCCACGGAATGCACGCTGTTGCTTCGGCTGTTGCTGTTGCCGTTGCCGTTGCCTCTGCGGGTGCCGGGCGGCAGCCCGGCCCAAGCCCCCCACCCACGCAGGTAGAATGCGCACATGGCTCTCTCCCTGCTCAAGTCCCTCAAGCCGGTCGCCGGCCGCGCCCTGCAGATCGCCCTGAACCGCGCGCTGGCGCTGGATCCGGATACCCGCCACGCGCTGGCCAGTCTGGATGGTCGGCATATCGACCTGACCCTGGAAGCGCCGTCGCTGGCGATGCGCATCAGCGTCGATGGCGACCAGCTGCGGGTTGGCCCGGTGGACGCACAGGAAGCCGACCTGGCCGTGCGCAGCAGCCTGGCCGGCGTGCTCGCGCAGCTGCCGTTGCTGGCCAACGCAGGGCGCGCCGACAACAACGGCAAGGGTCGCGTGCGCGTGGCCGGCGACGCCGAGCTGGCGCGCCGCCTGCAGCAGCTGGCCAAGGGCTTCGATCCGGACTGGCAGCAGCCCTTCGTCAGCGTGTTCGGCGAGGTGCTGGGCGTGCAGGTTGCCAACACCCTGCGCAGCGCTCTGCAGCACGCGCGCCAGGGCGCGATCGACCTGGCCCACAGCGCCGCCGAATTCATCACCGAGGAATCGCGCGACGTGGTGCCGCGCGCCGAGCTCGATGCCTTCCACGATGACGTGGACGTGTTGCGCGACGATGTCGAGCGCCTCGGTGCACGCGTGCAGCGTCTGCGGGGTGCCGCATGAAGGCCGTGCTGCGTGCCAGCCGCATCGGCCGGGTGATCCTGCGCTACCGCCTCGACGACCTGCTGCAGGGCACGCCGGCAGAGCGCTGGCTGCGCCTGGCCAAGCCGTTCGTGCCGCGCGCCTCGGCCGACATCGCCGCACAGTCGCGCGGTGCGCGCCTGCGCTTGGCGCTGCAGGATCTGGGCCCGATCTTCGTCAAGTTCGGCCAGATCCTGTCCACCCGCCGCGACCTGGTGCCGCCGGATGTGGCCAATGAACTGACCTTGCTGCAGGACCGGGTCAAGCCGTTCGATGGCGAGACCGCGCGTCGCATCGTCGAGGAAGCGCTGGGCCTGCCGGTCAGCGAAGCCTTCGCCAGCTTCGACACCGAACCGCTGGCCTCGGCGTCGATCGCACAGGTGCACGCGGCCACGCTGGCCGATGGCCGCCAGGTCGTGGTCAAAGTGTTGCGTCCGGGCATCGAGAAGCAGATCGACGCGGATATCGCCCTGCTCAATTCGCTGGCTGCCCTGGTCGAGCGCACCCACCCGCGCGCCGACAAGATCCGCCCGCGCGAAGTGGTGGCCGAGGTCGAAAACACCCTGGCCGCCGAGCTGGACCTGCAGCGCGAAGGCGCCAATGCCAGCGTGTTGCGCCGCTTCTGGGAAAACAGCGACGACCTGTACGTGCCGGAAGTGATCTGGAGCCACACCGCCGAGCGCGCGCTGACCCTGGAGCGTGTATGGGGCATCCCGTCCGATGACATCGCCGCGCTGGACGAGGCCGGCATCGACCGCAAGGCGCTGGCCGCCAAGGGCGTGCGGGTGTTCTACACCCAGGTGTTCCGCGACAACTTCTTCCATGCCGATGCGCACGCCGGCAACATCTGGGTCGACACCGATCCGGCGCGCCGCGCCAACCCGCGCTTCATCGCGCTGGACTTCGGCATCATGGGCCAGCTTTCGCAGGAAGATCAGTACTACCTGGCCGAGAATTTCATGGCCATCTTCAACCGCGATTACCGCCGCATCGCCGAACTGCACGTGCAGGCGCGCTGGATGCCCGACAACGTGCGCATCGATGATCTCGAGGCCGCCGTGCGTTCGGTGTGCGAGCCGTACTTCACCCGGCCGCTGTCGCAGATCTCGCTGGCCGAAGTGCTGATGAAGCTGTTCCGCGTGGCCCAGCGTTACCAGCTGACCCTGCAGCCGCAGCTGATCCTGCTGCAGAAGACCCTACTGAACATCGAAGGTGTCGGCCGCCAGCTTGACCCGCAGATCGACATCTGGGCGGTGGCCAAGCCGGTGCTGGCGAAGATCCTGCGCGAACGCTACAGCCCGCGCAGGGTGGTACGCGAGATCGGCAAGCGGCTGCCGGAAATCATGACCCATGCGCCGGACATGCCGCGCCTGGTGCACGCTTGGCTGACCCAGCAGGTGGAAGGCCGGCATGAGCTGGCGATGCGTTCGCGCGACCTGGCCGCACTGGATGCCAGCGTGCAGCGCCTGCAGAAGCATGCGGTCGGCGCGATCACCGGTGTCGGCCTGCTGGCCATCGCCGCACTGATGTATGTGCTGCAGCCGCCAGGCTGGTACTGGGGCGACGTGCCGGCGTGGAGCTGGCTGTCCGGTGCGGTCGGCGTAGTGGCGCTGCTGCGTGCTTGGTGGAAGTAGGCCCCATGCTGCAGGCACTCAAGGACGAACTGGTCCGCTTCGGCGCGGACAACGACGCACGCGAAAGCGAGCGCGGCCGGCGCATGCTCAACATCACGCCCGACACCGGCGAATTCCTGTCGGTGCTGGTACGTTTCGGCACTGCGCGCCGGGTACTGGAAATCGGCACCTCCAATGGCTATTCCACGCTGTGGCTGGCCGAAGCGGCAGCCGCCATCGACGGCCACGTGACCACGCTGGAGTACGCCGAGGACAAGGTGGCGATGGCGCGTGACACCTTCGCGCGCAGTGGCCTGGCCGATCGCATCACGCTGGTCCATGGCGATGCCGGGCTCTGGCTGGCGCAGGCTGCCGATGCCTGCATCGACCTGCTGTTCCTCGATTCGGACCGCGGGCAGTACGCCGGCTGGTGGCCGCAGCTGCGCCGCGTGCTGCGTCCCGGTGGCCTGCTGGTGGTGGACAACGCCACTTCGCATGCAGGACAGATGGAGCCGCTGCGTGCGCTGCTGGACGCTGACGAAGACTTCAGCACCAGCCTGGTGCCGGTGGGCAATGGCGAGTTGCTGGCCGTGCGCAACGCCTGACTGCTCTACAGATAGGTGCCAACCTTGGTTGGCACGCTGTTGCCGGTCGCACAGCGCAGCCGAGCATGGGCTCGGCTCTACAGAAGGCAGGCCCTTATAATCCCGCGGTGAGCACCGAACCCGATACCCTCGCCGCGGTCGAGACCGACACCGCGCCCCTGCAGCTGCTGCACCTGGACGAGCGCCTGGCCGTGGTCAACAAGCCTGCCGGGCTGATGGTCCACGACAGCAAGCTGGCCCGCGGCGAAGACGATTTCCTGGCCGACCGCCTTCGCGAGCAGCTGGGTCGCCCGATCTTCCTCGTGCATCGCCTGGACCGGGCCACCAGTGGCTGCCTGCTGCTGGCTTTCGACCGTGACACCGCCAGCCTGCTGGGCAAGGCGCTGATGGGCGGCGAAGTGCTGAAGGACTACCTGACGGTCTGCCGTGGCTGGCCGGCCGAGTTGTCCTGGCGGGTCGACCACGACCTGGACGGTGGCCCGGGCAAGCCGGTGAAGAAGCCGGCAGTGACCGACTTCCAGCGCCTGGCCACCGGCGAGCTGTCAGTGCCGATTGGTGAGTTCACCAGTTCGCGCTATGCGTTGCTGCGCTGCCAGCCGCAGACTGGGCGTTTCCGGCAGATCCGCCGGCACCTCAAGCACCTGTCGCACCACATGATCGGCGACACCAGCCACGGTGATGGCCGGCACAACCGCATCTTCCGCATGCAGGGCGTACACCGCATGCTGCTGCACGCCGAGCGCCTGCGCTTTCCGCATCCGGAGGGCGGCACCGTGGACGTGCGCGCGCCGTTGGACGGCGGGTTCCAGAAGGCGCTGGACCTGTTCGGTTGGCAGGTGGACTGAAGGTGGCGCCGGACCATGTCCGGCGGCTTCTGCGATGCAACGACCGCGCTTTGCGCTCGCCGGGCATGGCCCGGCGCTACCGCCTCATTTCTTTTCCGGCTCGTTGACGATCGCTTCCAGGTCCTTCTGCAGGTCCGCGAACAGCGGCTGCATGCGGGCCTGGATCGCCACCATCACGTTCTGCATCAGCGCCGGGGTCTTGTCCAGCAGGCTCTGGCCGGCGGCGCTCTCGTAGAACTCGGCCATCGCCAGCACGTCTTCCTTGCTGAACGTCTTCTTGTACAGGTCCACGTACATCGGGCGCAGCTGCTGCCACGACAGGGCCTGGCGCAGGGTCTGGCTGGTCCGCGCCTGGATCCGCTTCAGCTGCTCCTGCTGCTGGGCGTTGAGCTGGCGCTGCGCGGCCACCTGCTGGAACTGCTGCTGCTGCATCGCCTCGATCTGCGGCAGCATGGTGTCGATCATGCTCTGCGCGCGCGAGGCTGACAGCAGGCGGTTGATGTCGCCATCGGTCGGCGGGGCGGCCAGCGCGGGGGTGCTGGCCACGGCCAGTGCCAGCAGCAGCGCCAGGCGGCGCAGCAGGGACGGCAGGGCGGGTGCGGTGCGGGTCATGCGGGGCTTCCTGCAGTACATGGGACGGCCAGCATACCGGCAGCCAAGGCGAAGGCGGCGTGTTCGGTACCTGATCGGCGGCATACGGTGCGCAATGACGTACTCCATCGCGTGGCTGCCGCTACAATGCGCGGATGGGCAGTGGACCGGTCACCATCAGCGCGCAGCTTGAAATCCCCGACGGCGAGATCGTCGAGCGGTTCGTGCGTGCCAGTGGTGCCGGTGGCCAGAACGTCAACAAGGTCTCCACCGCGGTGGAACTGCGTTTCGATGTGGCCGGCTCGCCCTCGTTGCCCGAACCGTTGCGCGAACGCCTGCTGGCGCGGCGCGACCGGCGCATGACCGGCGAAGGCGTGCTGGTCATCGACGCGCAACGATTCCGTACCCAGGATCGCAATCGCGAGGATGCGCGCGATCGGCTGGCGGCCTTCATCCAGGCCGGGCTGCACGTGCCCAAGCCACGCAAGGCCACCAAGCCGACCCTCGGGTCGAAACTGCGTCGTCTGGACGCCAAACGCGGGCGCGCGCAGGTCAAGCGCGGGCGCTCATCACGTGACTGGGAGTGATTGCTTGAACAACCCGACGCCGTTGCTGCCGGCCATTCCGCCGAACATGCCGCAGGTCAAACCCAACCGCTTCCTGCGCTGGCTGGCGCGCTGCACGCTGCGCATGGGCGGCTGGAAAGTGACCGGCACCCTGCCGGACATCCCGAAGCTGGTCTTCATCATCGCCCCGCATTCGTCCAACTGGGACGGCCTGTGGGGCATGGCGGCCAAGATCGCGCTGGGCATGAAAGTGAAGGTGCTGGGCAAGGCCTCGCTGTTCTGGTGGCCACTGGGCCCCCTGCTGCACAAGCTCGGCGTGATCCCGCTGGACCGCAGTTCGCCGCAGGGCACGGTGGGTCAGGCCGTGGACCTGCTGCGCAACAACGAGAAGATGTGGTTCGCCATCACCCCGGAAGGCACGCGCAAGGCGGTGAAGGACTGGAAGGCCGGTTTCCTGAAGATCGCGCGGATGGCTGACGTGCCGGTTCTGGCCGCGTATTTCCATTACCCGGAAAAGATCATCGGCATCGGCCCGGTGTTCCATCCCAGCGGTGACGACGCGGCCGACATGGCGGCGATCCGCGAGTTCTACCGGCCCTGGATCGGCAAGACCCGCGGCACGGTCTGAGCCGGCCGCGCGCCGCTGCCTAGACGCCACGTCCGGCACATGCCGGGCGTGCGCGACAGGAGTAGGGTGGACGGCTGGTGTCCCATACCGTCTGCCCAAGGAGCGTTTTACATGTCGCGTACCGTAGTCCTGGCCGCCGCCATCAGCCTGGCGCTGGCGGCCTGTTCCGGCAAGGAGTCCACCCCCGTGTCCGATGCCCAGAAAGCCCCTGCCCAGCAGCCGGCCGAAGCCTCCACCAACCCGCTGCTGAGCGCCAGCACGCTGCCGTTCCAGGCGCCGCAGTTCGACAAGATCAAGGACAGCGACTACCTGCCGGCCTTCGAAGAAGGGATGCGCCAGCACCTGGCTGATGTCCGCAAGATCGCCGACAACCCTGAGCCGGCCACCTTCGACAACACGCTGGTGGCGATGGAGCGCAGCGGCGAGACCCTGAACCGCGTGTCGCGCATCTTCTTCGGCCTGGTCCAGGCCGACGGCACCGAAGCGCGCCAGAAGATCCAGGAAGACATCGCACCGAAGCTGGCCGCGCACCAGGACGAGATCAACCTCGACCCGAAGCTGTTCGCGCGTGTGAAGTCGCTGTACGACCAGCGTGACACGCTGGAACTGGACCCGGTGCAGAAGCGCCTGGTCGAGCATTACTACGACGGCCTGGTGCGCGCCGGTGCCCAGCTGTCCGACGCCGACAAGGCGAGCCTGCGCAAGCTCAACGTGGAAGAGACCACCCTCTCCACCCAGTTCCACACCCGCCTGGTGGCCGCTACCGCCGCTGCCGCCGTGGTCGTCGACGACAAGGCCAAGCTGGCCGGCCTGGACGACAATGCGATCAACAACGCTGCGTCTGCCGCCAAGGACCGCAAGCTGGATGGCAAGTTCCTGCTGCCGCTGCAGAACACCACCCAGCAGCCGGTGCTCGGCTCGCTGAGCGACCGCGACCAGCGTGCCGCCGTGCTGAAGGCTTCGGAAACCCGCGCCGAGCGTGGCGATGCCAACGACACCCGGCAGACCGTGCAGCGCCTGGCCCAGCTGCGTGCGCAGAAGGCCAAGCTGCTCGGCTTTGACACCTTCGCCGACTACCAGCTGGGCGACCAGATGGCCAAGACCCCGGCCGCCGCGCTCAAGCTGCTGACCGACACCGCGCCGGCCGCCACCGCCAAGGCGCGCGCCGAGGCCGGCGAGATCCAGAAGGTGATCGACGCGCAGAAGGGTGGTTTCCAGGTCGCTGCCTCGGACTGGGACTTCTACGCTGAGCAGGTGCGCAAGGCCAAGTACGATCTGGACGAGTCGCAGATCAAGCCGTACTTCGAACTGGACAACGTGCTGCAGAACGGCGTCTTCTACGCCGCTACCCAGCTGTACGGCATCACCTTCAAGCCGCGTACCGACATTCCGACCTACAACCCGGACATGAAGGTGTACGAAGTGTTCGACAAGGATGGCACCTCGCTGGCCCTGTTCTACACCGACTACTTCAAGCGTGACACCAAGTCCGGCGGCGCGTGGATGGATGTGTTCGTCGAACAGGACGGTCTGACCGGTGCCAAGCCGGTGGTCTACAACGTCTGCAACTTCACCAAGCCGGCCGACGGCCAGCCTGCGCTGATCAGCTTCGACGACGTGACCACGATGTTCCATGAGTTCGGCCATGCGCTGCATGGCATGTTCTCGAACGTGAAGTACCCGTCGATCGCCGGTACCGCCACCTCGCGTGATTTCGTCGAGTTCCCGTCGCAGTTCAACGAGCACTGGGCGTTGGATCCGAAGGTGTTCGCCAACTACGCCAAGCACTACAAGACCGGCGAGGCGATGCCGCAGGAACTGGTCGACAAGATCCTCAAGGCACGCAGCTTCAACCAGGGCTATGCGACCACCGAGTACCTGTCGGCCGCACTGCTCGACCTGGCCTGGCACACGCAGAAGGCTGACGCCCCGCTACAGGATGTCGGCGCCTTTGAAGCCAGCGCGCTGAAGAAGTTCAAGGTCGACCTGCCGCAGGTGCCGCCGCGTTACCGCACCACCTACTTCGATCACATCTGGGGTGGCGGTTACTCGGCCGGTTACTACGCCTACTTCTGGGCCGAAGTGCTGGACCATGACGCCTACCAGTGGTTCACCGAACACGGTGGCCTGACCGCGGCCAACGGCCAGGAGTTCCGCGACAAGATCCTCTCGCGCGGCAACAGCGTGGAGCTGTCGACCCTGTACCGCGATTTCCGCGGCAAGGACCCGTCGGTGGAACCGCTGCTGAAGTTCCGCGGGCTGAAATAAGAAACAGAAAACGGCGGGGGCAACCCCGCCGTTTTTCTTTGTGTAGCGTCGAGCTTGCTCGACTCCTTTCTCGGTGCCCGATACGCGTCCTCAGCATCTTTGGCGGTGGGAATGCAATCAAATAGCGTGTTTAAGAATTTCTTCAGCTGCAACCAGGACATACCCCGGACGGGTCTTGATCTCTTTCGAATGATTTGAATCTGGCGCGGGCATGCTATGGATGAGGCCCAGAGTCCCAAGGAGTCCGCCGAGTGCCGTGGTGGGGCCTTCCGTTGCGAGGCATACGGCTGAGACACAGAGTCCAAGGATTCCGGTTGCACTGCGTTTCAGTGACGCAGAACGAGAAGTAGCGATCTCCAACTCCGCGCGTGCTGTTGCAGCTTGCTCACGCAGTTCGGCGACGGTGTCCACCCAGGCTAACGGGTTCAATGAGGATGGCGTGCTTGTCAGTCGTCTTGCGAGAAATTCTCGCAATGAAGGTAGTGCAGCGCTTGCAGCAGACCTCAGCTCCAACGTCTGTTTTATGGAAAGGCCAGAAACCCAAGGAAGATTGGCGGCTCTTTCAGCAGAAAATGCTTGCAGATTCCAAGATTCTTCAGATCGTCTGTCATCTGATATGAGGGCCGATATGCCCGCCGGCGAATTTGAGAACACGCTTCCTCCGATGCTGCTAGCGCTTTGCGCATCGAAGAATGTCGTCCTAATGCAATCTTTTAGTGATTCTCTAATAATTTGTTCATCGGGAACTCCATTTATCCTATGGGCATCTAAGTGTATGAGTACGCCGGGGCTATAGACTTGAGTGAAATCAAGTGTTGCTGTTTCTCCGCTTCTATCGATCTTGAGCGATGAAGAAATTTCGCGTAGGACTTGATCGGTGAGGATGTCGATGCGCTCTTCAAATGGCTTCGCGCAACTCAAACAGAATTGATGGAGAGGGGTTGAGAATTTTAGAATTCCAGCCTCGATCAATGGCTGAATCTTCTTAAGGACCATCACGTCCACTAAGAGTGGAAAAATGTCGTTGTTCGTCGGTCTTGATTTTAGGGAATTTATTTCGTCGAAGAACGAGTCGCCCACAATGACTTCGTCTGCCATTAGGGCAATGCTACGAGCTATTTGAGAAGCGTAGCCAATCCTGCACGGTGGTGCTTGGCAGGCGCCCATGCCGCCAAAGAGGTCGAGGCCTCCACTGAGCACTGCCTTGAATCCGTCAGAAGTACTGACTTTCGATGCCACTGGCGTGGACGTTGATTGATCCTTGAGCTCTCGAGTCATGCCCTTGAGCTTCCGCATTGCTGCCCGACTATCAGAGAAGTCGAATTTCTCGTTCAAGAGGACGGCGATGTGGGCAGGAAGTCCATCTGAAGCATCTATCATTCCTTTGCTCCCAACCTTGTTGTTGATTCCAATCTTGCCAAAATACTGATCTTCATTCCGCTACGAATTCGTACCCCGTTGCATCGCCAACCTGACGTTGTCGAGATAGGCAGCGCCAAAGGCACTCGGGTTGCACGACTCGGCGAAAGGCGTTACGCACCTTTTACGCCCCGCGCCATCGCCCACCATCGCACCTTTACGGCTTGCACGCGCATCGTGTGCCTACCGCGCCGCAGGGCGCTTTGTGCAAGGTGGTGTATGATCCTCCTGGTGATCCGGCACGCGCCGTCGTCGGCGCCGCGCCCGCAGCTTCCGCTAGAACTGTGTGGCCACCGCGTGCTGTGCAACGACTGCGCCAGCCTGTCCGATGTGCGCCAGTGCCTGTGCCAGGCCCAGGCCGATGACTGGGTGCTGCTGGACGTGGGCGTGGCCGACGATGCGCAGTGGCAGGCCGAGGGCGGTGCGCTGCAGGCAGCGCTGGAGCGCATGCCTGCAGCGTACATCGAACTGCAGGCCCCGCACGAACCCGGCCTGGAAGCGCGTCTGCGCCTGCAGCACGGCCCGGCCGCCGTGGTAGTCGACCAGCGCAGCCAGCAGACCGGGTACCCGCTGTCGCTGGCCATCGTCGGCCGTCGCCTGGCGCAGGGGGGCTGAGCCATGTCGATCTTCATCATCCGCGGCCCGGAAGCGGCCGGCACGCTCATCCGCACGGCCATGCCGCTGCCTGCGCCGGTACTGAAATCGCTGGTGCACCGCGCGATCGACGCCGGCACCAGCGTGGCCATCCGCGCCTGTGGTTCGGAACAGGAGCTGCTGGATGCCCTGCGCGTGGCCGACCACAGCCGCGGCGAAGTGACCCTGCTCGACCCCGGTGCCTGTGCGGGCAGCCTGCGCCTGCAGCGTCTGCTGCCGTACCTGCACAACGCCTACGTGGAAGTGCACGACGACGGCGCTGTCGCCGAACCCTGCCTGCCGGCCGGCGTCGGCCAGCGCCTGGGCATCGCCGCCGGGTACGGCGCGCAGAGCTACGTGCTGGCGCTGGACATCGCCCTGGACCACCTTGGCCTGGGCGAGCACGCCAACCGCGTGCACGTCGGCACCTGAACGCGATCGGTAGCGGCGGGCCATGCCCGGCGGATTGCCGGAACCACCGCGCTGCGCGCTCGCCGGGCATGCCCCGGCGCTACCGGGAACCTCCTGCGCCTGCATGTGGTCTGATACCGCTACCACCTACCCGGAGCCTGTCATGGATGCTGTTGCCCGACCTCCCTTTTCCGAACGCGCGCTGGTCTGGCTGAAGAAGGAAGCATTGCCGCTGCTGGTGATGCTTGGCCTGCTCGCCGCCGCCCGCGATACCCTCGCCAACCACTACGTGGTGCCCAGCGGCTCGATGCAGCCGACCCTGCAGCCCGGCGACCGGGTGGTGGTGGACATGCGCGCCTATGGCCTGCGCCTGCCGTTTACCGGCAAGGAACTGATGGCGACCGGCACCCCGCAGCGCGGCGAAGTGGCGGTATTCGACTCGCCGGCCGACGGCACCCGCCTGATCAAGCGCGTGGCTGCAGTGGCCGGTGATCATGTGCAGCTGCGCGAAGGCCATCTGAGCATCAACGGCCAGCCGCTGCAGATCGCCGACCTGCAGGACGTGGAAGCCTTTGGCGACCGCCATGCCAGCCTCGACCTGGACATGGGCGGCGGCCCGGACATCGCTGACCTGGTGGTGCCGGACGGCAAGGTACTGGTGCTGGGTGACCACCGTGGCAACAGCTTCGACGGCCGCTTCTTCGGTTTCGTCGACGCCGACAAGGTCTATGGCCGTGCGGTGGCGGTGTACTACCGCCGTGGCGATGGCTTCGAATGGCAGCGCCTGTAAGCTGAATTGATACTTTTGGTGTATCAATCCTGACCTATCAGGTTATGGATCGACTGGATGGACGGGCCTAGTCTGAGGCCCGTTCCCTCCCACGCCCGGCCGCCCCACCGGCCCATCGATCCCATGACTGGCGAAACCGTGGTGGCCGTCGAAGGCCGCCCCTCCACCGTCGATTCCATCGCCGAGACCCGCATCCAGCAGGGCACACCGGCCTTCCGCCGCACCGCGCTCGCGTTGTTCCTGGCCGGTTTCTCCACCTTCGGCCTGCTCTACACGGTGCAGCCGCTGCTGCCGGAGTTCAGCCGTCATTTCGGCGTGTCCGCCGCCGGCAGCGCGATGTCGCTGTCGTTGACCACCGGCACGCTGGCAGTGGCGATGCTGCTGGCCGGCCTGCTCTCCGATGCGGTCGGCCGCCGCCCGATGATGATCGTCGCGCTGCTGGCCTCGGCCACGCTGTCGCTGTGCACGGCACTGGTGGATGACTGGACCACGCTGCTGGTACTGCGCACCCTGCTCGGCCTGGCGTTGAGCGGCGTGCCGGCAGTGGCGATGACCTACCTGGTCGAGGAAATGGACAGCCGCGCGCTGGGCCTGGCGATGGGCCTGTACATCGGCGGCAATGCCATTGGTGGCATGAGCGGGCGCCTGCTGGCCGGCATCATCGCCGACCACTGGGGCTGGCGCTGGGGCATCGGCGTCGTCTCGATCATCGCCATCGCCAGTACCGTCCTGCTCTGGCTGCAGCTGCCACCGTCGCGGCATTTCCATGCACGTCGCGGCGGCCTGCACCAATTGCCATCACGCTGGCGCACGCTGTTCGCCGACCCGGGCCTGCCGTGGCTGTTCGCCACCTCGTTCGTGCTGATGGGCGTGTTCGTCACCCTCTACAACTACCTGGGCTACCACCTGCTGGCGCCGCCGTACCACCTCAGCCAGACCGTGGTCGGGCTGATCTTCAGCGTGTATCTCGTGGGTACCTTCAGTTCGGCGTGGATGGGCCAGCAGGCCACGCGCTACGGTCGCGGCCGCATCCTGTCGATCTCGTTCGCGTTGATCGGCGCCGGCATCGTGCTGCTGGCGATGCCGTGGCTGAGCACGATGGCACTCGGTATCGCACTGGTGACCTTCGGCTTCTTCGGCGGCCACTCGGTGGCCAGCAGCTGGGTCGGCAGCCGCGCAGGTGCAATGCGCGCGGAAGCCTCGGCGCTGTATCTGTTTGCCTACTATCTGGGTTCCAGCGTGCTCGGTGCTGTCGGCGGCCTGGCCTATGCAGCGTGGGACTGGCTGGGCGTGTGCGTGTTCGCTGCCGTGTTGACCCTGATCGGCGGAGGCATTGTGTGGGCGCTGCAGCAGCGCGCCCAGCAGCCGCTGACGGCGTGATCCTGCTCTGGTAGATGCCGACCTTGGTCGGCGCTGTGGCCGTGGGCCAACCAAGGTTGGCCACTACCGGGTGGGTTGCACCCTCACCCCTCCGCGAACGCCTCACGCAGCAGCCCGGCGAAGTTGCGGATCAGCGGTGTCACCCCTTCGCGTTGCCATGCCAGCTGCACTTCCGAATGCGCACCGGCATCGGCCAGTGCCACGAAGCGCGCGCCTTCCACGCGGATGTGGTCGCACGACGACGGCAGGATCGCTGCGCCCAGGCCTGCGGCGGCCAGACTGATCAGCGTCGACGCCTCACCGGCCTCCTGCACGATGCGCGGGGTGAAGCCCGCCGCCGCGCACAACGCGATCATGTGGTCGTGGATGCCCGCACCGGCACTGCGGCGGAATGCCACGAACGGCTCCTGGGCGAAGTCGCGCAGCGACAGCGTGCCCTGTTTCGACAGCCTGCGCAGAGCAGGGTGATCGGCATGCACGATCAACGCCAGCGGATCGACGAACAGGCTGTGCGCCACCAGTTCCGGCGGCAACGCACGCTTGCGGATGATGCCCACGTCCAGGCTGCCATCGAGCAGCGCATCGATCTGCTGCAGCGTGTTCATCTCGCTCAGCTGCAGCCGCACCTGCGGATAACGCTGGCGGTACTGCAGGATTGAACGCGGAATCTGCGGTGACAGCGGCGTGGCGCGGGTCAGCCCGATACGCAGCTCACCCTGCTCGCCGCGCTGAGCACGCTGCACCTCGTCCACCGCAGCCTCGACCTGCTGCACGATGGCGCGTGCACGTTCCTGCAGTAGTTCACCGGCAGGCGTCAGCTGCACACGACGATGGCTGCGCACGAACAGGCGCGCACCGATCAGATCTTCCAGCTGGCGGATCTGCTGGCTGAGCGGCGGCTGCGACATGCCCAACCGCTCCGCCGCCTGGCCGAAGTGCAGCGTATCGGCGACGGCAAGGAAGTAACGCAGATGGCGGAGTTCGATGGACATGGGGCCAGTTTATTCATCGCCAGCCAGAAATGGGGTCAGAGCCCGTTGCGCAGCAACGGGATCCGACCCCGACAGATTGCGGGGATCTGTCAGAGGCGGGGCGGTGTGGGTGGGCAGGACCGTTGGCGCCATGGATGGCGCCATCGAGCTCCCATGGACGGGTTTACAGCGTGTCCTGCCCACCCACACCGCCCCGCC
This sequence comes from Stenotrophomonas sp. KH_052, assembly GCF_057838755.1. Lineage (NCBI taxonomy): Bacteria > Pseudomonadati > Pseudomonadota > Gammaproteobacteria > Lysobacterales > Lysobacteraceae > Stenotrophomonas > Stenotrophomonas sp. KH_052. Next base: position 219,033 of record NZ_CM174475.1, read on the forward strand.
ATCTACGGAATGCCCGCTTTTGACGTTGCCGTTGCCGTTGATTCGGCAGGTGCAGGGCGCAGCCCTGCCGAACACCCCTCATCGTTCCGAATGCCCGCTCTGGTCGTAATCGCGCGGACTGAACAACTCCGGCTGGATCAGCTCGATGAACGCCCGCGCCTGCGCCGACAACGCCTTGCCACGCCGCACGATCACCCCGTAGCTGCGCTCGGGGAACCAGCGCTTCATCGACCGCGCCGCCAACCGCTCGCGGTCAGCCTCGTTCAGGCACAGCGCCGGCACGATGGAAATGCCCATGCCCATCGCCACGTACTGCTTGATCACCTCCCAGCCGCCCACCTCCAGCGCCACGGTGTAGGCGATGCGGTGGCGCTGGAACACCTGGTCGACCAGCCGGTAGGTGATCTGCCGCTTCGGCGGCAGCACCAGCGGATAGCGTGCGATGTCGGCCAGCTCCAGCTCGCCGCCACTGGCCAGCGGATGGTCGTGCGGGGCGATCAGTACCTGCTCGAAGCGGTAGGCGGGGGCATAGCTGAGGTCGGCAGGCACATCAGTCATCGAACCGATCGCCAGGTCAGCGGCGTCCTCGCGCAGCAGGTCGGTGCCGTCGGCGCTGATTGCGTTGTGCAGGGTCAGCCGCACATCCGGATGGTGCAGGCGGAAGCGTTCGACGATCTTCGGCAGCAGGTACAGGATGGTCGAGCTGTTGGCGGCGATGTTCAGCTCGCCCGCGTCCAGGCCGCGCACCTTGTCGCGGAAGCGCGCCTCCAGCCCGTCCAGGCTCTCTACCAGTGGCTGCGCCATTTCGTACAGCAGCTGGCCCTCGCGGCTGGGCACCAGGCGCCGCCCGCTGCGCTCGAACAACGGCACCCCCAGCTCCCGTTCCAGCGCCTGCAGCTGCAGGCTGATCGCAGGCTGGCTGACGAAAAGTGCCTCAGCGGCCCGTGAGACAGAGCCCAGGCGCACGGTCTGGCAGAACGCACGCAGCGGCTTCAGCCGGTCGGATTTGTAGGAAAAACGGGGACTTGGCGGGGGGCGTGTGGTCATCGTGTCATAAGTATTAGCACAATTTATGTAGAATATTGCAAAAACTGTTTTGCCAAATACTCGGCCCCGACGGCACCGTGGAGACGTTCCCCCACCGCTGGAGTCGCCTCATGTCCGCCGTCGCTTCCGCTGTTCCCACCCCCGCCGCCAAGGCCACTCCCGGTATCGCCCTGGCGACCCGCGTGGCCGGCCAGGACACCCTGCTGCCGGCGCCGCTGCTGGCCCTGCTGGTGTCGCTGCACCGCGCGGTGGAACCGGGCCGGCAGGCACGGCTGCAGGCGCGCCGCGTGCGCCAGGCGTTCTTCGACCAGGGCGGCCTGCCGGACTTCCGCGAAGACACCACCGCGATCCGCAGCGGCGACTGGCGTGTTGCCCCGCTGCCGGCCGCGCTGCAGGACCGCCGCGTCGAGATCACCGGCCCGACCGACCCGAAGATGGTCATCAACGCGCTGAACTCCGGCGCCAAGGTGTTCATGGCCGACTTCGAGGATTCGACCTCGCCGACCTGGCGCAACCTGCTGGCCGGGCAGCAGTCGCTGGCCGCCGCGGTGCGTGGCGATCTCGAGTACACCGCACCGGCATCCAACGGGAAGGCCGGCAAGCACTACACCTTGCGCCCGTTCGACGAACAGGCGGTGCTGATCGTACGCCCGCGCGGCTGGCACCTGGACGAGAAGCACGTGCGCATCGATGGCCAGTTCATCGCTGGTGGCCTGTTCGACGCGGCGGTGTTCGCCTTCCACAACGCCCGCACCCTGCAGGCCAAGGATCGCGGCCCGTACTTCTACCTGCCCAAGCTGCAGAGCATGGAAGAGGCGGCGCTGTGGGAGACCGCGCTGTCGCACATCGAAGGCATGCTCGGCCTGCCGCACGGCCAGATCAAGGTGACCGTGCTGATCGAAACGCTGCCGGCGGTGTTCGAGATGGACGAGATCCTGCACGCGCTGCGTGACCGCATCGTCGGCCTGAACTGCGGGCGCTGGGACTACATTTTTTCGTACCTGAAGACCTTCCGCCGCCATGCCGACCGCGTGCTGCCCGAACGCGGCCAGGTGACCATGACCCAGCCGTTCCTGAAGGCGTATTCGGAGCTGTTGATCCAGACCTGCCATCGCCGCGGTGCGCATGCGATGGGCGGCATGGCTGCGCAGATTCCCATCAACAACGATGCCGCTGCCAACGAGCAGGCGATGGCCCGCGTGCGTGCTGACAAGCTGCGCGAGGTCACTGCCGGCCACGACGGTACCTGGGTGGCGCACCCGGCGCTGATTCCGGTGGCGATGGCGATCTTCGACGAACACATGCCCGGTGCAAACCAGCACAGCGTGCTGCGCCAGGATGTGCGCGTCGGCCGCGACGAACTGATCGCGCGGCCGCCGGGCACCATCACCCGTGCCGGCTTTGAGGGCAACGTGGAAGTCTGTGTGCGCTACCTGGCGGCGTGGCTGGATGGCAACGGCTGCGTGCCGATCCATCACCTGATGGAGGACGCGGCCACCGCCGAGATCAGCCGCAGCCAGCTGTGGCAGTGGCTGCATACGCCGGGCCAGCAGCTGGACGATGGCACTGCGATCGATCTGGCGCTGCTGGATTCCACCCTGTCGCAGCTGCCGGCACGGCTGGGCGATACCGCCGCGCTGCCCGGTGGCACACACATCGGCGAGGCCATCGCGCTGCTCGGCGAACTGAGCCGCAGCGACGAACTGACCGATTTCCTGACCCTGCCGGCCTACGCGCGCATCGACTGACCGACCGCCCGCAATTCTGCCGTTTCCCTCCCCGCTGCACGCACGAACCGAACTGGAGAAAGACATGAGCAAGCTGCCCACTGCCGAACAGATCCAGCACGACTGGGACACCAACCCGCGTTGGGAAGGCATCCAGCGCAACTACAGCGCCGCCGACGTGGTGCGCCTGCGCGGCACCGTCCACATCGAGCATTCGCTGGCCCGCCTGGGTGCGGAGAAGCTGTGGGCGTCGCTGCATGAGCGCGAGTTCGTCAACGCGCTGGGTGCACTGACCGGCAACCAGGCGATGCAGCAGGTCAAGGCCGGGCTGAAGGCGATCTACCTGTCCGGTTGGCAGGTGGCGGCCGACGCCAACCTGGCCGGGCAGATGTACCCGGACCAGTCGCTGTACCCGGCTGATTCGGTGCCGGCGGTGGTCAAGCGCATCAACAACACGCTGCTGCGCGCCGACCAGCTGCACCACGCCGAAGGCAAGGACGACATCGATTTCCTGCAGCCGATCGTGGCCGATGCCGAAGCCGGCTTCGGCGGCGTGCTCAACGCGTTCGAGCTGATGAAGGCAATGATCGAGGCCGGTGCCGCTGGCGTGCACTTCGAAGACCAGCTGGCGTCGGTGAAGAAGTGCGGCCACATGGGCGGCAAGGTGCTGGTGCCGACCCGCGAGGCGATCGAGAAGCTCAACGCTGCGCGCCTGGCCGCCGACGTGCTGGGCGTGCCGACCCTGCTGGTGGCGCGTACCGATGCCGAAGCCGCGGATCTGCTGACCAGCGACATCGATGGCAACGACAAGCCGTTCGCCACCGGTGAGCGCACCGTGGAAGGCTTCTACAAGACCCGCAATGGCCTGGACCAGGCGATCAGCCGCGGCCTGGCCTATGCGCCCTATGCCGACCTGGTGTGGTGCGAGACCGGCAAGCCGGACCTGGAATTCGCACGCAAGTTCGCCGAGGCGATCCATGCGAAGTTCCCCGGCAAGCTGCTGGCCTATAACTGCTCGCCCAGCTTCAACTGGAAGAAGAACCTGGACGACGCCACCATCGCCAAGTTCCAGAAGGAGCTGGGCAGCTACGGCTACAAGTTCCAGTTCATCACCCTGGCCGGCTTCCATGCGCTGAACTACGGCATGTTCAATCTGGCCCACGGCTATGCACGTCGACAGATGAGCGCGTTCGTGGAACTGCAGGAAGCCGAGTTTGAAGCGGCCGAGCGCGGCTTCACTGCGGTCAAGCATCAGCGTGAGGTTGGCACCGGCTACTTCGATGCGGTGACCCAGGCGATCCAGCAGGGCCAGTCGTCGACCACCGCATTGACCGGTTCGACCGAGGAAGAGCAGTTCCACGGCGGGCGCAGCGAACGCGCGGCGTGATGCGGTAGTGCCGGCCGCTGGCCGGCAACCACGCGATCCTTCGGGCACCACAGGGAAGCCGGCCAGCGGCCGGCTCTACCGAAGCCTCGAAATCCGATCAGGGTGGCCAGGGAAGGGCCAGACAACGCCGGCCGGTCGGGGGACCTGCCGGCGTTGTTGTATCGATCAAACGGTCGCCAATCCTGCCAGCGTCAATCAGGCGCACCCTGGGGCCGGAGAACTTGGCCGAATCCCTGTGAAGATGCCCAGCAGATTGATCCAGCAGGGCTTTTGTGCGGACACTCATGACCAGAACGGGCCATGCTGAATCTTCACATCGGATCGGTTCGCCGGAAGACTCAAAATGAGATAGGGCGCACACTTTAAAGCGGTGCTATGCTCCGCGGCTCACCAGGGGACGCTGGCGGCAGGTGCAGGGAATGACCGGCAGGGGTGCGGCCGAGAACAGTGATGTGACGTCAGGTATCGCCCGGGTGGCGATGGCCGAGATCGTGCATGCACTGTTGTCCGATGCCGAGGTTGCATTGTTCGCCAGATTCGCCCGCGCATGCAAGCTTCATGCCGGACAGTGGCTGTTCCAGCGTGGCCATCGCGGCGAGCGGATGTACGTGATCCTCGAAGGCCGGATCGAACTCGACTTCGGCGAGGACCTGGTGATCAAGACCCTTGGCCAGCATGAGTTCTTCGGAGAGCTCGGCCTGCTGGTCGGCGACCACCCGCGCAGCGCCAGTGCCCGCGCGCTGGTCGACTGTGAAGTGCTGGAGCTGGGGCCTACTGATTTCCATCGCCTGGTCGAATCCGATCCGGGCCTGGTCGCTTACTTCCTGCGCCGCACGATCATGCGCGTGCTGACCAACGAGCAGGCCCTGATCAGCCAGCTGCGCCGGCGCAACCACGATCTGGAAACCGCGCTGGACAACCTGTACATCACCACCCATCAGCTGACCCACACCCGTGAGCTGGTGCGTACCGATGAACTGACCGGGCTGCACAACCGCCGTGGCCTGACCCTGTACCTGCAGGAATGCCGAGCCGAGGCCGAGGGATTGCCGCAGGCGCTGCTGCTGATCGACTGTGACCGCTTCAAGCAGATCAACGACCGCCACGGCCACCAGGCCGGTGACCGCGTGCTGCAGAGCATGGGCAACATCCTGCGTTCGATGGCCGGTGAGCAGGATCTGGCCTGCCGCCTGGGTGGCGACGAGTTCTGCCTGATCCTGCGCCGAGGCAACCACGAGATCGTGCAGCACGCCGCCGAGTTCATTCTCAGTGCGGTACACGGCCTGCTCGAGCGCAGCAATGGCACTCCGCATGTCAGCCTGGTCAGCATCGGCGCCAGCCTGCTGCCGACGGAATCGGGCTGGAGCGAGTGGTACGCCAACGCCGACCGCGCGCTGTACCAGGCCAAGCGCGATGGTGGCAACTGCCTGCGCTGGGCGGATGCAGCGGACATACCTTGATCGGGAGAGACCGGCGATGAATGGCGACAACGGAACGTCGACGCCGCACAACCAGCAACTGCGTGCGCTGCTGTTCACCGATCTGTGTGATTCGCTGCTGCTGGTCGAACGCATCGGCGATGTGGCTGCCGCCGAGCTGTTCCAGGAACACGACCGCTTGGTGCTGGCGCTGCAGCAGCGCTGGCACGGCCAGCTGATCGACCGCTCCGACGGATTGTTCATGCTGTTCGAGCGCCCGATTGATGCGCTCGGATTCGCCCTGGATTACCAGCGTGGCCTGCAGCCGCTGGGGCAGGCGCGTGATCTCCGACTGCAGGCGCGGGCCGGGTTGCACGTGGGTGAGGTCATCCTGTGGAACAACAGCTCGGAATCGATCGCGCTTGGAGCCAAGGCTGTGGAGGTGGAGGGCCTGGCCAAGCCGATGGCAGCGCGCCTGATGCAGTTGGCTCCCCCCGGACAACTGCTGATGTCGGCGGCTGCTGAATCGGTGGTGCGCCGTGCAGCGACGGAGCTGGGTGAACTGGGCGGTCGCCTGCAGTGGAGGTCATTCGGTCGCTGGCGCTTTCGCGGTGTGGCGCAACCGATGGAAGTGCTGGGCGTGGCGGTGGCGGGGAAGGGCATGCTTTCCCGGCCGCGTGCCAGCGACAAGGCACGCCCTGATGTTCCGGTCTGGCGGCGTCCGCTGGCGATGGCCGCGCAGGCGGCCCTGATTGTCTCTGTCGGGCTGGGCCTGTGGCTGCTGGCCCGGCCACAGCCGGCGATTGCCTTCGCCGAACGCGACTGGGTGGTGATGGCCGATGCGCGCAACCTGACCGATAACCCGGTCCTGGACGACGCCCTGAACCAGGCGTTGCGCATCGGGCTTGAGCAGTCGCGTTACGTAAACGTGATCAGCGACGTGAAGGCGCGCGACACCATGGCGCGCATGTTGATGCCAGAAAACACCGAGATCGATCGTACCGCCGCTGTCCAGATCGCAATGCGCGATGGCGCGCGCGCGGTACTGGATCCCTCGATCCGTGAGGTACACGGCCAGCTGCGTGTGGCCGTCGATGTCGTCAATCCTGCCACTGGCGAGACCGTCTACTCGGTTTATTCCGATGGCAAAGGCCTGCCTTCCGCGCTGACCTCCAGTGACCAAGTGGTGGTGCAATTGCGATCGCGGTTGGGCGAAGCGATGGCGCAGATCGGCAAGACATCGGCACCGTTGCCGCAGGTGGCAACAGCCAACCTCGACGCACTGCATGCCTACGCACGCGGACAGCTTGCCTATGGCCGCGGACAGACCGAGTCGTCATTGAAATTTTTCCAGATCGCAACGCGCATCGATCCCGACTTCGCCATGGCCTATGTCGGGCAGATGCGATCGATGTTCAGCCAGGGCCAGCTGGAGGACGCGCGCGGTTTGCTGACCAAGGTCAGGACGCTGCGTCATCGGCTGAGCACGCGTGAGGGCCTGTATCTGGATGCATGGCAGGTGGAGCTGGAGTCCGGTTCTGAATCCGCCGCTGGCGAGGCCTGGAAGGTACTGGCCGATCTGTATCCGGATCATCACGGGGCCAGCGTCAACCATGGTCTGGCCGAGTTCGTGCTGGGCCACTACGAAAAGGCGGAGCAGGCCGTTGCCCATGCCAACGTGGAGCAGAACCCGTTGCGCAGCGTGACGCTGGAGCTGCTCGGGCGCATCCAGTTGGCACGGGGAAAGGTCGATGAGGCGGTAGCAACGCTGCATCGTGCCATGCAGCTCGCCGAAGGTCGCCCGAACCGGCAGCTGGTTGCGGCGCTGGCCGTGTCCGGGCGAAATGCAGAGGCCAGTGCAGTGCTGGCGCGGTTGCCGGAGAACGGGCCGGGACGGTGGCTGGAAGGGACTTCACTGGCCATTGATGAGGGGCGATTCGAGGAGGCGTTGGCAGCCTCGGTCGCGTCCGCAGGCCGGTGCAATGGCGGTCCCTTCGTATGTGATCTGCTGGGCACGGTCAATTTGGCTGTTCACGCCGCGGCGGCTCGATGCGTAGCGCCACGCGACTTCGCAACGCAGGCCAGCGCGCTGCTGCGGAATGCGGCACGCCCCGACAACGGTGAACGCGGACAGTATCTGTATTTCGCTGCGGCCAGCTTGTATGCGGCACAGCGCTTGGGCCTGCAATCCTCGATCGGCCGGCAGGTGGCCGAGCTTGACGTATTGGCGGCCGACGCCGTCGACCCACGTGCGCGCCAGTTGGCGGCGGTGGTCAAGGCCAATGCGTTGCATCTGTCCGGTGACAGCGCGCAGGCAATCAAGATGCTGCAGGCGATGGTTGATGGCAGCGAGCTGTTCCAGGTCCACAGCGTGCTGGCAGCGGCCTACGCCGCACAGGGCGCGATACAGGAGCAGCAGTCGCAGCTGGACTGGATGCGTCGGCACCGCGGGCGCGCCTATACCGAATTCGCAGGCTCGTCCGTGTTGCAGGCATTGAATGTAGGCGACAGCCAGCGTGGGCCATCACGCCCGGGATGCGCCCTCTCACCGGACGCATCCTGAGCGATCGGCACCAAGGTCAGGGCGTCGGTGCCTGCGAACCGTCGATGAAGCAATGCGGATGGCTGAACACCGCGCGCTCGGTCAGCTGCTGCACCAGATTGTCGCGTGCAGCGGCCAGATCTTCATTGGAGGCCAGGTCGGCGGACAGCATGCAGCCCTGCGCGGCGGCACCCGCCTCGACACTGATCTGCTGCAGGGCTGTTGCCGGGTCCTGCTTGAATGCTGTGCGGAAGTCTGCGTCGGTGGTGAGCAGATCAAGCAGCGTGGTGGCGTCAGCGAGGGACAGTGGGGATTTGCGGTTGGTCATGAGCGTGGGATCCAAGGAGACAGGGAAGGTCGAACAAGTGGCGCGTGCCTTTGACCGTAGTCATAGCGGCGCGGATCGATGGGTCTTGAACGCGGTACTGGGCCATACTTACCCAGCTCCACCGGCAGCACATTGCCGGAATCCCATTTGCCACAGGAACGTCGATGACCTCTTCGCGGTACCGCCGATGCCACGCGCTGGCTGTTGTTCCCGATGAACAACCATCGTTCTCCCTGAACAGCCTGCTGGCTGGTGGAACCGGTGTGGAGTTCGTGCAGCAGTTGCAGGTGCGTGCTGCCCATCTCGATCAGCCTGTGACGCTCGATGCCGACGCTTGTGCGTTGCTGTTGCAGACCAGCGCGGAGCGCTGGCAGGTCTTGCCGGATGACCTGCAGAACCGCGCCCGAGTCGCATCGCTGCTGGAGGCGGGGTTGCTCATCGCCGAGGAGGGCGCGCCCGAGGCGGCGCGACAGGCCGACCAGCGTGTTCGCGACGGGCACTGGTGGGCCTTGTCAGCCATCCATCATCGCCATTCCCGCTGGGCGGGCGTAGACAGTGCCGGCGATATGGAGAAGCACCGGATGGTGACCGCACAGGACCTGGTGCAGCAGCTCGGCAAGCCACCGACCGAAGCCCCGGAGCGGCAGCCGGGTGCCATCGCTCTGCCGGTCGCGGCACCCGATGCCGTGGCGCAGCTGTTGGCTGCACGTACCACCTGCCGCAACTACGCCGAGGACAAGCCTCTATCGCTGGAGATGCTGGCCGGCATGATGCAGCACGTGCTGATGGCGCAGGCACAGGTGGAAACCGAACCCGGCGTGCGCTTCCTGAAGAAGAACGTACCGTCCGCGGGTAGCCTGCATCCGCTGGAAGCGTACGTGATTGCGCGCAAGGTCGATGGCCTGCAGCCTGGGTTGTATCACTACCATGCCGTGGCTCACGAGCTGGCACGGCAACAGGCGCAGCCCGCCCAGCTGGACGATTTCTGCCTGCGCCTGTTGTCGGGCCAGCACTGGTTCGCTTCGGCCCACGCCATGGTGGTGCTGGTCTGCCGTTTCGGTCGCAACTTCTGGAAGTACCGCAACCACGCCAAGGCCTATCGCGCCGTGAGCCTGGATGTCGGCCATGTGTCGCAGGCACTGTATACAGCGGCCACGGCCAATGGCTTGGGCGGCTTCGTCACCGCGGCGATCAATGAGACGGAGATCGAGTCGCTGCTGGGGTTCGACCCGATGGTCGACGGCGCAATGGCGGTGTGCGGATTCGGTTGGCGTGCGCAGAGCATGACCACGGCGGAGCTGGACCCTGCGGGGCATGTCTGGAAGCGCGAGGCCCGCGATTGAACAAGCCCGGCAGGGCGCTGGAGTACCCAGCGCCCCTTGTCGGGTGCATTACTGGATGATGCGGTGGACGTGACCGGCTTCGAAGGTGAAGACCACGGTCATGGCTGCGCGGTGGCTGGAGAGATAGTTCACCAGGGCATCGCGGGCCTGGCTCAGCTCTTCCTTGCTGGCCAGCTTGCCGGTGCTCAGGCAAGGCGGCACCTGCGCCATTGAGTCGAATGCCAGGCCGATCTGTCGGCAGGCCGGCAGCGGATTCCTGCTGAACTGCGCACGGAACACGTCGTCGCTGCACAGGCGATCGAGCAGGGCAATGGCGGTTTGCGGCTCAAAGCGCGGCGACTCGGTGGTGGTGTGTTCGCTGGAGAACGGGGCACGAGTGAACGGCAGCATCGGATTTACCTCTGAAGTGGATTGAGGGGCGTTCAAGCGGCCTGCGGTACGGCGGAGTGGTGCACGCTTCCCTGCAGATGCCCGGATTCGAACATGAAGGGGACATTGAATGCGGCGCGCTGGGCCAGGAGCGCGGCGATCTGCTGGCGCACCTGTTGGAACTCTTCCTTGCTGGCCAGGACGTTGTGGATGGCGCAGGGGCTTGTGCCGGACTGTGCCTGCAGCCCATGCCGCACCATCGCAGCGCCGGCATCGGCTGTGAACTCTGCGCGGAAGGCGTCGTCAGAACACAGCAGGTCGAGCAGCCGACCGGCATTGACAGTGGTCATCGGGGACTTTGCGGACATCGGAAACACTCCATGTGGGTCAATGTCCGCCGATTAAACCACGTGTGACTACCGCGAGCGTGCCGCAGCGCAGCGTCAAGCAAGGCGCGCCGAGCCGGTACAGGCCAGTGGTCCTGCTGGGCATGGCACCGTGGTTCCAGAAACGTTGGAAGAGCGCACCGGAGAGGCCAGCTTGACGTTCCTGCGACACAGTTTCAGGGCGGTGTCCAGGTCGGAGGCGTCGTCGGCGACCTGGCCCATCGAGCACGAATTTGGCCTAGATCCGCGTTCCGAGGGCGTCCTCGCCGTATGCGGTTTTGGCTGGCGCGCCCCGACCATAACCACGACCGAACTGGACCCGGCAGGTGTGATCTGGAATCCCGAGGACCGCGCGGTCTGAACCCGCGCGGCCCCCGCCACATCACGCCGCTTCGAAGTCCACCAGCACGGCACCATCACCCACCTGGTCGCCAGCCTTGGCGCGGTAGCCCTTCACCGTGCCATCGGCCGGTGCCTGCAGGGTGTGCTCCATCTTCATCGCCTCCAGCACCACCAGCGGCGTACCGCGCTTGACCTCGGTACCGGCGGCGACCAGCGTGGCCACGATCTTGCCCGGCATCGGCGCCAGCAGGCTGCCAGCGTCGGCCACGGCAGTGTCCGATTCGCCCACCGGATCATGCAGGGTGAAGCGGTGCTGGCCATCGGCGCCGAACAGGTACAGCTGGTCGCCCTCGCGCAGCAGCTGCAACGACCAGCGACGCTCGCCCAGCTGTACCGTCAGGCCCTGCGCATTGGCCGTACCGATTACCTGCACCGGCGCTGCGTCATCGCTTTGCACACGCCAGCCATCGGCCTGCACCCACACCTTCAGCGTGTGCGTGCGTTCGCCCTGCTGCAACGGCAGCGCGCGCGGTGTGGAGGCACCAAGGCGCCAGCCATCCTGCGCCTGCCACGGCGAATGCGGGTCGCGCGCGTCGATGCCGGCGTCTGCGGTGCTGGCAACAGCAGCCACCGCCGCCAGCTGCCACAGTGCGTCGTCGCTGTCGCCTGCCGCGCTCAATGCCGCCTGTTCGCGCTCGATCAGCGCAGTATCCAGCTTCGCGTGCGCAAACGAATCGGTGTTCACCAGCCGGCGCAGGAAGCCGGCATTGGTGGTCACGCCCACCACCTGGCAGTCGGCCAGGGCCTGGCTCATGCGGCGCAGCGCAGCGTCGCGGTCCACGTCCCAGACGATCAGCTTGGCAATCATGGGATCGTAGTACGGGCTGATGCTGTCGCCTTCCTCCACGCCGGTATCCACGCGCACATTCGCCGATGGCATCGGCAGGCGCAGGCGGCGCAGGGTGCCGGTGGAGGGCAGGAAGCCACGGTCGGCGTCCTCGGCGTACAGCCGCGCCTCGATCGCATGGCCATGGATGGCCAGCTGTTCCTGGCGAAGCGGCAGCGGCTGGCCCGAGGCCACGCGCAGCTGCCACTCGACCAGATCGGTGCCGGTGATGTATTCGGTGACCGGGTGCTCGACCTGCAGGCGGGTGTTCATTTCCATGAAATAGAAATCGCCGTCCGGGCCGGCAATGAACTCCACCGTGCCCGCGCCGACGTACCCCACCGCGCGCGCGGCATCGACCGCGGCCTTGCCCATCGCGGCGCGACGTTCGGCGCTCATGCCCGGCGCCGGTGCTTCTTCCAGCACCTTCTGGTGGCGGCGCTGCACCGAGCAGTCGCGCTCGAACAGGTAGACCGCCTCACCGTGGCTGTCGCCGAACACCTGGATCTCGATATGGCGCGGGCGCTCCACGTACTTTTCCACCAGCACGTGGTCGTTGCCGAACGCCGAGGCGGCCTCGCGCTGGCAGCTGGCCAGTGCATCGACGAAGTCCTCGCTGCGCTCGACCTTGCGCATGCCCTTGCCACCGCCACCGGCGCTGGCCTTGATCAGCACCGGGTAGCCGATGCCGTCGGCCTGCGCGCGCAGGAAGTCCGGTGCCTGCTGGTCACCGTGGTAGCCCGGGGTCAGCGGTACACCGGCCTTGGCCATCAGTGCCTTGGCCGCGCTCTTGTCACCCATCGCACGGATCGCACTGGCCGGCGGGCCGATGAAGGTGATGCCGGCGGCGGCGCAGGCATCGGCGAAGTCGGCGTTCTCGGACAGGAAGCCGTAGCCGGGATGGATCGCCTGCGCACCGCTGCGGCGCGCGGCGTCCAGCAGCACGTCGCCGCGCAGGTAGCTTTCGCGCGCGCCGGCCGGGCCGATGTGGATGGCTTCGTCGGCCAGGCGCACATGGCGCGCGTTGCGGTCGGCATCGGAATACACCGCCACCGTGGCGATGCCGAGGCGGCGGCAGGTCGTGATGACGCGGCAGGCGATTTCGCCACGATTGGCGATCAGGACTTTGGTGAACATGGCAACGTGCTTCATAGGAGCTTGCTCGGTCATGGCACGGGTTACATGCGGAACACGCCGAAGCGCGTCTGCTGCGGGGCGGCGTTGAGGCTGGCCGACAGCGCCAGGGCGAGCACGCGGCGGGTGTCGACCGGATCGATCACACCGTCGTCCCACAGGCGCGCGCTGGCGTAGTACGGATGACCCTGCTGCTCGAACTGGTCGCGGATCGGCGCCTTGAACGCATCTTCTTCCGCCGCCGGCCACTGGCCGCCCTTGGCTTCGATGCCATCGCGCTTGACGGTTGCCAGCACACTGGCGGCCTGCTCGCCGCCCATCACGCCGATGCGCGCGTTCGGCCACATCCACAGGAAGTTCGGCGAGTACGCACGGCCGCACATGCCGTAGTTGCCGGCACCGAACGAGCCACCGATCACCACGGTGAACTTGGGCACCTTGGCACAGGCCACGGCCATCACCAGCTTGGCGCCGTCCTTGGCGATACCGCCCTGTTCGTACTTGCGGCCGACCATGAAACCGGTGATGTTCTGCAGGAACACCAGCGGGATGTTGCGCTGGGTGCACAGTTCGATGAAGTGCGCCCCCTTCAGTGCCGACTCCGAGAACAGGATGCCGTTGTTGGCGATGATGCCGATCGGGTAACCGTTCAGATGCGCAAAGCCAGTGACCAGCGTGGCGCCGTAGCGTGGCTTGAACTCATCGAAGCGCGAGCCATCGACCAGGCGCGCGATGACCTCGCGCACGTCGTAGGGCTTGCGCGTGTCGGCCGGGATCACCCCGTACAGATCGTGTGCCGGCAACAGTGGTTCCTCGTTGGCCTGCACCGCCATCGCCGGCTCCGGCTTGCGCCAGTTCAACTGCGCGATGATCGCGCGCACCCGTGCCAGCGCCTGCAGATCGTTGTCGGCCATGTGGTCGGCCACGCCGGAAATTCGCGTGTGCACGTCGGCGCCGCCCAGTTCCTCGGCCGTCACCACTTCACCGGTGGCGGCCTTCACCAGCGGCGGGCCGCCGAGGAAGATGGTGCCCTGTTCGCGCACGATCACCGTCTCGTCGCTCATCGCCGGCACATAGGCACCACCAGCGGTGCAGCTGCCCATCACGCAGGCGATCTGAGGGATGCCCTGCGCCGACAGGTTGGCCTGGTTGTAGAAGATGCGGCCGAAATGATCGCGGTCCGGGAACACCTCATCCTGCAGCGGCAGGAAGGCGCCACCGGAATCGACCAGGTAGATGCACGGCAGGTGGTTCTGCTCGGCAATCTCCTGCGCGCGCAGGTGCTTCTTCACCGTCATCGGGTAGTAGGTACCGCCCTTGACCGTGGCATCGTTGGCCACGATCACGCATTCCACGCCGCTCACGCGACCGATGCCGGCCACCACGCCTGCAGCGGGCACGGCATCGTCGTACATGCCATGCGCGGCCAGCGGCGCGATCTCCAGGAAGGCGCTGCCCGGATCGAGCAGCGCGTCGATGCGGTCGCGCACCAGCAGCTTGCCGCGTGCGGTGTGCTTGGCGCGCGCCGCTTCGCTGCCGCCCAGCGCGGTGCGGGCGAGGGTGGCGTGCAGGTCATCAACCACGGCCTGCATGGCGGCGCGGTTGCTTTCAAACGTTTCGCTGCCCGGTTGCAGCTGGCTGTTGAGGACGGTCATCGCGGTGGCCTTACAGAGTGCGCTGGAACAGTTCGCGGCCGATCAGCATGCGGCGGATCTCCGAAGTGCCGGCGCCGATTTCATACAGTTTGGCGTCGCGCCACAAGCGGCCGGTCGGATATTCGTTGATGTAGCCGTTGCCGCCCAGGATCTGGATTGCCTGGCCGGTCAGCCAGGTGGCCTTCTCGGCGGCGTACAGAATGGCACCGGCGGCATCCTGGCGGGTGGTGCGGCCCTGGTCGCAGGCGCGCGCCACGGCATAGACGTAGGCGCGGCACGCACCCAGGCCCACGTACATGTCGGCGATCTTGGCCTGGATCAGCTGGAAGCTGCCGATCGCTTCACCGAACTGGTGGCGCTCGTGCACGTAGGGCATGACCACGTCCATGGCCGCGGCCATCAGGCCCAGCGGGCCACCGGACAGCACCACGCGCTCGTAGTCCAGGCCGGACATCAGCACGCGCACGCCGCCACCGACCTGGCCCAGCACATTCTCTTCCGGTACTTCGCAATCCTGGAACACCAGCTCGCAGGTGGGCGAGGAACGCATGCCCAGCTTGTCCAGCTTCTGCGCGGTGGAGAAGCCCTTCATGCCCTTCTCGACCAGGAACGCGGTGATGCCCTTGGCGCCGGCGGCCATGTCGGTCTTGGCGTAGACCACCAGCACGTCGGCGTCCGGGCCGTTGGTGATCCACATCTTGTTGCCGTTGAGCACGTAGCGGTCACCGCGCTTGTCGGCGCGCAGCTTCATCGACACCACGTCCGAGCCGGCACCCGGTTCGCTCATCGCGAGTGCGCCCACCAGGCTGCCGTTGCACAGGCCGGGCAGGAAGCGCTGCTTCTGCTCCTCGTTGCCGTTCTTGCGCAGCTGGTTCACGCACAGATTGGAGTGCGCACCGTAGGACAGGCCGATGCCACCGGAGGCGCGCGAGATCTCTTCCATCGCCACCACGTGGGCCAGGTAACCCATGCCGGTGCCGCCGTATTCTTCTTCCACGGTGAGCCCGAGTAGGCCCTGTTCGCCCAGCTTCGGCCACAGTGCCAGCGGGAACTGATTGGTGGCGTCGGCTTCGGCGGCCAGCGGTGCGACCTCGGCGGCGGCAAAATGGGCCACGCTCTGGCGCAGCAGGTCGATGTCTTCGCCAAGGTCGAAGTTCAGGGATGGCACGTGCATTGTGGTGGCTCCACGACGGGATTGCAGGGAATGGACGCACCCGGCGGGGAGCGGGCGGCGGTTTCAGGGACCGCCACCCGCACGGGCGATTGGGCCCCAGCGTAGCGGGGTTCGGGAAAGAAGTGAATACAAATTCAACAATTGAATCTAGAATCAAAACATGGCCTACAAACGCTCCGCACTGATGGAAGAACGCCTGGCCGGGGTCCGCGAACGGATCCTGCTGGCGACCCGTGAACGGGTCGCCGCCGGCGGATGGCGCAACGCCCCGGTGACCGCTGTGGCAACCCAGGCGGGGGTGTCCACCGGCCTGATCTACCGGCACTTCCCGTCCAAGGCCGAGCTGTTCGTGGAGGTGCTCAACGCCGCGGTGGCCCACGAGGTGGCGATCATGGAGCGCATCGCCAGCGGCCCGGAGGTGGCCAGCGAGCGCCTGCGGCTGGCGATCACCGCCTTCGTCCGCCGTGCCCTGGCCGGACCGGGGCTGGCGCACGCCTTCATCGTTGAACCGGTCGATCCGGAGGTGGAAGCCGAGCGCATGCGCGGTCGCCGCGCCTTCGGCGACGTCTTCCTGCGGCTGGTGGAGGAGGGCGTGGCGGCCGGTGAGCTGCCGGCGCAGGACGCGCACGTGGCCGCCGCCTGCCTGGTCGGCGCCTTCACCGAAGCGATGGTCGGCCCCACCGCGCCCAGCCGGGAAGCACACCGCGACGAAGACGCGCTGGTGGACGCGATCTGCAGCTTCTGCCTGCGCGCGATCGGCGCTCGGTAATTCGGTAGAGCCGGCCGCTGGCCGGCTTCTGCACGATCTATCCGGCGGGATGGCGAAGCCGGCCAGCGGCCGGCACTACCGGGTCCGCATGCTGCGCCGCACCAGCAGTGACGCCTGTTGTCGCACGCAAAGCGCGTTCTATACTCGGTCCATCACGCAGTCGCTCAGCCGTGGTCCAACGACTATCAGCCAGGGGTAACGAAGAGTGCGGAATTACGATCTGGAGTTCCTGAAACGCTTCTCAATGGTGATCGCGCTGCTGGCGACCATCACCCTCGGCCTCATCCTCCTTGCCGCCTACATCCACACCCGGATTCCACCCGAGGTGTCGCCCACCGCGGTCAAACGCACCGAACAGCGCATCTCGCCCACCGGCGCGGTCTATGCCGGCAGCACCGGCGCCGCCGCGCAGGCTGCGGCAGCCGCAGCGGCACTGGCCAAGGCTGCGTCGCAGGTGGCGTACGGCGGCACCAAGGACGGCAAGGTGATCTTCGACAACCTGTGCACCGCCTGCCACACCACCGGCGTGGGCATGGCGCCGACGCTGGACCACTCGCACTGGGACAAGCGCATCGCACAGGGCAAGGACACCCTCTACAAGCACGCCATCGAGGGTTACACCGGCCCCGATGGCGGAATCATGCCGCCCAAGGGCGGCAACCCGGCGCTGACCGAGGAACAGATCCACGCCACCGTGGACTGGATGCTGGGCAACCTGAAATAACCGGTAGTGCCGGCCGCTGGCCGGCAACCACGCATTGCACGAAGGTCATGAGGTTGCCGGCCAGCGGCCGGCACTACCAGGCTTTGCCCACCAAGGCCTGATCGCCCATATACCCCCGCTGCGCAGGCGGGGTTTCGCATTTCAGGGTTAGTCTGTGCGCCTCTTCCATGGAGTCGCCCGTCGATGCGCCGCCGTTCCCTCGTTCTTGCCCTGTCCCTGCTGCTGCCGGCCGGCGCCTTCGCCCAGGCCCAGCCGCAGGTCGCACCGGTCGCGTCACCCGCCGCCGCGCGCAACAGCGCCACCGTGGTGCTGACCGCCGCGCCGGCCGACTGGCGTGCACTGGATGGCCAGCACGTGCGCATCGCCGCGCCACTGACCCTGGCCGGCACCGATGGCCTGGAGCGCTTTGGGCAGCTCACCGTGGCCTTCGATGGCCGCCTCTGGCAGCCGACCGAAGTGGCCGCGCCGGGTACCGCGGGCTACGAGCAGGTGATGGCCGACAACCAGCGCCGCCGCCTGGTGCTGGACGACGGCAGTGATGCCCGCGACCCGGCCAGCGTGGCCTACCTGCCGGGTAACCCGGTACTGCGCACCGGCATGCAGCTGCGCAATGTGGAAGGCGTGGTGCACGTGGATGCACAGGGTCGGCCGCGCCTGCAGGTCGAAGGCGTGCTGAAGTTGCCGGAGCTGAAGCGTCCGGCGGTGCCGACGGTGCCGGGCAGCCTGCATGTGGCCGCCTTCAACCTGGAGAATTTCTTCAATGGCGACGGCCAGGGCGGCGGCTTCCCGACCCTGCGCGGTGCGCGCACGCCGGATGAGCACAAAGCGCAGGTGGCCAAGCTGGTGACCACGGTCAACGCGCTGGGCGCCGATGTCGCTGCACTGATGGAGCTGGAGAACGACGGCTACGGCCCGCAGTCGGCCATCGCCGAACTGGTCGATGCGCTCAACCGCGATCGCGGCGCGCAGGGTGACTGGCGCTTCGTCGACGCCGGCAGCGGCCCCGGTGACAATCCGATCCGGGTCGGCATCATCTACCGCAGCACGCGCCTGCAGCCGGTTGGCAAGCCGGCCACGCTGACCGGCGGCCCGTTCGTCGAGCACAGCCGCGTGCCGTTGGCGCAGGCCTTCCAGGGCAAGCAGGGCGCACCGTTCGTGGTGGTCGCCAACCACTTCAAGTCGAAGGGCTGCCGCGATGCGAGCGGCGCCGACGCCGACCGCAACGACAACCAGGGCTGCTGGAACGCCACCCGCGTGACCTCAGCGCAGCAGCTGCACGCCTGGCTGCAGACCGACCCGACCGGTACCGGTGCCAAGGACGCGGTGCTGCTGGGTGACTTCAATGCCTACGCGATGGAAGACCCGATCCGCACCCTGCATGACCTCGGCTGGCAGGACGCATTCAAGGTCGCCAAGGTCGAGCATCCCTACAGCTACGTCTACAACGGCTATACCGGCCGCCTCGACCACGCCCTGCTGAATCCGGGCATGGTCAAGCGCCTGCGCGGTGCCGCCGAGTGGCACAGCAATGCCGACGAACAGGACGCCAGCGGCTACCAGGGCCGCAACGTGCAGGGCCCGTGGCGCAGTTCCGACCACGATCCGCTGCTGCTGGGTTTCGACAAATAACGCACCGCCGGGGTCGGATCCCATTCCCATGGAATGGGCTCTGACCCCGCGTGCGGCCCGCGCGTTCGTAGCCCGACATGCATTGGGGTCCGGTGCATTGGGGTCAGAGCCCATTCCGTGGGAATGGGATCCGACCCCGGGAATCGCTCACCCCCAGGCGATCAACCCGATCGCCAGCACCGCCAGCGCCAGGCCGGCGCGGTTCCACTTCGTGGTCGCTTCGCCGAAGGCGAACACACCCACCAGCGCGCCCAGTACCACCACGCCGATGTTCATCCCGGCGAACACGGTGGCCGGGCTGTCCGGCATCGACTGATGCGCATGTACATAGAAGAGAATGTTGCCGCCGTTGAGCAGGCCCAGCAGCGCGCCGGCGCCGAGGTTGCGCCAGGCCAGTCGGCTGCGGCCACTGGCGTGCCGCCACAGCTGCAGTGCCAGCATCAGCACGAAGGCCACGCTGAAGCTGGCCAGCACCGCCGCCATCGACGGCGTGCCGGACAGCGCCACCTGCTTGAGCAGCACGTCCACCACCGCGAACCCGGCCCATACGCCCAGCAGCCAGCCCCAGCCACCCGGTGAGGGCGCCACCGCCGGTCCGCGCGGGCGCAGGCTGATCGCCACCATCGCCAGCAGGCCCAGGGCGAGACCCGCCAGCTTCCATGGCGTCGCGGTCTGGCCGAAGAACAGGAACGCAGCAGCCAATGACAACAGCAGCGACAGCCGCTGCGCCACGTCACTGCGGACGATGCCGGCCACCGCCACCGCGCGGCCCAGCACCAGGAAAATCGACGGCAGTACCACCGCCAGCGCCAGCAGCGACAGCCACGGGGCATGCGGCGCGCGCAACGCATCCAGCGGCGGCTGCAGCACCACGGCGGTGAGCGTTGCCGCCACCAGATAGTTCCAGGTGACCATCTGCGAAACATCCAGCTGGCGGCGGCTGGCCAGCTTCAACAACACCGAAACCAGCACGCTGCAGATCACGGCCAAAGACAGGTAGAGCATGGGGCGGGCACAGGGCAGGGGCAGGGGACGCTATCATGGTGCCATGCACAAGCCTTCGTTCCCCGTCGCCCCCGGCGAAACCGCCTGCCTCGAACTGGACGGCCCGGCCGGCCCGCTGGAAGTGGTCGTCGACCTGCCCAAGGCCGATGTGCCGGCGCAGCCGATCGTGGCGATCATCTGCCATCCGCTGTCCACCGAAGGCGGCACCCTGCACAACAAGGTGGTCACCATGACCGCCACCACCCTGCGCGAGCTGGGCATCGCCACGGTGCGCTTCAACTTCCGCAGCGTCGGTGGTTCGGCCGGTGAGTTCGATCACGGCGTGGGCGAGCAGGACGACCTGAAGGCGGTCGCCGCCTGGGTGCGCAGCCAGCGTCCGGATGACCGCCTGTGGCTGGCCGGTTTCAGCTTCGGCTCGTTCGTTTCTTTGAAGGCCGCTGCCGCGCTGCAGCCGGAAGCGCTGGTCTCGATCGCGCCGCCGGCGGGCCGTTGGGACTTCGACGGCATCGCACCGCCGGCGCGCTGGCTGGTGATCCAGGGCGAGCAGGACGAGATCGTCGATCCGCAGGCCGTCTACCAGTGGCTGGACACGCTGGACTTCCCGCATGAGCTGGTGCGCATGCCCGAGACCAGCCACTTCTTCCACCGCAAGCTGATCGATCTGCGCGGCGCGTTGACCCACGGCGTCAAGCACTGGCTGGGCGCGGCGGCATGAGTGCAACCGAGTTGACCCCGTCGCAGCGGTACGCGGAAGGGGTTGCCCGTGGCGATTGGCAGAACGACCCGGCCCAGCACGCGGCGCTGGCCGAGCTGGACCGCATCCACCTGGGCCTGCTGGACAGTGCCGAGGACGGTTGGCTGGATCGCCTGTCCTCGTTCTGGAAGAAGCCCGAGCCGGTCAAGGGCCTGTACTTCTGGGGCGGCGTCGGTCGCGGCAAGACGTTCCTGGTCGACCTGTTCTACGACGGCCTGCCGATCAAGCAGAAGTACCGCACCCACTTCCATCGCTTCATGCGCAGCGTCCACGAGCGCTTGCGTGAACACCAGGGGCAGAGCGATCCACTGGCGAAGATCGCCCAGGAGTGGCGCAGCAACCTGCGCGTGCTGGTGCTGGACGAATTCTTCGTCACCGACATCGGCGATGCCATGCTGCTGGCGCGGCTGCTGGAGCGGATGTTCGCCGAGGGCGTGACCCTGGTCACCACCTCCAACACGGCGGTGGAAAACCTGTATCTCAACGGCCTGCAGCGTGAGAGTTTCATGCCGGCCATCGACCTGCTGCAGCGCTTCTGCGTCGAGCTGTACGCCGAGGGCACCGAGGACTACCGCATGCGCGCGCTGACCCGCTCGCCGGTGTACCGCGCACCGTTGGCCGCCGACAGCGATGAATGGCTGGCCACGCGCTGGAACGAACTGAGTGGCGGCCAACCGGCCAAGACCGGCAACATCGAGATCGAGGGCCGCAAGATCCCGGTCCGCGGCCGTGGCAAGAGCATCGCCTGGTTCGATTTCGCTGCGTTGTGCGAGGGCCCGCGTGGCCCGTCGGACTACATCGAGATCGCGCACGAGTTCAACACCGTGCTGCTGGGCGGCATCCCTGCGTTCGACCGCCTGAACGAAGATGCCGCGCGCCGCTTCGTCAATCTGATCGACGAACTGTACGACCGCCACGTCAACCTGGTCTGTACCGCCAGCACTTCGCCGGTCGAGCTGTATTCCGGCACCCGCCTGCAGGGCGCGTTCGAGCGCACCGCCTCGCGCCTGATTGAAATGCAGAGCGCCGAATACCTGGGTACCCCGCACCGGGCGTGAGGGCGCCACCCAGGTAAATGCGTTGCCGGCCAGGGTTCCGGTAGTGCCGGCCGCTGGCCGGCATCCGCCGCGCAGTTATCGGGAAGGTGCCACGGCGTTGTCACGCGGCCGCTCATCCGGCCCGGCCGACACATGCAGGCCCGAGCCATCGCCGTGCTCCACCCGCACACTCTCGCCGCGCTCCAGCAGCCGTAGCGGCTGGCCCTGGTAGCGCACCTCCAGCGCGTCGTGGGCCGCTGCCAGCGACTGCACCAACGGGCACAGCGCCATCGCCTTGGCCTCCAGCTGCTGGCTGCGCGCTTCCATGCGGCGGTCGACTTCGGCATCGAGGCGGTCGGCGCGGCGCTCCATGGCGCCGGCGCGGCCCGTGAACACCTGCCACAACACGCTGCGGGTCATCGACCCGACCATCGTCTCGGCCATCTGCTCGATATGCGCGTCGAAGCCGTCGCCGAAGGCTTCCTGTTCCCAGTAGCCGCGGCCCAGGCTGGCGTCGATCCAGTCCTGCATCTCGCCGCGCATGGCACGCATCTGGCGGTTGCGGGACTTGCCGGTGATGGCCTCGAAGGCGGCATCCAGTGCGTCGAAGGTGACCCCGGAGACTTCGTGGGCCAGCGCCGTGGCCGCCGGCATCAGCTGGCGGGCACCGGCCTCTATCTGCCGCAGGCGGGCGGCGTCGGCGGTGCTGACCGTCACCATCCTGCCGTCCAGGCTCAGCTCGCCGTCGTGGAACACCACTTCATGCGGCGCCTGTGGGCCGTGCCGCAGCCAGATGCCGCCGCTGTCCACCAGCACGTCGTAGTCGGTATGGATGCCGCACTGGTCCGAACGCAGGTCCGGTCCTTCGGCGGCCAGTGCCGGGGCAATGAACAGGGCGGGCAGCAGGGCCAGGGCGGGCAGTGACAGGCGCATCGGAACATCCTTCTCCGGAACCGAAGGTCCCCAGCATCCGCTGTCTGGGCGAGGCCGTCACCGGCCGGAAGTCACCCGTCCACCGGATTCCCACCGGCTGCCCACCACCTATCCACAGGGTTGTCCCTAGCCAGTTTCATCACTGTCATGTGAAGCTGTCATCGTTCCGCTGGTGGGGCGCTGATTGCTACCGCCGTGACGTTTTTCGGGCTTGACTGCGCAGCCCGTTCCAGCAGGTTCAAAGCGTCCAAACCAGGCGCCGACGGCCCGATCCTTGCGGCGCAAGGGATTGCCGAATTTCACTACATTTGGCGTTGACGGACCCCCTGACCCCCACTATCTTGTGGCTGACGGCGTTGGGAACCCCAAGCCGCCGGGTCCATGGAATGGATCGCCGGACCCTCCGGTGATGCGCCCTCCACGCCCGAAGCGGCACCGGTCAGCACTACCAGCAGCAGCCACAGGCGCAGGTCTCAATTCCTGCGACGCCGGTCTGCAATGCTGGGGTGTCATGTCCCGGGCCGCGTCATCCGATGCACCGAGCCACCATCCATCACGCCAAGAGGACTCACGCCGTGACCACCGAATCCAGCGCCACCATCGAGAAGGAAAGCGAATTCCTGTTGACGTCGCCGCCGACGGCCAACGCGATGAGTGTGACCAAGCGCAATGGCACGACCGAGCTGGTGGATCTGAACAAGATCGTGCGCGCGGTGCAGCGTTCCTCCGAAGGCCTGCACGCCGTCGATCCGATGCGCGTGGCAACCCGCACCATTTCCGGCCTGTACAACGGCGCCACCACCCGCGAGCTGGACGAACTGTCCATCCGCACCGCCGCCCTGCTGATCGGTGAAGAGCCCGAGTACGGCCGCCTGGCCGCACGCCTGCTGGCCAACTACATCGCCAAGGAAGTCTCGGGCCAGGAAATCTACGCCTTCTCGCAGTCGGTTGGTCGTGGCCACGAAGTGGGCCTGATCAACGACCGCCTGCTGAACTTCGTGCAGACCAACGCACGCAAGCTCAACGATGCGATCGACATGTCGCTGGACCTGAACTTCGATTACTTCGGCCTGCGCACCCTGTACGACCGCTACCTGCTGCGCCATCCGCACACCCGCAAGGTGATCGAGACCCCGCAGCAGTTCTTCCTGCGTATCGCCAGCGCGCTGAGCGAGGACGTGCCGGAGGCCCTGGCGCTGTACAAGCGCATGGGCAACCTGGACTACCTGCCGTCCAGCCCGACCCTGTTCAACTCCGGCACCACCCACGAGCAGCTGTCCTCGTGCTTCCTGCTGGATTCGCCGCAGGATTCGCTGGAGTCGATCTACTCCAAGTACGGCGATATCGCCCAGCTGTCGAAGTTCTCCGGCGGCATCGGCGTCAGCTA
The DNA here is from genome assembly GCF_057838755.1 of Stenotrophomonas sp. KH_052. Lineage (NCBI taxonomy): Bacteria > Pseudomonadati > Pseudomonadota > Gammaproteobacteria > Lysobacterales > Lysobacteraceae > Stenotrophomonas > Stenotrophomonas sp. KH_052. Next base: position 243,009 of record NZ_CM174475.1, read on the forward strand.
CACCCGCGTGCGTTCGCGCGGTTCGCTGATCAAGTCCACCAACGGCCATTCCAACGGCATCGTGCCGTGGCTGAAGACCATGGATTCGTCGGTGGCTGCAGTGAACCAGGGCGGCAAGCGCAAGGGCGCGGCCTGCGTGTACCTGGAAACCTGGCACGCCGACGTCGAGGACTTCCTTGAACTGCGTGACAACACCGGCGACGAATCGCGCCGTGCGCACAACCTGAACCTGGCCAACTGGATCCCGGACCTGTTCATGAAGCGCGTCGAGGCCGACCAGGAATGGTCGCTGTTCGATCCGCGCGTGGTGCCGGAGTTCACCGACCTGTTCGGTGAAGCCTTCGAAGCCGCCTACCTGCAGGCCGAGGCACAGGGCAAGGCCAACCGCACCATCTCCGCGCGCAAGCTGTACTCGCGGATGATGCGCACCCTGGCCGAGACCGGCAACGGCTGGATGACCTTCAAGGACAAGTGCAACCGCGCCAGCAACCAGACCCTGCGCGCCGGCAACGTGATCCACCTGTCCAACCTGTGCACCGAAATCCTGGAAGTCACCTCGGCCGAAGAGACCGCGGTGTGCAACCTGGGTTCGATCAACCTGGGCAACCACTTCGACGGCAACGGCGAGTTCGATTTCGACAAGCTGGCCGACACCGTGCGTCTGGCCGTGCGCCAGCTCGACCGCGTGATCGACCTGAACTTCTACCCGATCGAATCGGCGCGCCGTGGCAATCTGCGCTGGCGCCCGGTCGGCCTGGGCTGCATGGGCCTGCAGGACGTGTTCTTCCGCAAGCGCCTGCCGTTCGACGGCGCCGAAGCCCGCGCGCTGTCGAAGAAGATCGCTGAGACCATCTACTTCCACGCGCTGGAAACCTCGGTCGAACTGGCCCAGGAACGCGGCAAGCACCCGTCCTTCGCCGACACCCGTGCGGCCAGCGGCGAGCTGCAGTTCGATGCCTGGAACGTGGTGCCCGAAGACGCCGAGCGTTGGGATAGCCTGCGCGAGCGCATCAAGGAACATGGCCTGCGCAACTCGCTGATGATCGCCATCGCACCGACCGCGACCATCGCCTCGATTGCCGGCTGCTACGAGTGCGTTGAGCCGCAGGTGTCCAACCTGTTCAAGCGCGAAACCCTGTCCGGTGACTTCCTGCAGGTCAACCGCTACCTGGTGAACGAGCTGAAGAAGCTGGGCCACTGGACCCCGGAAATGCGCGACGCGATCAAGCTGGCCGAAGGCTCGATCCAGGGCATCACGCAGATTCCGGAAACGCTGCGCCACGTCTACCGCACCGCGTGGGAACTGCCGATGCGTTCGCTGATCGACATGGCCGCCGACCGTGGCGCCTTCATCGACCAGTCCGCCTCGCTCAACCTGTTCATGGAAAGCCCGAACATCGGCGCGATGTCCTCCATGTACATGTACGCCTGGAAGCAGGGCATCAAGACCACCTACTACCTGCGTTCGCGTCCGGCCACCAAGATCGCCAAGACCACGGTCAGCCACGCCGCAGGCGCGGCCCCGGAGAAGGTGTTCAGCCCGGAAGAGGCCATCGCCTGCTCGCTGGAAAACCCGGAAGCCTGCGAAGCCTGCCAATAAGAGCGGCCGTGCCGGCCTATGGCCGGCACCCCTCGCTGTAGAGTCGAGCCATGCTCGACTACATAAATGACACGTCCGTAGAGCCGAGCCATGCTCGGCTGCTGAAATGACAAGGTAGCGCCGGGCCACGCCCGGCGTTTTGACCCGAGAAGACAAGGAAACACCCATGGCCGACAAGCCCAAGCAGATGCTGCTCGATCCCGGTTTTGAACTGACCCTGCGCCCTATGCGCTACCCGCAGTTCTATGACATGTACCGGAATGCGATCAAGAACACCTGGACGGTGGAAGAGATCAACTTCCAGATCGACATCAGCGACCTGCACAGCAAGATGTCGCCGGGCGAGCGTCACCTGATCCACCGCCTGGTGGCGTTCTTCGCCACCGGCGATTCGATCGTGTCCAACAACCTGGTGCTGAACCTGTACCAGCACTTGAACGCACCCGAAGCGCGCATGTACCTGTCGCGCCAGCTGTACGAAGAAGCGCTGCACGTGCAGTTCTACCTGACCCTGCTCGACAACTACCTGCCGGATCCGGACGAGCGCGTCAAAGCCTTCGCCGCGGTGGAGAACATCGACTCGATCAAGAAGAAGGCCGATTTCTGCTTCAAGTGGATCGACTCGATCCAGAACCTGAAGCGCATCGAGACCCGCGAAGAGCGTCGCCAGTTCCTGCTCAACCAGATCTGCTTCGCCGCATGCATCGAAGGCCTGTTCTTCTTCGCCGCGTTCGCCTACGTGTACTACTTCCGTTCGCGCGGCCTGCTCAACGGCCTGGCCTCGGGCACCAACTGGGTGTTCCGCGACGAAAGTGCGCACATGGACTTCGCCTTCGAGTGCGTGGACGTGATCCGCGAGGAAGAGCCGGACCTGTTCGACGACAAGATGAAGCAGGATGTCTATGACATGCTGGCCGAAGCGATCGAGTGCGAAGTGCAGTTCGCCGAGGACGTGCTGTCCGGTGGCGTGGCGGGCATCTCCACCCGTGACATGCGCCAGTACCTGCAGCACTGCGCCGACAACCATTTCCATCGCCTGGGCATGGAGCGCAAGTACAACGTGCGCAACCCGCTGAGCTTCATGGAACTGCAGGACGTGCAGGAACTGACCAACTTCTTCGAACGCCGCGCCTCGGCCTACCAGGTGGGCGTGCAGGGCGAAGTCGCCTTCGACATGAACTTCTGATCGAACCAGTCAGGCCTGTCGCAACGAGAAACCCCGGCCAACGCCGGGGTTTTTTGTTGGTAGCGCCGGGCCATGCCCGGCGGAAACCGTCCGGCACGACGGACAACGTCGGCCGCGCTGCGCGCTCGCCGGGCATGGCCCGGCGCTGCCGTATGTCTTACCGCCGCCCTTCCACCGCCATCCGCACCGCCAGCCCGGCCAGCACCGTGCCCATCAGCCAGCGTTGCACCACCTGCCAGGTCGGGCGCGCGGCGAGGAAGCCGGCGATGCTGCCCGCGGTCAGCGCGATGATGCCGTTCACGGTCACACTCACCGCGATCTGGGTGGAGCCCAGCACCACCGATTGCAGCAGCACGCTGCCTTCGCTGTCCGGGTGCAGGAACTGCGGCAGCAGCGACAGGTACATCACCGCCACTTTCGGGTTCAACAGATTGGTCAGGAAGCCCATCGTGAACAGCTTGCGCTGGCTGTCCTGCGGAAGCTCGCGTACCGCGAACGGCGAGCGGCCGCCGGGCTTGAGCGCCTGCCAGGCCAGGTACAGCAGGTACAGCGCGCCACCAATGCGCAGCGCGTCGTAGGCGAACGGTACGGTCATCAGCAGGGCGGTGATGCCCAGCGCCGCGCACAGCATGTAGAACACGAAGCCCAGCGCCACCCCGCCCAGTGAGATCAGGCCTGCCACCGGCCCCTGGCAGATCGAACGCGAGATCACGTAGATCATGTTCGGCCCGGGCGTGAGCACCATGGCCAGCGAAACCAGCGCAAAGGCCAGCAGGTCGGAAGTGGCGGGCATGGGCAGTCCTGGCAGTGGGCGTGGCGCAGTGTAACGCCTGCCACAGGCGCGGCCTGCGCAGGCACCGCTGCCGGGTGACCGTTGCACGTGCATTTCGATGGCCATCACGCCGGTCGCTTAGAATCCGCAGCACCCCACACTGAAGCACCCCCATGACCCCGATCCACGAGACCGTGCCGCCCACCGAAGTGCGCATGGCCGAAATCGTCTTCCCCAACCACACCAACCACCTTGGCACCCTGTTCGGTGGCCAGGCGCTGGCGTGGATGGACAAGGCCGCCTTCCTGGCCGCCGCACGCTATTCGCGCCGCACCGTGGTGACCGCGCGCAGCGACCAGGTCGACTTCAAGCTGCCGATCCGGATCGGCCAGATGGTGGAAACCATTGGCCGCATCGTCGAAGTCGGCCGCAGCTCGATGAAGGTGGAGGTGGAACTGGTCGCCGAAGACCTGCACAGCGGCGAGCGCAAGCTGTGCACCCGCGGCCACTTCGTGATGATCGCGCTGGACGAGGAAGGCCACCCGATCGCGGTGCCGCCGCTGCCGACAGCCTGATCCGCCGGCTGAACCTGCGCTTGCGGGGGCGGCGCCGCGCCCCCATCTGGCAGCCATGACCCCGCCACTGACCGACTTCATCGACCGCGCCCAGCGCCTGTTCGTACTGACCGGCGCCGGCTGCAGCACCGCCTCGGGCATTCCCGATTACCGCGATGCCGACGGCCAGTGGAAACGCACGCCGCCGGTGACTTACCAGGCCTTCATGGGCGAGGCGGCCACCCGCCAGCGCTACTGGGCGCGCAGCCTGCTGGGTTGGCCGCGCTTCGGCCTGGCCCAGCCCAACGGCACCCACCAGGCCCTGGCGGCCCTGGAAAGCCGCGGCACGCTACAGGTGCTGCTGACCCAGAATGTGGACGGCCTGCACCAGCGTGCCGGCAGCCACAACGTGATCGACCTGCACGGCCGTCTGGATCTGGTGCGCTGCATGGGCTGCGAGCGTCGCAGTGATCGTGAGGACTTCCAGCAGCGCCTGTTGGACGCCAATCCCGGCTGGGACGCGCTGGAGGCCGGCATCGCGCCCGATGGTGATGCCGATCTGGAGACCGATTTCTCTGCGTTCGTGGTGCCCGAGTGCCCGCACTGCGGCAGCGTGCTGAAGCCGGACGTGGTGTTCTTCGGCGAGAACGTGCCGCGTGAACGCGTGGCGGCGGTGCACGATCACCTGCAGCAGGCTGACGCCGTACTCGTAGTGGGTTCGTCGCTGATGGTCTATTCCGGTTTCCGCTTCGTGCAGGCCGCAGCCAAGGCGGGGCTGCCGGTAGCCGCGCTGAACCGTGGCCGCACCCGCGCCGACGACCTGCTGTTGTTCAAGGACGAGCGGGATTGCGCGGAAGCACTGGCTGGGTTCGTCCTCGGGTAGCGCCGGGCCATGCCCGGCGGAAACGGGGTGCCGCGCTGCGCGCCGGCGCTACCCACATCGCGCCCCCACGAAACAGCGATCCATCCAGACGGTTGATTCGCAGGCCGTGCGGCGGTGCAATACGCCCCCCCATCCGCTTCTCCCCCGCCTCGCCGTGACCCAGCTGTTTTCGCCGATCTCGTTCGGCCCCCTGACCCTGTCCAACCGCATCGTCATCGCGCCGATGTGCCAGTACTCCGCCGAAGACGGTCGCGCCAGCGATTGGCACGCCATGCACCTGGGCAACCTGGCGCAGTCCGGTGCCGGCCTGCTGATCCTGGAAGCCACCGCGGTCGAACCGCGCGGCCGCATCAGCTGGGCCGACCTGGGCCTGTGGGACGACGGCACCGAGGCCGCGCTGGCACAGGTGCTGACCAGCGTGCGCCGCTGGTCGCCGATGCCGCTGGGCATCCAGCTGGGCCATGCCGGCCGCAAGGCCTCGGTGAGGCGTCCGTGGGACGGTGGTGGTCAGTTGCCGGCCGACGATGCGCGTGGCTGGGCCACCGTGGCGCCGTCGCCGCTGCCGTTCCATGCCGCCGATCCGGCACCGCAGGAACTGGACGAGGCCGGCATCGCCGAGGTCATCGCCGCCTTCGCCGCCAGTGCGGTTCGCGCCGAGCGCCTGGGCTTCGAGCTGATCGAGCTGCATGCCGCGCACGGTTATCTGCTGCACCAGTTCCTGTCGCCGCTGAGCAACCGCCGCGCCGATGGCTACGGTGGCTCGCTGCCGAACCGCCTGCGCCTGCTGGTGGAGGTGTTTGATGCCGTGCGTGCGGCGGTGTCCGACAAGGTCGCGGTGGGCGTGCGTATTTCCGCCAGCGACTGGGTCGATGGTGGATGGGACCTGGTGCAGAGCGAAGCGCTGGCACAGGTGATGGACGCGCGCGGCTGCAACTTCCTGCATGTCTCCAGCGGCGGCCTGGACGAGCGCCAGAAGATCACCGTCGGCCCGGGTTACCAGGTGCCGTTCGCGGCGGCGATCAAGGCCAAGGTGCGCATGCCGGTTATCGCGGTGGGCATGATCACCGAACCGGAGCAGGCCGAGTCGATCCTGCGCCATCGCCACGCCGATGCGGTAGCGCTGGCGCGCGGCATCCTCTACGACCCGCGCTGGCCGTGGCATGCCGCCGCCGCGCTGCGTGACAGTGTGGACGCGGCGCTGCAGTACCTGCGCTGCGAGCCGCGTGATGCGCGCGGCGTGTTCAAGACGCGCTGAGGCTCACACCCGCCAGGCCGGCGCCATGCCGGCCTGCAGGTGCTCGAACAGCGCGCGGATCTTGGCGGTGAAGTCGCGGCGGTCGCTGACGCAGAAATAGACCTCCATCGGCGCCGGGCGCCATTCGCTGTCGGCACCGAACACCGCCTGCAGGCGGCCATCGCGCAGGTAGGGCTCGGCCACGAATGCAGCCAACCGCGTGATGCCGGCACCGGCCACCGCCAGCGTCGCCAGCGCATCGATGTCATCGCAGACCATGCTCGGTGGCAGTGCCGCGTCCACGCGCTGGCCATCCTTCAGCAGTCCCCAGCGCAGCGGCCGGCCGTCGGTGGGAAAGCGGTGCAGCAGCCCGCGATGGCCGCTCAGCTCGGAGGGTTGCTGCGGGGTGCCGTGTGCCTTCAGGTAGGCCGGCGAGGCGCAGAACACGAACGGCACGCGCGCCAGCTGCCGTGCGACGACCCCGTCCTCCAGCTGTGCACCGATGCGGATGCTGGCATCCACCGCTTCCGGGCCGTGCTGCACGGCGCGATCGGTCAGCCGCAGCTCCAGCTGCAGTTGCGGGTAGCGCTGCTGCAGCGAAGGCAGCAACGGCGCAAGCACGTGGCGACCGAACGCGCTGCTGCTGGCGATGCGCAGCGGTCCTGCCGGTTCGATGTCACCGGAGGTGATCATCGCCTGCGCGCGCGCCAGGTCGGCTTCGATGTGGCGCACTTGCGCCAGGTACAACGCGCCGGCCTCGCTGAGGGCCAGCTGGCGCGTACTTCGGTTCAGCAACCGTACGCCCAGATGCGCCTCCAGCCGGTTGATGTTCTGGCCGACTGCGGTGGCGCTGATGCCAAGGATGCGGGCCGCAGCGGCAATGCTGCCGGTCTCTGCGGTGCGGGTGAAGCTGCGGATCAATTGCAACAGGTTCATGACCGACCAGCTTGCCATGGAGAAACCCAAGTATCGCTTGGGACTGAACCAAGCAGGTCGGTTGCATCGGTGACCATCGATCCGCCGGGCCGGGCGCTGCCCTACACTCGGGCGATGCGCCCCGATTCCATCCTGACCCTGTCCTGCCCCGACCGTACCGGTATCGTCTACCGCGTGTCCGGCCTGCTGTTCGACCACGGCTGCAACATCCTCGACGCCCAGCAGTTCGGCGACGAGGAAAGCGGCCGCTTCTTCCTGCGCGTGCATTTCGACCGCGATGCTGGTCTGCCGCTGGAGACCGTGCATGCGGCCATGGCTACGCTCGCCGCCGGCTTCGGCATGGACTGGCAGCTGCACGATGGCCGCCGCCGCGCGCGCCTGCTGGTGCTGGTCAGCAAGCAAGGACACTGCCTCAATGACCTGCTGTTCCGCGCCCACAGCGGCCAGCTGAAGGTCGACATCGCGGCGGTGGCGTCCAACCACGCCGATTTCGCAGCGCTGGCCGCGTCCTACCAGGTGCCGTTCCACCACCTGCCGGTGACCGCCGATACGCGTGCGGTGCAGGAACAGCAGATCATCGACCTGGTCGAACGCGAACGCATCGACCTGGTGGTACTGGCGCGCTACATGCAGATCCTGTCACCCACGTTGTGCCGCGCCCTGGCCGGCCGTGCGATCAACATCCACCACAGCTTCCTGCCCAGCTTCAAGGGCGCGCAGCCGTATCATCAGGCGCACGCACGCGGGGTCAAGATCATTGGTGCCACCGCGCACTACGTCACCGAGGATCTGGACGAAGGTCCGATCATCGAACAGGACGTGGCCCGCGTGGACCACGCGATGGTTCCGCGCGAACTGGTGCGGCTGGGCAGCGATACCGAATCGCTGGTGCTGGCACGCGCCGTGCGCCGCCATGTGGAACACCGCATCCTGCTCAACGGGCACCGTACGGTCGTGTTCCGGTAGTGCCGGCCGCTGGCCGGCAACAGCAGAGATCCCGGGGTTGCCGGCCAGCGGCCGGCACTACCGTTTCGGGTCGGATTACCGGTAGCGCCGGGCCGTGCCCGGCGGTGGTGGGTCAGGCGATCGCGATCCCCGCCTTGCCAAGCGCCTCGCGCACCATCCCGTCGTTGGCGTCGGTTACCGGCTTGGTCAGCTCCCACAGGAATCTCACCCGGAAGCCGGACTTCACCGCGTCCTGCGCGCTCCACAGCACGCAGTAGTCGCGGGCCAGGCCGCACACGTGCACCTCGCGGATGCCACGCTCGTGCAGCCAACCGGCCAGGCCGGTGGCGGGGCGGGTACCGTCGGGGCCATGGTTCTCGCGGAAGGCACTGTATGAATCCACTTGCTGGCGGGTGCCCTTGCGCAGGATCAAGTCGGCCACGGTCCAGTCCACGCCGGGATGCAGGGCGGCACCGGCGCTGCCCTGCACGCAGTGGTCCGGCCACAGGGTCTGCGGCTGCGCGTGCAGCAGGATGGTCTCGAAGGGCCGTCGGCCGGGGTGCTGGCTGGCGAACGAGGCATGGTCGGCCGGGTGCCAGTCCTGGGTCGCCACCACGGTGCGGTAGCGGCGCTGCGCCAGCAGTTCGGCAATCGGTGCTACCAACGCATCGCCCTGGTCGCAGGCCAGTGTGCCACCGGGCATGAAGTCCGGCTGCAGGTCGATCACCAGCAGGGCGACATCGGCGGGCAGGGCGGTCATGGCAGATCCGGTACAACGAAAGGGGCGACCAGCGTGGCCGCCCCATGCGCACACGTCAATCGCCCTGCGGCGTCTCAGCGTCCTGCCCGTAGTACAGCAGGCCGATCTTGATCCGTTCGCGGCCGTTCTCGCGGCGGTGGCGGTTGGCATCGCGCAGCGAGTACACGCAGCCGCAGTATTCCTGCTGGTAGAACTGCTCGCGCTTGCTGATCTCGACCATGCGGCTGGCGCCACCGCCCTTGCGCCAGTTGTAATCCCAGTACTGCAGGCCTTCATAGCGGGATGCAGCGCGGATGCCACAGTCGTTGATCTGCGCCATGTTCTTCCAGCGCGAAATGCCCAGCGACGAACTGATGGTGTCGTAGCCATGCTCGTGCGCATACAAGGCGGTGCGCTCGAAACGCATGTCGAAGCACATCGTGCAGCGGATACCACGCTCTGGCTCGTTCTCCATGCCGCGTGCACGGCTGAACCAGTTGTCGGTGTCGTAGTCGCAGTCGATGAAAGGAATGCCGTGCTGCTCGGCGAAGCGGATGTTCTCCTGCTTGCGCAGCTCGTACTCCTTCACCGGATGAATGTTGGGGTTGTAGAAGAAGATCGCGTAGTCGATCCCGGAGGCGGTGATCGCCTCCATCACTTCGCCGGAGCAGGGTGCGCAGCACGAGTGCAGCAGCAGGCGCTGGCCGTTTTCGGGCAGGGACAGGGTGGGGCGTTGGAGCTCGGTCATCGTCAGGTACCGCATGGACCGCCGGCAACGGCGGTGGCCCATGCATCAGCGCGTGGGTGAACAGGTCTGGCCGGAAACCGTGAACAGGACGCACGCGGCCGCACCGCCTGCAGGCGCAGGACAACGACGGCCCCGGCAACCTCCCCGCGGAGATTCCAGGTCGAGTCAGGGGACGGTCGTGTCCCCCGGCCGGGGCCGGTATTCGGGCTGATGGACACGGGCCGCAGCCCACCTACTACCCGCCGCTTCCCAGGCGTGAGCCCAGTGCTGTTGGCAGGATTCGTTTCCATTCACCGCTGCGGGGCAGCTCCGGAATGGGCGCGCGAGGCGCCTTCACCGGATTCCCGTTTAAATTCCTGCCGCCATCAACGCCACGGCAGGGATACCTTCGGCGTGCCCACGGTGGACGCGTCGAGGGCAATGGTCAAGGGCCAATGAAAGCGCAGGGCTGTGGCTCGTTTCTCAGGCTGTGAGAGCGCCTCTTGCGATACTGGGCACCGACAGACGGGAGGTGGCTCGTGGCGGCGAAGTACTGCGATCTGGTCATGAAAGGCGGCATCACCAGCGGCATCGTGTATCCCAATGCGGTACTGGCGCTGGCCCGCGAATATCGTTTCAAGAGCATCGGCGGCACCTCGGCCGGCGCCATCGCCGCGGCGGTGGCGGCCGCGGCGGCGTGCGGTGATCGTCGCCAGCAGGCGGGTGAACACCTGCCCGGCGATGCAGGCTATGGCGGGCTGTCGGCGGTGTCGGCGCAGCTGTCGCGTCGCGGGTTCATCTACAGCCTGTTCCAGCCGGCGCGAGGCGCGCGCGCCGCCTACCGGCTGCTGGTGGTGCTGACCGGCAATGCCCGCCTGCCGCACAAACTGCTGTGCCTGGCCGTCGCGGTATTCGAGATCGCGCCGCTGGAAGTGCTGGTGTCGCTGGCGCTGCTGCTCGGCCTGGGCTGGTGGGGCGGCGGTTGGAGCGGCGTGGCCGCCACGCTGCTGCCGTCGCTGCTGTGCGCCTATGGTGCCGGCGTGGCCGGTGCCGCGCTGCGCGTGGCCCGGGTGGCGCGGCGCAACCTGTTGGGCCTGTGCAGCGGCCTTGGCCGTGATGCGCGCAGACCGGCATTGACCGAATGGTTGCATGAAAGCCTGCAGCAGCTGTCCGGCAAGCCGCTGGATGCACCGTTGACCTTCGCCGACCTGCACGATGCGCCGCGCTATGCCGGCGAGCCGGACAGCCCGCATGCGATCAGCCTGCAGATGATCACCACCTGTGTGTCGCACAACGAGCCGCGCACCTTGCCGCTGGGTGGTGCGCAGTTCTGGTTCCTGCGCGAGGAGTTCGAGCAGCTGTTCCCGGCCAGCGTGGTGCAGTGGCTGGTGACGCAGGCCGGCCCGCCGCTGGAGGTGGAGGGGCGCCGGTACTACCACCTGCCGCAGGGCCCGAAGCTGCCGGTGCTGGTGGCCACGCGCATGAGCCTGAGCTTCCCGCTGCTGATCAGCGCGGTGCCGTTGCATGAGCCCTCGCGCCGCGAGCGTCGCTGCGAACCGACCGCACCTGCGGCCGACCAGGAGCACAACGTGGCCGACAGCATGGAAGGGCTGACCAGTGCCGGGCAGACCTGCGGACCGGTGATCACCGCGTTCCGCATCTGCTGGTTCTCCGATGGTGGCATCAGCAGCAACTTCCCGATCCATCTGTTCGATGCCGCGTTGCCGCGCTGGCCAACCTTCGCCATCAATCTGGTCTACCCGCAGCATGCCGAAGACGTGAGCCACGGCAGCAGTGGCCGCCAGGCGCTGGAACACGCCGTGTTCCTGCCCACCGAGAACCGCCACGGTTGGCAGCGTACCTACCAGTCGATCGCTACGCCGCTGGCGGCCGCAGAACTGGGCCGTTTCCTGTTCGCGGTGGTGGCGACCATGCAGAACTGGCGCGACCTGCTGCAGGCGCGCGCACCGGGCTACCGCGACCGCATCGTGCACGTCAGCCTGCAGGGCGACGAAGGCGGCATGAACCTGGACATGCCACAGGAGGTGCTGACCCGCATTGCCGATAAGGGCAGCCTGGCCGGTGCACGCTTCTGTTCGTTCTCGTTCGAGAACCATTACTGGATCCGCTGGCGCAACCTGGCCTCGGCCTACCAGCGCTACACGCTGGAAGTGGCGCGTACCGATGACCCGGCACAGCAGGTGCTGGCCTACCGCGCAGCTTATTCGATGGTTGCCAGTGGCCAGCCGACGCCGCCGTCGTACAAGCTGGGCTCGGAAGACAAGCGGTTGGCCTCGCAGCAGTTGTGGGGGCTGATGGTCGAGCAGGGGCGCAGCTGGGACGACCTGGGCCCGGACCTCACCGACGGCGCACCGCGCCCGCTGCCGCAGATGAAGGTGACGCCGATCTATTGATCGATGCCCGGCGGCTTTTTCCATCGCTGCGCTCGCCGGGCATGGCCCGGCGCTACCGTCTATCGCCACGGCGCCACCACCGCATCACCCTGCAACGGCGCATACAACGGCAATGCCAGTTCCTGCTTCACCCAGCCCGGATTGAGCGCACGCAGGCCGGCCAGATATTCGCGGGCCAGCGCTGTATCGCCCTGTCGCATCGCCAATCGTGCGGCGCGCGCCCAGGTGCGGTCCCAGCCGTGTGCCAGCGACAACGAGGTTGCCAGCGCCGCGCGCGCACCTGCCACATCACCCTTCTCCCAACGCTCCTCGGCGTGGATGATCGCTTCGTTCGACAGGCGCATGTCGTACAGCTCGCGCAGCCTCGCCACCGCACGCGGGTCGGCGTCCACGCGCAGGTCGGTGTCCTGCCAGTCGCCACCGGGCGTACGCACCAGCAGCGCCGCCGACCACTGCCCGCTGCGTTGACCACCCGCTGCCTGACCGGCTTCCAGCGCCGCAAGCAGGCGTGCGGCCAGCGGCCCACGTGAGGCGGCGAAGACGCGTTGCATCGCCGCCAGCACCTCGGGCCCGGCCAGGCCATTGCCTTGCAAACTCAGCATGCCCTCGCCCTGCGCACCGGCCCAATCCGCCTGCTGCGCAGTAGCGCCGGTGTACTGCGCATTGCCGCCGCGTGCGCTGACCAGTCCCACTTGGCGCTCGGCAAGCGTGGTGCCATCGAAGTTGCCGTCTTCATCCAACAGCTGCTTCAGCACCTGCGAAGGCGTGCGGCCTTTGGCCAACAGCTCAAGGCCTTTGGAGCCATAGGTCGGGTTGGTCTCGAACTGGCTGGCGACCGCGCCCACCTTCGCCTGTGCCCACGGCACACCCACGCCGCCGACCGCCAGGTTGTGCGTAGCCACCGCCACACCGCAGTCGCCGGCCTCATTGCAGGCCGCAATGGAAAAGGTCGCCCACGCCGGCGCAGCAAAGGCAGCGAGCAGCAGGGCCAGACAAGAGCGCAGTAATGACATGGGGTGTCTCCAGGGCGGGCATTGCAATGGGATGCAGCCTACGCACGAAAGGTTTAGTAGATCCACGCCATGCGTGGATCTACCGTGTCGACCAAGGTCGACACCCACCAAGAGCAGCGTGCCGACCAACGGTCAGCACCCACCAACGGTCAGCACCCACCAACAGTCAGCACCCACCAACAGCAGCAGGAAACTGTCGAAGGCGGGGTGGTGTCGGATTGCGGGGTGTCCGCGGCATGGATGCCGCGGCCAAGCCCCCAGGGACGGGTTCACGGCGTCCCCGCAATCCGACATCACCCCGCCATCCCACGGAATGCCAGCTTTTGCCGTTGCTGTTGCCGTTGCTTCGGCCTCTGCAGGTGCAGGGCGCAGCCCTGCCGAACCACCCCTACCTCCCCGGCAACTGCGCGAACGCGCGCTGCATGCAGTCCTCGCGCGGGCACACCCGGCACCCCGGTCCGATCGACACCGAATTACCCGGGCTCTGCACATCCAGCCCCAGTGAATACACCAGCCGCTCGGCGTGCTGCAGATCGCAGCCCAGCGCCACCGCGAACGTCTTGCGCGGCTGGCCATGGCCCACCGGCCCGCTGCTGACCTGCCGCGCCAGCCAGAAATGGCGGCGGCCATCGGGCATGCGCGCGGTCTGCGTCAGGATGCGCCCCGGCTGGTTGAACGCCTCGTAGACGATCCACAGCGGGCACGAGCCACCCACCTGCGAGAAGTGGAAATCGGTGGCGGAGTGGCGCTTGGATACGTTGCCGGCGCGGTCCACCCGGATGAAGAAAAACGGCAGGCCGGGTGCGCTGCGCCGTGCCAGCGTGCTCAGCCGGTGGCAGACCGCTTCGAAGCCGACGCCGAACTGATGCGCCAGCAGTTCGATGTCGTAGCTGCTGGCTTCGGCCGCACGCAGGAAGCGCATGTACGGCATCACCAGCGCGCCGGCGAAATAGTTGGAAAGACCGATCCGTGCCTGCGCGATGCGCGCGTCATCGGTGAAGCCGGCACGCGCCACCACCGCATCGATCTGCGGCAGGTAGCCGTGCAGTGCCAGCTCGGCGGCCATCTGGAATGCCTGCTGGCCAGGCTCCAGATAATCGGGCAGCCACAGCCGCCGCGCACCGGCGTCGTACTGGCGCTTTTCGCGCCCGGCCTGCAGTGCGGCCACCTCCACCAGCACGCCATGGCGGTCGGCCAGCAGCTGGCGCAGCCGTGGTGCCACATGCCCCGGTGACAGCCCCCACTCGGCGAACAGCTGCTCGGCCAACTCATCCAGCTCGGGGATGTGGTTGTGCATGCGGTTGAAGAACTCGCGTACCTGGTCGCCAGCGGGCAAGGTGCTGCCGGCGCCGGGCTCACCCAGCTGGAACTCCAGTGCGGCGGCATGCTCGCGCAGCGCCAGGTGGCGGCGGTGCAGGTCCAGCAGCGCGCGGCTGACCTGCGGCAGGTTGCCGGCCAGCGCGCGCAGCTCCGTGGCGCTGACCTCGGCCAGGCCCAGGTCGCGCAGGGTCTCGCCCAGCGCTTCCTGCAGCGCGGCGGGCTCATCGTCGTCGAACAGGGCGGAAACATCGCCCAACACCTCGCCCAGCTTCTTCTGCACGGCCGGCGTGAGTGGACGCTTGTTGCGCTCGATCTGGTTCAGGTAGCTGGCCGACAGCCCCAGCGCCTGCGCCAGGGCCGCCTGGCTGTAGCCGCGCTGTTCGCGCAGCCGCAGCAGGCGAAGGCCGAGTTGCCGCTGGGTGGCTGAATAATTCACAGAATTAACATGAATCGTCTGGCGTGTTGGCCAGATTAAGCGGATTCAGCCCGGAAATCGAGGTGGTTGCTGTGAATAATGCCAAGCATCTTTCGCACCCCGTGGGATTGTCGTCATGACTGTTGCAGCGCCCCGTATCCGCATGCTGATCGATGGCCAGTTCGTTGAATCGGCTACTTCCCACTGGCAGGACGTGATCAATCCGGCCACCCAGGACGTGCTGGCCAAGGTGCCGTTCGCCACCACCGGCGAAGTGGACGCCGCCGTCGCCGCCGCCAAGGAAGCCTTCAAGACCTGGCGCAAGACCCCGATCGGTACCCGTGCGCGCATCTTCCTGAAGTACCAGCAGCTGATCCGCGAGAACATGAGCGAGCTGGCGCACATCCTCACCGCCGAACAGGGCAAGACCCTGCCCGACGCCGAAGGCGATGTGTTCCGCGGCCTGGAAGTGGTCGAGCACGCCGCCGCCATCGGCAACCTGCAGCTGGGCGAGCTGGCCAACAACGTGGCCACCGGCGTCGACACCTACTCGATCATGCAGCCGCTGGGCGTGTGCGCCGGCATCACCCCGTTCAATTTCCCGGCGATGATCCCGCTGTGGATGTTCCCGATGGCCATTGCCACCGGCAACACCTTCATCCTCAAGCCGTCCGAGCAGGACCCGATGGTCACCATGCGCCTGGTCGAGCTTGCTCTGGAAGCAGGCATCCCGAAGGGCGTGCTGAACGTCGTCCACGGCGGCGAGGAAGTGGTCAACGCGATCTGCGACCACCCGGACATCAAGGCCGTGTCGTTCGTCGGTTCCACCCGCGTCGGCACCCACGTCTACAACCGTGCCTCGCTGGCCGGCAAGCGCGTGCAGTGCATGATGGGCGCCAAGAACCACGCCGTGGTGCTGCCGGACGCCAACAAGGAACAGACCCTCAACGCGATGGTCGGCGCCGCCTTCGGTGCCGCGGGCCAGCGCTGCATGGCCGCCTCCACCCTGGTGCTGGTCGGTGAAGCACGCAACTGGGTGCAGGACCTGGTCACCAAGGCCAAGACACTGAAGGTCAGCGGCGGCACCGTCGCCGGCACCGACGTCGGTCCGGTCATTTCCTGCAGCGCCCGCGAGCGCGTGGAAGGCCTGATCGCCTCGGGCGTGGAGCAGGGTGCCAAGCTGGTGCTGGACGGTCGCAAGCCGCAGGTCGATGGTTTCGAGAAGGGCAACTTCGTCGGCCCGACCATCTTTGCCGGTGTCACCACCGACATGCGCATCTACCAGGAAGAAATCTTCGGGCCGGTGCTGGTCATCCTCGAAGCGGAAACGCTGGAAGAGGCCATCGCGATGGTCAACAGCAACCCGAACGGCAACGGCACCGCACTGTTCACCCAGTCCGGCGCCGCCGCGCGCAAGTTCCAGGAAGACATCGACGTCGGCCAGGTCGGCATCAACGTGCCGATTCCGGTGCCGGTGCCGCTGTTCTCGTTCACCGGTTCGCGCGCGTCCAAGCTGGGCGACCTGGGCCCGTACGGCAAGCAGGTGGTGCTGTTCTACACCCAGACCAAGACGGTCACCGCGCGCTGGTTCGATGACGAGACGCTCAGCCATGGCGTCAACACCACGATCAGCCTGAAGTAACGGCAGGAGCAGCCATGAGCCACTCGATGACGACGGAACTGGAAGAAGCGCAGCAGGCGTACCGCGAGGCGGCGCGCGACTTCGCACAGGCCGAACTGGCGCCGCACGCCGCGCGATGGGATGCGGAGGGCATCTTTCCGCGCGAGGCGATCGCCAAGGCCGGTGAACTGGGCTTCTGCGGTCTGTACATGGACCCGGAAGTGGGCGGTAGCGGCCTGAGCCGACTGGACGCCGCCGTCGTCATCGAGGAGCTCGCCAACGTCGATCCGTCGACCGCGGCGTACATCAGCATCCACAACATGGCGTCGTGGATGGTGTCCAAGTGGGGCCAGCCGGCGCTGCGCGATGCGTGGGGAACCGATCTGTCCTCGGGCAGCAAGTTGGCCTCGTACTGCCTGACCGAACCGGGTGCCGGTTCCGATGCGGCCTCGCTGAAGACCACCGCCGTGCGCGACGGTGACTTCTATGTGCTGAACGGTTCCAAGGCCTTCATTTCCGGCGCCGGTGCCACCGAACTGCTGGTGGTGATGGCGCGTACCGGTGGTGCCGGTGCCGGTGGTGTCAGCGCCATTGCGGTGCCGGCCGACCTGCCGGGCATCAGCTTCGGCCGCAAGGAAGAGAAGATGGGCTGGAACAGCCAGCCCACCCGCGGCATCACCTTCGAGAACGTCCGCGTGCCGGTCAGCCACCTTCTGGGAGAGGAAGGCGGCGGCTTCAAGCTGGCGATGAAGGGGCTCGATGGCGGCCGCATCAACATCGCCGCCTGCTCGCTGGGCGCTGCGCAGGGCGCGCTGGATGCCGCACGCCGCTACATGGGCGAGCGCCGTCAGTTTGGCAAGACCCTGTCCGAATTCCAGGCGCTGCAGTTCAAGCTGGCCGACATGGCCATCGAACTGGTGGCCGCACGGCAGATGGTGCACACCGCCGCGCGCAAGCTCGATGCCGGCGCCAGCGATGCCAACGTGTGGTGCGCGATGGCCAAGCGCTTCGCCACCGATGCTGGCTTCAACATCTGCAACGAAGCACTGCAGATCCACGGTGGCTACGGCTACATCCGCGAATACCCGATCGAACGCCTGCTGCGCGATTCGCGCGTGCACCAGATCCTGGAAGGCACCAACGAGATCATGCGGGTGATCGTTGCCCGTCACCTGCTCAACACCGAAGAGGAACTGCGATGAAGGATTGGCGTACCCAGGAACACGTGGGCCTGAAGGTCGAGGCCGATGGCCACACCGCGGTCATCACCCTGCACAACCCGCCGGCGCATACCTGGACCGTGCACAGCCTGTCGGCGCTGCGCGACCTGGTGGGCGCGCTCAACGCAGACCGCGACATCTACGCGCTGGTGATCACTGGCGACGGCGAGAAGTTCTTCTCCGCCGGTGCCGACCTCAACCAGTTCGCCTCGGGCGACAAGGCCGCCGCACGCGAAGCCGCACGCCGTTTCGGCGAAGCCTTCGAAGCGCTGTCCGCCTTCCGTGGCGTGTCGATCGCTGCGATCAACGGCTACGCCATGGGCGGTGGCCTGGAATGCGCGCTGGCCTGCGACCTGCGCATCATCGAAGAGCACGCCCAGGTGGCGCTGCCGGAGGCCACCGTTGGCCTGCTACCGTGCGCCGGTGGCACCCAGAACCTGCCGCGCCTGGTGGGCGAGGGCTGGGCCAAGCGCATGATCCTGCTGGGCGAGCGCATCAACGCCGAGACCGCACTGCGGATTGGCCTGGCCGAAGAAAAGGTCGGCAAGGGCGAAGCCAAGGCACTGGCGCTGGAATGGGCGGCCAAGGCCGGCAAGCAGAGCCCGACCAGCATCGCCGCCTGCAAGACCCTGGTGCAGTCCACCCGCACCGGCACCCACGCCTCGGCGCTGGTGGCCGAGCGCGAAGCCTTCGTCGACCTGTTCGACACCGCCGACCAGGTCGAGGGTGTGAGCGCCTTCCTGGAAAAGCGCGCCGCGCAGTGGAAGAACGCATGAGCACCGACACTGCTGCCGATGACGCACCGGTGCTGTTCGAAGAGCGCGCAGCCGGCAACGGCACGCGCATCGGCATCGCCACGCTCAACGCGCCGCGTACGCTCAACGGCTTCTCGCTGCCGATGGCGCACCTGCTGCTGAAGCAGTTGAATGCCTGGGCCGACGACGATGGCATCGCCATGGTGGTGCTGCAGGGCGCTGGCGAAAAGGCGTTCTGCGCCGGCGGTGACCTGCACAGTCTGTACAAGAGCATGGTCGCCTTCCGCGAGGCCGGCCGCAGCGACATCCGCGAGAACGACTACGCCGCCGAGTTCTTCGACGTCGAATACCGCGTCGATTATCTGATCCACACCTATACCAAGCCGATCCTGTGCTGGGGTCACGGCATCGTGATGGGCGGTGGCATCGGCCTGATGTCCGGCGCCAGCCACCGCGTGGTCAGCGAGCGCTCCAAGCTGGCCTTCCCGGAAATCACCGTCGGCCTTTTCCCGGATGTGGGTGGCAGCTGGCTGTTGCCGCGCGTGCCGGGCAAGGGCGGCCTGTTCCTGGCCCTGACCGGCGCGCTGCTGAACCCGGGCGACGCCATCTACGCCGGCCTGGCCGACGTGCACGTGGCCGAAGAACGCCGCAGCGCGGTGTTCGATGCGCTGCTGCAGGTCGCGTGGTCCAGCAACGCCGCACACAACCACGAACGCCTCAGCCATCTGCTGCAGTCGCATGCAAGCGACGCCGCCACCGGCCCGCTGCTGGCCAATGCGGCGCAGGTCGAGGCGCTGTGCGAAGGCGATGAGCTGCAGGCCATCGTCGCGCGCATTGCTGGTCTGCAGACCGACGATGCCTGGCTGCAGGCCGCACAGAAGACCCTCGCCGCCGGTGCACCCGGCTCGGCAAGGCTGTCGTACGAACTGCAGCGCCGCAGTGCCGGCCAGGACCTGGCCGAAATCTACCGCCTGGAGTACATCGTCGCCCTGCATTGCGCCGCCCACGGTGATTTCGCCGAAGGCATCCGCGCGCTGCTGATCGACAAGGACCGCAATCCGCAGTGGAACCCGGCCACCCTGGCCGAGGCCACCGGCGCGTGGGCCGACACCTTCTTCGCTTCCCCCTGGGCCGATGCCGCGCATCCGCTGGCCGACCTGGGCACTCCCCTTGTTGAAAGGAGCCTTGCATGAGCCGCATTGCATTCATCGGGTTGGGCAACATGGGTGGCCCGATGGCCGCCAATCTGGTCAAGAACGGCCATACCGTGCGCGTGTTCGATCTGGTCCCGGCCGCGGTGCAGGCCGCCGTCGATGCCGGCGCCAGCGCGGCCGCATCGGCGCGTGAAACCCTGGCCGATGCCGAGGTGGTGATCTCGATGCTGCCGGCCAGCCGCCACGTCGAAGGCGTGTACCTGGGCGAGGACGGCATTCTTGCCGCGATTCCGGCCGGCGCACTGGTCATCGACTGCAGCACGATCGCACCGGCCAGCGCCCGCAAGGTCTCTGAAGCCGCTGCCGCACGTGGCCTGCAGATGATCGACGCACCGGTGTCCGGCGGTACCGCCGGTGCCCAGGCCGGCACCCTGACCTTCATCGTCGGTGGTGAGGAGGACGCGCTGGAACGCGCGCGCCCGGTGCTGCAGGCGATGGGCAAGAACATCTTCCATGTCGGCGCCAGTGGTGCCGGCCAGGTGGCCAAGCTGTGCAACAACATGGCGCTGGGCGTGATCATGGCCGTCACCGGTGAAGCCATCGCCCTCGGCGTGGCGCACGGGCTGGACCCGAAGGTGCTGTCGCAGATGATGGCGGTCAGCACCGGCCGCAGCTGGGCCACCGAAGTGTGCAACCCGTGGCCGGGCGTGCTGGAAAACGCCCCGGCCTCGCGCGGCTACAGCGGCGGCTTCGGCAGCGATCTGATGCTGAAGGACATGGGCCTGGCGGTGGAAGCGGCGATGAGTGTCGGCGCCTCGATCCCGCTGGGCGAAGTGGCGCGCAACCTGTATTCGATGAACCACCAGGCCGGCCGCGGCAAGCTGGATTTCTCCAGCGTCGTGCAGCTCATTACGAGCGAGAAGTAAGCGAATGCGTCCCCGGCCACGTGCCGGGGCCCACCCGGGGTGGGATGGGCGGATGCATGGTTTCGACCGGCATCCGCCCATTTTTTTGGGGTCGGATCCCTTTCGCAAGGCGAAAGGGCTCTGACCCCGGCCGCATCAGGCAACGATCAGCGTCACGTCGATGTTGCCGCGGGTGGCGTTGGAGTACGGGCACACGATGTGCGCCTTCTGCACCAGGTCTTCCACCTGCTCGCGCGGCACGCCCGGCACGTTGATGGTCAGCTCGGCTTCGATGCCGAAACCGGTCGGGATCTGGCCGATGCCGACCTTGCCGGTGACGGTGGTCTCTGCCGGCAGCGCGACCTTGGCCTGGCCGGCGACGAACTTCAGCGCGCCCAGGAAGCAGGCCGAGTAGCCGGCCGCGAACAGCTGTTCCGGGTTGGTGCCCGGGCCGCCGGCGCCGCCCAGCTCGCGCGGGGTCGACAGCTGGATATCCAGCACGTTGTCGGAGGAGACGGAACGGCCTTCACGGCCGCCGGTGGAGGTGGCCTGGGCGGTGTACAGAACCTTTTCGATGGACATCGGGATGCTCCTGGTCGGTGGGTGGGTGTTGCGATGGAGCCTACTTTGCCCGGTTTCCGCGTACGTTGGGTTGCAATGCGTACGAAAAATTTGATCGATCGTCCTGCCAGCCTAGATCGTCCATTCGCGGTCGGTGGTGAACATGATGGTCAGCCAGCGGTCCGGCGAGGCCTCGCCCAGTGCATCGCCGATCTCGTCGCGCAGCTGGTCCCATTCCACCAAGGGCCGCGGCGGGTCGTTTTCCGGCACCACGAAGAACAGCTCGATCTGCTCGCCACGCCCCACCTGGGCCACGTAGCTGCGGTGCTCGACGAAGCCGTGCTTGGCCACGATCCCGCGTGCCACTGCATCCACATGGGCCTGCAGTTCCGGCGGGGTGACCAGCAGGATGCCGGCCAGCGCCCGGCGCACCGTGCCGATCGGGGCGATCATCACCAGCACGCAGACGAAGGCGAGGATGGCCGGGTCGATGTACGGCCCGACCCACGCCAGCGACGTGCCCTGCACCAGTACGCCGCCGAGAAACGCCAGCAGGTAGCAGGCCGACATGCTGGCCGCGATCACCCAGTTCTTCGCGTCCAATGCGATGAACTCCGAGCCGATGCGACGGTTGGCGCGCAGGATGAACCAGGCCAGTGCGCCTTCGCCCACGATCGACAGCCCGGCGAAGGCAATGGCCGGGCCGAGGGCGATGTGGCGGCCCCCGGACATCAACGCGTCCACCGCATTGACCAGCGCATACAGCGCCGCACCGATCATCAGTGTGCCGCTGACCCCCAGCACGATCGGCTCCAGGTGCCAGAAGCCCATGGTGAAGCGCTGGTTGAGCCGCGATTGCAGCGCATCGGTCTGCGTGGACAGCGCGATCAACCGCGCCACCAGCAGTGACAGCCAGGTCATCACCACGTCGATCAGGCCGTAGATGCCGTCGAAGATGATCAGCGAGGAATTGGCCAGCAGGCCGAACACCACCGCCGCCGCGGCCAACAGCAGAGAGGCGGCGATCGACAGGCGCAGCACGCCCTGTTCGGTGGCGGGGTCGAAGAACTGCGGGCGGTTGGCGGCCATGGTTCAATTGTAGAGCGGAGCCAGGCTCCGCTGCCTTTCGCTGCCTCGCCGGCCATCCGCGCTACCCCCGTGGGGCCGCTTCCCGTAGACTGCGTCCCTCCCACGTACCGACGCCCGCCTGCAGTGATCACGCCACCCTGACCCTTGCCGCACATCGGCAGCCGGCCTGCCCGGCTCAGGAACCCGTGTCTTTCCACTGCAGCGCCATGCGGCCACGCCCGCCTGCGCGCGGAGCTTTCCCATGCAAACGTCCTACCCCCTGCGCCAGCAATGGCTCGGCAACATCCGTGGCGACCTGCTGTCCGGCATCGTCGTCGCCCTGGCCCTGATTCCCGAGGCCATCGCGTTCTCGCTCATCGCCGGCGTCGACCCCAAGGTCGGCCTGTACGCCGCGTTCTCGATTGCCGTCATCACCGCCATCGCTGGCGGCCGCCCCGGCATGATCTCCGCAGCCACCGGTGCGATGGCGCTGGTGATGGTCGACCTGGTCAAGGACCACGGCCTGCAGTACCTGTTCGCCGCCAGCATCCTGGCCGGCCTGCTGCAGGTGCTGGCCGGTGTGTTCAAGCTCGGCTCGTTGATGCGCTTCGTCTCGCGCTCGGTCATCACCGGTTTCGTCAACGCGCTGGCGATCCTGATCTTCCTGGCACAGATGCCCGAGCTGATCGGTCGCGGCCCTACGGTCTACGTGCTGTGCGCCGCCGCGCTGGCGATCATCTACCTGCTGCCGCGCATTACCCGCGCGGTGCCGTCGCCACTGGTGGCCATTGTGGTGCTGACCGCCGTGGTGATCGGCTTCGGCGTAGACGTACGCAGCGTCGGCGACATGGGCCAGCTGCCCGACAGCCTGCCGCATTTCCTGCTGCCCGATGTGCCGCTCACCTGGGAGACGCTGCGCATTCTGCTGCCGGTGTCGGCCACACTGGCCGTGGTCGGCCTGCTTGAATCGATGATGACCTTGCAGATCGTCGAGGACATCACCGAAACGCCCAGCGAGCGCAACCGCGAATGCGTCGGCCAGGGCGTGGCGAATACGGTCACCGGCTTCCTCGGCGGCATGGCCGGCTGCGCGATGATCGGCCAGTCGGTGATCAACGTGACCTCCGGTGGCCGCGGCCGCCTGTCCTGCCTGGTGGCCGGCGTGTTCCTGCTGATACTGGTGGTGTACGGCAGCGAACTGGTGCGGCAGATCCCGATGGCGGCGCTGGTGGCGGTGATGATCATGGTCAGCATTGGCACCTTCAGCTGGCGCTCGCTGCGCGACCTGCGCACGCATCCGCGCAGTTCGTCAGCAGTGATGCTGCTGACCGTGGTGGTCACCGTGGCCACCCACGACCTGGCCAAGGGCGTGCTCAGCGGTGTGCTGCTATCGGCCCTGTTCTTCGCGCGAAAGGTTGGTCGCATGCTGGATGTGCAGCGCGACGATGCCGGTGACACGCAGGTCTATCGCGTGCGCGGGCAGGTGTTCTTCGCCTCGGCAGGGCAGCTGGGTGCAGCGTTCGATTACCAGCACGTGGCGCCGAAGGTGCAGATTGATCTGCGCGATGCGCACCTGTGGGACCTGACTGCCGTTGCCGCGCTGGAGCGGGCGCAGGAAAAGTTGGCCACGCATGGTGCGGAGGTGACGGTGGTGGGGCTCAATGCGGCCAGCCAGACGTTGATCGAGCAGGTGGGCGGCGCGCGCGCGGGGCATTGATCGCGTAGGGCATGCTGGTAGCGCCGGGCCATGCCCGGCGAGCGCGGCATGGTGGGACAAATTGCAACTCTTCTCATTGCTAAAGCCTCGAGAGCCAAGCAGGTTGAAGGCGCGCGATTCTGCGTTCTTCAGGGGAAGATGCATCGATGAAGTCGAAGCCCTCGCTGTCATTCAAGTGCCTGCTGGCCTTTGCGTTGGCGCTCGGTTCGACGACGTGGCCTGGATTGGCAGCGTTGGATCGCCTCTCTGCCGCTGTGGAACGAACCATGCTGTATCGCGTGGGGAGTGCTGAGGCGATCGCAGTTGCCCAATGGCTGGATTCACGCGAAAACGCCCATCGAAGAACTCTGGCGCTAGGGATGCTGACCGTTCGACATCGTTGCGATCGGCGGAAGGATCCACATCTGTCGGCGAACGTCCACCCCCTCGTGCTGCCCCACAGTGGTGCGCCCGGCGAGAAGATCGCCATCACCAACGATCTTCCCGGACGCGGGAGCGAGACATGGACGTTCGCATGGGCCGGAGATGGTCAGGACGCACACTGGCAGCAGACCGACTATGGATGGCACCTGCGGAGCACCTAGGCAGTGCTCTGGGCAGAACAGACGCCTGCCCTCAGAGATACTGCGAGCCGCCGCCGCCCAGCCCGCCCCGGCCGCCAGCCGGAGCCGGGCCCAACCGGCGCTCGCAGCGCGGCTGACCGGGCGCATTCAGCCACGCGGTGTAAACTATTGATCTCACTGGCAATGCCAGTCTCCACGATCAACACCCCGATGACGTCCGCCACCGCCCGTTACGCCGATTCCCTGCGCCTGTCCGTTGCCCCGATGATGGACTGGACGGACCGCCATTGCCGCGTGTTCCATCGAGTGCTGGCGCCGGGCGCACGCCTGTACACGGAGATGGTGCACGCCAACGCGGTCATCCACGGCGATCGCGAGCGCCTGCTCGGCTTCGACCGCAGCGAACAGCCGCTGGCCGTGCAATTGGGTGGCAGTGATCCTGCCCTGCTGGCGCAGGCCGCCCGCATCGCCGCCGAATGGGGTTATGACGAGGTCAACCTCAACTGCGGCTGCCCGTCTGATCGCGTGCAGGCCGGGCGTTTTGGCGCGTGCCTGATGCGCGAGCCGGCGCTGGTGGCCGAGTGCGTTGCGGCCATGGTCGATGCGGTTGATATCCCGGTGACGGTGAAGTGCCGCCTGGGCGTGGACGAGGACAACGACTACGACGTGTTCGCCGCCTTCGTCGACCGTCAGGTCGCCGCCGGTGCGGCGATGGTGGTGGTGCACGCGCGCAACGCGTGGCTGAAGGGCCTGTCGCCGAAGGAGAACCGCGAGGTTCCCCCGCTCAAATACGACTGGGCCTACCGCTTGAAGCAGGAGCGCCCGGCACTGCCGGTGGTGCTCAATGGCGGCCTGGCCAGCCTCGAGGCGGTGCAGGCGCAGGCCGTGCACGTCGATGGCGTGATGCTGGGCCGCGCGGCCTACCACGATCCCTATCTGCTGCATCAGCTGGAGGCGTTGCATACCGGCGCCCCGCTGCAGGCCCGTGGCGACCTGCTGCGCGCGCTGCGGCCCTATGTGGAAGCGCGGCTGGGCGAAGGCCTGGCGCTGAAGCACATCACCCGCCACGTGCTTGGCCTGTTCCACGGCCAGGCCGGCGGCCGCGCATTCCGCCAGGTGCTGAGCGAGGGCGCACACCGCCCGGGCGCCGATTGGCGCCTGATCGAGCAGGCGCTGGCGGTCACCGAACGTGCATCTGATCGCGCCGTAGCGTGACCGCAGTCACATCCCTGACTTGACAAGGGGCGGCGATTCGTCCCGAATGTTCACTTAGCTGAACGACTTGGAGTTGAAGCCGGAAAAGTTCAGACCGGATTCACCGCTGTAAACCAAGAATTTGCAAAAGATTTGTAAAACGCTGGGTTTCGAACCCGGCGCCGGATTTACGACTTTTGAACGAATCGCCGTGCTCGGCTAGGATCGCATCGATGTCTTCCGCTCCCTTCCATCGCCGCATTGCCCTGGCCACCTGCGTGGTCCTGTCGGCTGTGCCGCTGTCTTCGGCGCTGGCGCAACAGCCGCCGCGCGGCGACCAGGGGCGGGCGGAGATGATGGAGCGGGGCGAGCGCGGTGGCCGTGGCGACGAGCGGTCGCTGTCCGATGCCGTGCGCCGCGTGCAGCGCACCACCGGTGGCCACATCCTCGGCGCCGAGCGCGTGCCGTTCGATGGTCGTGATATCAACCGGGTGAAGTACATGGACGATCGGGGCCGGGTCCGCTACATGGACGACCCCGCCCCGTCGCGTTCACAGCCGCGCACGCCGCGGTCGGATATGTCATCACTACGCGGCGATAACCCCTGAACAGGGATAGTCGTCGCTATCAACCCGTACCCCACAGGCCTCCGGGCCACACCCAGGACACTAGGGAGAGTTCATGCGTATCCTTCTGGTCGAAGACGAAGCCCCGCTGCGTGAGACCCTGGCAGCCCGGCTCAAGCGCGAAGGCTTTGCCGTCGATGCTGCGCAGGACGGCGAGGAAGGCCTCTACATGGGGCGCGAAGTTCCGTTCGATGTCGGCATCATCGACCTCGGCCTGCCCAAGATGTCGGGCATGGAGCTGATCAAGGCCCTGCGTGACGAAGGCAAGAAATTCCCGGTGCTGATCCTGACCGCGCGTTCGAGCTGGCAGGACAAGGTCGAAGGCCTGAAGCAAGGCGCCGATGACTACCTGGTCAAGCCGTTCCACGTCGAAGAACTGCTGGCCCGTGTCAACGCGCTGCTGCGCCGCGCCGCTGGCTGGAGCAAGCCGACGCTGGAATGCGGCCCGGTCGCCCTGGATCTGGCTGCCCAGACCGTTAGCGTGGCCGGCAGCAATGTCGACCTCACCAGCTACGAGTACAAGGTGCTGGAGTACCTGATGATGCACGCCGGTGAACTGGTCTCCAAGGCCGACCTCACCGAGCACATCTACCAGCAGGACTTCGACCGCGACTCGAACGTGCTGGAAGTCTTCATCGGCCGCCTGCGCAAGAAGCTGGACCCGGATGGCGAGCTGAAGCCGATCGAGACCGTGCGCGGTCGCGGCTACCGTTTCGCGATTCCGCGCAACGAGGGCTGAGCCGGCTCACCCTGGCGATAACACGATGTCCGGCCGTCTGTGGTTCTTCCGACGCTGGCGGCCGCGCTCACTGCAGGCGCGCCAGATGTTCGCCGCGTCCGTGGGTCTGGTCGCGTTCCTGGCGCTGGCCGGTTACGCGCTCGACGCCGCCTTCGCCGATACGGCGAAGGCGAACCTGCGCGAGCGCCTGAAGAACTACGCCACCGCCTATGCGGCCGGCATCGACTTCACCCGCGACCGCTCGCTGTACATCCGCGAGCAGCCGCCGGATTCGCGCTTCGACGTGCCGGGCAGCGGCCTGTACCTGCAGGTGGTGATGCCGCACGGCAAGGGCAATTCGATGTCCGCCGAAGGCCCGATGCTGCCCACCGTCGGCGGCGGCCTGCTGGCGCCGCGCCAGGAAGTGTTCGAAGGCCCGCTGCCGATGATCCAGATCGACGGCAGCCAGGGCTCGGTGTACCGCTATGGCCTGGGCCTGGTGTGGGATGCCGACGCCGATCCCGCCACCGAATTCCCGTACACCATCTACGTGATGGAAGACTCGCGTGCGCTGGGTGCGCAGCTGCGGGTGTTCCGCAGCCGGGTCTGGTTCTACCTGGGCGGTATCGGCCTGATCCTGCTGCTGCTGCAGACCGTTATCCTGCAGTGGAGCCTGCGGCCCCTGCGCCGCGTGATCACCGAGCTGACCAAGGTGCAGCGTGGCGAGACCGCGCGCATGAGCGAGCGCCACCCGCGCGAGCTGGAACCGCTGACCGACAGCATCAACGCCTTCATTGAAAGCGAGCGCGAAAATCTCGAGCGCCAGCGCAACACCCTGGCCGACCTGGCGCACAGCCTGAAGACACCGATCGCAGTGCTGCGCACGCAGATGGATAGTGGTGCCGGTGACAGCGCGCTGCGCGAGGAACTGGACGTGCAGCTGCAGCGCATGAACAACCTGGTCTCCTACCAGCTGGCACGTGCGGCGTCGTCGGGTCACAAGCTGTTCTCCGCGCCGCTGCCGATTGAATCCAACGCCGAGGAAATCGTGCGTGGCCTGGAGAAGGTCTACGCCTCGAAGGGCGTGCTGTGCGAATTCGATATCGACCCGGCCGCACGCTTCCACGGCGAACCGGGTGACCTGCAGGAACTGCTGGGCAACCTGCTGGAGAATGCCTTCAAGTGGGCCAACCGCCGCGTGCTGCTGACCGCGCAGCCGCTGCCGGCACCGAACGCGCGCCGCGCCGGCCTGCTGCTGGCGGTGGACGACGATGGCCCGGGCATCGCCCCGGACGACATCGGCAAGGTGCTGCAGCGTGGCGTGCGTGGCGACGAGCGCGTGCAGGGCCACGGCATCGGCCTGTCGATCGTGCAGGACCTGATCAAGGACTACCGCGGCGAGCTGACCGTGGGCCGTTCCAGTGAACTCGGCGGCGCCCGCTTCGAAGTCCAGCTGCCGCCGGGGCCGTAAGCCTCCTGCAACCTGATCCGCCGGGCATGGCCCGGCGCTACCGGTCGACGTGCACCCAAGGTAGCGCCGGGCCATGCCCGGCGAACGAATGAATCAATCCACCATCTTCGGCGGCTCGCCATAGAACCGCCGCAGCTGTGCGGCCACCTCCGGCAACGCCTGCTGCAGCAGATCCGGCGCGGAGAAGTGGTACTCGCTGGCCACCGCGAAGAACTCTTCCGGTGCCTCGGCTGCATATGGATCAATCAGCGTTTCCTCGCCCGCATCCACCTGCGCGCAGAACGCGTCGTACGCCTGCTGGAACGTGGCCGCCCACTCGCGCTGCCATTCGCGTGGCAGCGGTGGCGTACCGTCCATCGCGCCATCCAGCGCATCCAGCTTGTGCACCATCTCGTGCACTGCCAGGCAGTAACCCTCGTGCGGCGTGGCCAGGTCGGCCTGCACATCGGCCCAGGACAGGATCAACGGACCGCTGTCCCACGATTCGCCAATCAGTTCGTCATCCCACTCATGCAGCACGCCGGCCGCATCCATGTGGCTGCGGTGCACGCGGAACGCATCCGGGTAGACGATCAGCTGCGACCAGCCTTCCAGTCCCACTTCGCCGAATTCCAGCAGCGGCAGGCAGCACAGCGCGGCCAGCAGCACGCCATCGCCGGCCTGCAATTGCAGTTCACCAATCGGGGTAATGGTCTTCTCATGCAGGAAGCGCGTGGTCAGCACACGCAGGCGCGCGCGGCGTTCGTCGTCCAGTCCGTGCAGCCAGGCCGCGCGGCGGCAGGCGTCATCCCAAAGTGCATTGTCGATCGGCCGCGGCGCAGGCCGCAGCCACTGCAGCAACGACTTGATCAGCGGAACATTCCCGGCAGGTAGCTGTGCCACTTCGGTGCGCGGATGCGCTGCAGCACGTCGTCGTCGCTGCCACCGCCGCCGGTGCTGGTGGCGCTGCTGGCGGCCGGGCGTACCGGTGCCGGCTTGGTGGTGGCTGCCGAGGCGGTCGCGGTCGGTGCGCGCTGCGAGGCGGCATCACCGTTGGAGGACACGCAGGCGCCGCGGCTGTCGTCCAGCGCTGCTGTCGCAGACGCCGCGAAGGGCATCAGCAGCAGGATCAGGCAATGGGCATAACGGCGCATTGACGACATCCACGTTAAGGGAGGGTGAGTTCCCGATTCTAGCCCGAACCCGACGTCCAGTTGGAAGCCCCCGCGGAACCCAGCGTGGCGGGCGTCGCTGGCGGCTTTCCCGCATAATTCCTTCCTGACTTCGTGGAAGCTGCCGTGGACGATCGCCAATTGCTGGCCAAACTCGCTGCCGGTCGCCTGTCCGGCGACGCCCTGGCCCGTGAGCTGGGCCAGACCCGGGCGGCCATTTGGAAGCGTATTCAAGGACTTAGGGCCGCCGGTGTGGACGTCGAGGGCCGCGCCGGCGAAGGCTATGGCCTGACCCGCCCGGTCGACCTGCTGGACCCGGACGCGATCCGTGCCGGTCTGCCGGCCGGGGTTCTGCCGCTGCTGCACGACCTGCAGGTGGCCTGGACGGTGGACTCGACCAACGCCGAATTGCTGCGTTGCAGCGCGCCCCAGCGCGGGGTCAGCGTCCTGCTGGCCGAACGCCAGACCGGTGGCCGTGGCCGTCGTGGGCGTGCCTGGGCCTCGCCGCTGGCCGCGCACATCTACCTGTCGGTGCTGCGCCTGTACTCCGGTGGCCTCGGCCGCCTCGCCGGGCTGAGCCTGGTGGCGGGCATCGCCGTGGCCGAAGCGCTGCACGATCTGGGCTACACCCAGGCCCAGCTGAAGTGGCCGAATGACCTGATCGTCGACGGCAAGCGCAAGCTGGTCGGCCTGCTCGCAGAAGGCGGTGGCGAGTACGCCGGCCCGGCGCGCGCGGTGATCGGCATCGGCATCAACACGCATATGCCACCGTCGTTCGCCGAGCAGATCACCCAGCCGTGGGTGGACCTGGACACGCTGGCCGGCAAGCCGGTGGACCGCAACGTAGTGGTCGCCGCGGTGCTGACGCGCCTGCTGCCGGCGCTGGAAGAATTCGATCGCGAAGGCCTCGCTCCGTTCCTGCCGCGCTACGCCGCGTTCGACATGCTGGCCGGCCGCGAAGTGCGCGTGGAACTGGACGGGCAGTGGCAGCACGGCACCGCACTTGGCCTGGCTGACGACGGCGCGCTGCGCGTGCGCATCGATGGCCAGGAACGCCTGCTGCACGCCGGCGAAGTCAGCGTGAGGGCGGCATGAGCGATTGGTTGTTCGACCTGGGCAACTCGCGCTTCAAGTTCGCGCCGTTGCAGGGTGACCGCGCCGGCGACGTGCAGGCCTGGGCGCACGGCGCCGAAGGCATGGCCGGACAGCCGCCGCACAGCCTGCCCAGCGGCACCACCGCGTTCGTGGCCAGCGTGGCCGCACCCTCGCTGACCAGCGCCATGCTGGACCAGCTGCAGCGCCGCTTCGAGCACGTGCATGTCGTGCGCACCAGCGCCGAATGCGCGGGCGTGCGCATTGCCTATGCCAAGCCGGAAAAGTTCGGTGTCGATCGCTTCCTGGCCCTGCTGGCTGCGGCCAAGGCGCAGCGCCCGGTGCTGGTGGTCGGCGTGGGCACCGCACTGACGATTGATCTGCTCGACGCCAATGGCCAGCATCACGGCGGGCGCATTTCCGCATCGCCCACCACCATGCGCGAAGCGCTGCACGCCCGTGCCGTGCAGCTGCCCGCTACCGGTGGTGACTACAGCGAGTTCGCCAACGACACTGCCGACGCGCTGGCCTCCGGCTGCGACGGCGCGGCCGTGGCGCTGATCGAACGCAGTGCACAGCAGGCGCACGCGCTGCTGGGCGTGGCACCGTCGCTGCTGGTGCACGGTGGTGGCGCACCGGCGCTGATGCCGTTGCTGCCCGGCGCCGATTACCACCCGTCGCTGGTGCTGGATGGCCTCGCCCGCTGGGCGGTGCACCAGCCCGCAGGCTAGTATCCGCGCATGCTGACCCGTGCCCTGATCGTCGTACTGGCCATCCTCAATCTTGGCGTCGCCTGCTGGTGGCTGCTGCGCGATGCACCGCAACCGCCCGCGCCGCCGCCGCAACCGGCTGGCGTGGCCGAGTTGCGCTGGGTGCCGGGAGGTGTGGATGCGACTGCCGCTGCCGAAGCCAGTGCTGCCGCCCCGACCGCGCCGTTGATGGAGCGCGAACCGGCGGCGAAGACGGCTGTGGCTGCCACGCCTGCACCAGCTACGCCGGCCCAGCCGGAGGTCGCCAAGCCGCAGGTGGCTGAGGCTACGCCGGTTGCTGCCGCTGCCAAGCCGGGAACACCGCCTGCACCGGCCCCAGCGCCGGAAAAACCCGTAACCCCGCCCGTGGCTGCCGAGCCGCCGCGCTGCATCGCGCTGGGCCCGTTCGCCGACCGCGCCGCCGCGACCAGTGCGCAAGGCAAGGCCAGTACTGTGCTCAGCCAGGTGCGCCTGCGCGAACAGCCTGCTGCCAGCGGCAGCGCACGTTTCCGGGTGATGCTGCCGGCCGCCGCCAATCGCGAAGAAGCCCAGGCCACGGTGAAGCGCATCGTCGCCGCCGGCCTGAGCGACTACTACATCATCAGCCAGGGCGAGGACATCAACGCCGTGGCGCTGGGCCAGTACCGCAACCGCGAAGGCGCCGAGCGCCGCATGGCAGCGGTGCAGGCCGCGGGCTTCCAGCCGCGCCTGGTCGCCAGCGGCGACGCCGGCCAGTGGTGGCTGGAAGGGCAGCTGGCGGCGGGCACGCAGCCGGCTCAGGCCCAGCAGCGCAGCGGGGCGGCACAGAGCCGGTCGCTGGAATGCACGCGGTTGCGCTAGAATCCCCGGACCGCGGCGCTGCCGCCGGTGATCCACCCATGCCGCTTTAGCTCAGTTGGTAGAGCAACTGTCTTGTAAACAGTAGGTCATCCGTTCGATTCGGATAAGCGGCACCACACAGCAGTTTCAAGCGGTGGCAGGAAAACCAAAAAACACTAAGAAGCCCCGCGAAATGCGGGGTTTTTTGTGCAAGCTGTTTCAGGGCGTCCCATGGAAGCCGAGCGCATTTGGGGGAACATCTGGGGGAACCAACGAACCTTCTGGGGGAACATTTGGGGGAATCGGCCGATCCCCTTGGGGGAACCTGAGTCCTCGGAGACCTTCACCATGCCGGTGCCCACTGACCGGGCAACGGCCCAAGTGCTGATGCGCGTTCTGGGTACCTAGAATGTCCTCGCCCGGCGGTGCAAGGCTATCACCGCTGGGCGAGCTTTCTCGGGAGCGGCGAAGGCCCCGGGCAGGCATCCGGCCCGACGATTGCGGCGGGTCAGGCCGTCTGACGCCTTCTCAGTTCCGTGATAGCCAGATCTAGGGTCGCGAGTAGCTCGCGTCGTGGTTTGCAGTCGTCGTAGCCCTGCTCGACGATCCTGCGGGCCTTCGCGAGTGCCTCGAGACCTTCGGCCGTTGTCTCGCAGATCGACGCACTGGGTCCGCCAAAGTAGAGGTCGTAGACACCCTCCTCCTGCCGATGTTCGATGAGCGACCAGTCCTCCAGCTGCGATCGTGCAATGTCCAGCTTCTGGCCCACGCGCCATGAAAAGTCATGGCACAGCGTCTTCAGCAAGGTGCCCAGCTGCTGATGCAGCTCGAGCGGCATCGGTTTGGTCGGACGCCAGCGGGAAGGGATGCCTGCGGCGCCACCGTAGGGCGTCGCCCCCTTGTGTTGCCGCCAGGAGGGGCCGGGCCGCGGCCGGCGGGGTTTCTCATCCGCCTGACGCTTCGGGCTGACGAAGTCGTCGCCGCAACGGCCGGTCTCGTGAGGCCACTCCGTCGGCTCCGGGACAGACTCGACCTTGGCCAACGCGTCGGCGACGCTCTGTAGCAGCGCGGTATCGGGGCCAATCAGGCGGGGCAGGCATTGACCGGGATAGTAGATGCCCTCCCAATCCGGAGCGACCATGTGCAGAGCATTGCGTTCGAGCCAGCGCTGGCGCTCCGCTGCGGCTCTCTCCAGCGCGGACGCATAGGCTTCATCGAGAAAAACGTAGCCCTCGGTCGCAGGATCGAACCACAGGGACTGATGATCGCGACCGGGCAACTTCTCCAATGGCCGCAGGAGGTTTCGGTACTTCTGGGTTGAGACGGGCTGTAGCCCGGTCGCCTCCATGAACCGCAGGCCGCGTGTCGCCGTCAACAGTGCCTTGCGAGCAGCCTCTTGCCCTATCAGATTCGTGCGGTGCTCCAAGTGGTCTTCGTATTCCATGCGGAATCCGGAGATGCCGCGGCCGTACGTGACGCGGTGCTTGGCGATGATCTCAGGCAAGGGCTGGCTTAGATCGACGCGCAGGACCTCACGACCGGCGCGCAGTCCCGCGGCATCGCCGTTGCGCTCGAGCGGGGTCTGCCAGTGAGCCGAGAGATAGACGGAGAAGCGGCGCGAGGCACCGGCCCCGACCAGCTGGCGCCTTGCATGCACGAAGTTCTCGTAGCCCGCTTGGCGGCTGGCGTCTTCGAGGGCTTGCGTATGGGGGATGTTGTGCTCGCGGCGAATCTTCTTAGCAAGCTGCTTGATGCCGTCCACGGTGGACGGACGAATGCTGGAGATAACCATGCGCTTCAATCCTCATGGCCTAGTTCGCAGCGTCACCGTCGCCACTACTGTAGGCCGGGATGAAGGCATCGGCCAAAAGGTTACAAGCACTGCTCTAGGAGCTTCGAAAGACGGTGTCATGCGCATGCCAGCGCCCAACTAGGCTAGTTGCCCCTTGCGTGGCAGTCAACCGCGGGGACGTGTGCGAGCTGATGTGAGGATCTTGATGACCCTATTCCTCACCGGGTAGCGGTCCAGCTGAATGCGGGCAGGAAGGTCCATTCATAACGACTGGTCACCACTGCCCTGCGGAGGCCGCATCCCCCACCCAGGGCATCCACCTCCATTGCTTGACTTGGAGAAATGGCATTCACTGGTGGTAAAATTTCGATGAGACTCGCGCTCATCGCGAACCTTTGGGAATGCAGGCAACATGAACGTAGGTCAAGCCATTCGACTATGTCGGACGCAAAGGGGAGCTTCCCAGGGGGCTATTGCTCAACGGGCCAACTGCTCCGTTTCGTACCTGTCGATGCTTGAGAACAACAAGCGCGATCCGACGCTCTCAACGGTCACAAAGATTGCTGAGGCGCTGCATATTCCTGTCGGCTTGCTGTTCGTTTTGGCAGCCGATCAGGATGACTTGGGGGAAATCGACGAGAGCATTACGGCTCAGCTGATGCAATCTGCGCTGGCATCACTGGAAACGACGGCCAACATGACCACGCGGGCGGGTAATCACTATGGCTAATGCAGATCAACTCAAAGCGCTAGTGAAATCCCACATCGAACGGGATGATCAGCATTTCTACTCGGTAGCGATGCAGGTTGCAGCCCGGGAGGCGAGAGTCGGTCACGGCAAGCTCGCCGAAGAGCTGCGCGAGATGATTGACGCGGCGAAGGCTCGAGCCTCGTCGGAAGGCACGTCGGGCAAGCTGGTGCCATTGGCTCGACCACGTGGTGAACTGGCAAACCTGCTGACGGTTTCCTATCCGAAGAATCGTCTATCTGACATGGTGCTCGATGCGGAAATGGCTGAGCAGCTTGGTCGCATCATGAAGGAGCAGAAGCACCATTCGCGTATCCGCGAGCATGGGCTGTCACCTCGGCGGAAACTGTTGCTGGTCGGCCCACCGGGCACCGGCAAGACGATGACGGCCTCCGTGCTGGCTGGCGAACTCGGTATTCCGCTGTTCTCCGTTCGACTGGATGCCCTGATCACCAAGTACATGGGGGAGACGGCGGCGAAGTTGCGCCAGATCTTTGATGCCATCAACGATGTACGTGGCGTCTATTTCTTCGATGAATTCGACGCCATCGGCTCGCAGAGAGGCATGGACAATGATGTGGGGGAGATCCGCCGCGTCTTGAACAGCTTTCTGCAAATGATCGAGCATGACCAATCGCATAGTTTGATCATCGCAGCAACCAATCACGTAGAGATTCTTGACTACGCGCTTTTCCGTCGATTTGACGATGTGATCGAATATCGGCTTCCGACGACGCCACAGGCAACAAAGTTGATCCAATCGCGGCTTGGGAAGTTTGCGCCCAAGCCTTTTCCACTCAAGGCACTCACAACCAGGACGGAAGGCTTGAGCTATGCAGAGATCAAGCGAGCTGTAGACGAATCGATCAAGGAAGCGGTGATGCACGACGAAGAGCGAGTGAAGGCCGATGTTCTGGCGCGCGCTTTCGATGAACGCCGCAAATTCAGCCTCAGGATGAACAAGAAGAAGGCCGTGTCCAGTCATGCCGGATCAACCCCAACCTAAGCGCCCGCATTTCATTCTCCGCGGTACATCGAAGGCCGTCGAATTCAAAGCACACTCTGCTGGCGGACGATCTACAGACGACGTTCCCGCGCTCCCCCGGGCGCAGCATAGTGCGTCCCTTCGTGCCCAGATCGAGAATCTGAAACCCGCAGCAGAAAAAGCTGTTGAGGGACAAAGAGACTTGCAGCTGGAAAGCGGGTTAGGCCTGCAGATCCAGTTCTCCAGTCAACCCGATGTCAAGTTGGCATTCGACAGCTTGGCGAACGAGCCGAAGAAGATTGAGCTCCTCAGTGTTCGTCATGAAGGCAACCAGACATTTGCCAATGTCTTTGTCCCCGATGGTGGACTGGCGCACTTCGAGAAATACATCACCGACTACTTGGCGGAGAAGAAGGACAGTCTGGGACGTCCACGTGATCATCAGAAGTTGCTGGATGCCATCGACTCTATCCGAGTAGCCGAAGTCCGGGCTTTGTGGACTGATGACCCTGATCTCCTCCCTGCAGACCTAGGGCTTGCCTTCTGGTGGGAGGTGTGGCTTCCGGTGCGAGGCCCGGGTCAGCGGCAGGCTGTGGTGGAAGACTTCAAGAAGCTTGCGCGCCTGGCGGAATGTGTCGTCAGTGACAAGCAGGTCAATTTCCCCGAGCGCACGGTTCTGGTGATGTATGGCTCGCAGCAGCAGCTTTCGCGATCGGTCATGACGCTGAACTGTGTTGCTGAACTCCGCTACGCCAAGGAGACTGCGGAGTTCTTCGATGGCATGGAAGTACGCGAGCAAAGGGAATGGAGCGATGATTTGCTGCGTCGACTCAAAGCGCTGCCATCGGACGACGCGGCCCCGCGCGTCTGCCTATTGGATTCCGGGGTGAATCGCGGACATCCGCTCCTAGAGCCACTGATGGATGCCGGCGACCTGCACACGGTGGAACCCGCATGGGGCGTGGACGATGGGGCCAATCATGGCACTGGCTTGGCCGGCCTTGCCGCTTATGGCGATCTCACCGATGCCCTGTCATCCGCTGACGCCATCAACATCCCTCATCGCCTGGAGTCGGTCAAGCTGATACCCGCGGAAGGTGCAAACGAAGGCGATGCGCGCCACCACGCCTACCTCTTCATGGAAGGCGTCGCGCGTCCCGAAATCTCAGCCCCTCGCCGTGCTCGCGTTTTCACGTCGGCCGTAACCGCCTCGGACTACCGGGACCGTGGGCGCCCATCCTCATGGTCTGCCGCCGTCGATGGCCTTGCAGCCGATACGGACGGCGCTGGCGAGAATCCACGCCTGTTCGTCCTCTCTGCGGGCAACACAAGCGATCCCAATGCCTGGGCCGGGTATCCCACTAGCCTATCCACTAATCTCGTGCACGACCCTGGCCAAGCGTGGAACGCTATCACCGTCGGGGCGTATACGAATAAGGTCGATACGGAAGGTCATCCGACCTTGAACCCCATCGCCCAAGCGGGTGGCCTCAGCCCCTTCACTACCACCACCAGAACGTGGGAGCGTGTGTGGCCTTTGAAACCGGAAGTGGTGCTGGAAGGAGGAAATGCGGCCAAGGACGACGTTGGCCCCGTCGGAATGGCGAGCCTGAACCTTCTTACCACCCACAACCAGCCGATTGATCGGCTGTTTACGACCAGCAATGCCACCAGTGCCGCGTCGGCCCTTTGCGCCGGAATGGCAGCCCAGATTCTGGCGGCCTATCCGCATCTCCGCCCGGAGACCGTACGTGCCCTACTGGTGCATTCAGCACAATGGAGCGAGGGTATGCGCGGGATGTTCCTTCCCGCTCTGCCGAACAAGGAGGACTACGTCAACTTGATTCGCCACTGTGGTTGGGGCACGCCGGACCTGAATCGAGCGCTTTGGAGTGCAGGGGATTCGCTGACCTTGCTGGTGGAGGATGAGGTGCATCCTTACAAGAAGGTTCAAGGTCAGGGTGTCGAGACACGCGACATGAACTTGCATTCCTTGCCTTGGCCGAAGGAAGAGCTGGAAGCATTGCAGGACACGCCCGTCGAAATGCGCATCACGCTCTCCTATTTCATCGAGCCCAATCCGTCTGCGCGTGGCGTCGCCTCGAAGTATCACTATCCTTCGCATCGCCTGCGATTTGACGTGCAGCGTCCGCTGGATGGATCCACCGAGCACTTCGTGGCACGAGTGAACGCTGCGGCGCAACGCGAGGATGACGGAGATCCTGTGAATCCCTCCGACCCCAATTGGCTGCTTGGCGAGAGGCAACGACACCGTGGCTCGCTCCATCAGGATGTCTGGAAGGGGACGGCGGCTGAACTGGCCAGCCGTGGGTTCATTGCAGTCTATCCTTCGGCAGGGTGGTGGCGGACCCGGCCTGCTTTGGAGCGCTACGATCTGCCCGCCCGATATAGTCTCGTGGTGTCCATACAGACGCCACAAACAGACGTCGATCTTTACGCCGCTGTCGCTCAGAAAATCCCGGTTGCCAACGCTGTTGTCGTGGGGACATGAGCAATTTCCTCCCCTGCTTGTCGGCTCACGTCCTTGGTGGGCGACGATGACGCAGGGTAATGTACGCTTGTCGTCGAAGGCACGGGCTGCACAGTGAGCAGCCCGTCGTCTTCATAGATTTCCCGCCGATAGCGAATAAAGCGATCAAGGTACCAAGGCCGGCACGCTAGGTCCGCCAGTTCCTCGAACCTACTCATTCACCGTCTACTTCGAGACTGCCTTCATGGTGGCCGCTTTCTTGCCGGTGACCTTCTTGCTGGCCGTTGTAGCGCTGCCCGTCGATGTACCGGCCGTCATCTTTCCAGGGCTACCTCCGGGACGCGGGCTTGAGCGGGACACGACGGCCCCCGACTCGACGTGGAGTGACACTCCGCTGTCACGGCAAAAGCACTCCAGATGCACCAACGAACGTGCCCCGCAGGCCTTGTCCGGCTTCACTTGGATGCGC
Organism: Stenotrophomonas sp. KH_052; assembly: GCF_057838755.1. NCBI lineage: Bacteria > Pseudomonadati > Pseudomonadota > Gammaproteobacteria > Lysobacterales > Lysobacteraceae > Stenotrophomonas > Stenotrophomonas sp. KH_052. The sequence goes on from NZ_CM174475.1 coordinate 281,616, forward strand.
GAAAGATCTTCAAGACCAAGAAGGTTCTTGCCGCCAGCGTGTCTCAGGGCAAGCGCTACGCCGAGCGCTGGTGCGCCGCCAGGCTGTATCCCGACCTGCCATTGCGCAAGGCCGTTGCCCGGCTGACTGACACCACGCCGATCCAGCCGGCACCGCCACCTCCTGACCTGCCGCCAACCCGCGAGCAGCAGCAACAGGCCCGGCGCCTGGCCGAGGCCGGTACGGTGGAACTGGCGTGAATCAAGGAGGCGCTGGAACCACGCCGACCGCTGAAGGAGACCAAGCCCAGGGCGAGGGATCCCATGAAGGCGTGGGTGATAGCAGGACGCCCGCATCTTGGTGCCGTGCTCCGTTGAAGCTCTATCGTTTTCCGTGGAAGTGGCTAAAGCGGTTTGGGTGCCACGGTGCGCTTACGCTTGTGTGAAGCGACTGGACTGATTGCGAAGGCAAGTTTTGTGGGCCTGTTCCAGCGCCTGGGGGTTCCGGTGACTGTGCCGATTTCAGGAATGCTCTCGTCAGCACCGGATCCACTTCGTCCGCACATCGAAGCGCGGATTCTCGCCATGCAGCCATCTCTTCCGGGTGCACAGGCGACTCACTTCCAGCGTTCGCTTCGGCGACCGCTTCGACGTAGCTGCGAATGTCCTGCGCGAGCCGATAGGCTGTGGCATCCGCCAAGAGCTTGTGAAGGCGTGCCTCGCGATCCGCCTCTTCGGCAGCTTCGCGATCGCGTATTGCTTGGAGCCTCTTCTCCTCCTGTCTACGTATCGCGCCGTTGTGCATGTCAATAGCCAATTGATATGACTGGGCTACTCCCTGGCGATGCATCGCCTCCACCGCCAAAGCCAAGGTGGCCGCAATCTCGCTCGCAGAGTCTTCAATCTGGGAGGCCTTGCCGTCCTGCCATTCGCGACGGAAAGGTGCGGCCGAGCGAAAGTACCAGGAGATTTCTAATTTCAAAGGGTCTGACGCTGGGCGGTCGGCCTTCGACGTCGCGAAGTAGCTGCTCCGCGAATCCGTCTTCTTGGGGTGATCTAGTCGAAAGGTCACGCTGGATCCCTCGTTGGCAAATACCGTGAACTCGTTAGCATCTTTCCCTTTGGCCTGACAGCTAAGTCCTGTCTTCGATATCCCCCTGAATATTGCGCTCAGCAAACGGAGGCGCCTCTTCTCGAAGGGCGAAACGTAATAGGGTTGGTCGTAGCTCCAGGGATAGTCGGATTGAGAAATTTTCTCTATCCGCTTCGCGTCTATGGCTAGCATCCTTGCCACAGCGGGGTGGGGCGCAGATAGAGACTTAGGGATGGTCACCGTCCCAATCTCAGTTTTTAGCCGAGTGAGCAGGTCATCGAGTGATTCGTCGTAGACCTTGAGTGGACTAGGCATTGGCGGGATTTCGGGGTCTGGCCGGCCGCTGCTTCCCGGGCTATGTTCATCCTCTCGGCCTACCCTGACCACCTCTGACTCTCCGAGTCCCCTTGGCGGAAGCCTTCTCTTCAGAGCGTGCTTGCCGGCTGCGACCTTGGCCCAGTAGCCCCGTTCCGGCGCCGGAATTCCATATCGCTTAGCCGCTTTTCCGAGGGCGACGTCTGAAATGCCTAGATCCTTTGCGATCTTACTGACCGGCGCTGACCAAAGCAGGTCATAGAATTCCGTTCTCGAGAAAAGCGGCATGGGTGGCTCCTCGTTGGCAGCCTGATCATGCCGCAATGAGGTGACCAATTGCCGCACCTACCTCAGATACGGCACACGAAAGGCACACAGCACCCCGGCAGCCCTTGTTCCGCAAGGGGTTTTGGTTCCGATAAGCGCACCATCCTCGGATGTTTTTTACCGGGACACTGTCATCTGGTCGGGATCTGATTCACGCATGGCCACGGTAGGGCATGAAACGCCGTTCGGCGCGGAAGAACCCCAACCCCGTGTCGCCCCTGAAGCCTGAGTCGATCATCAGATCGGCCAGGCCTGCCGAAATCAATAGATCCCCGGACTGTGCCTCCCGGGCGATCCGGCCCATACTCGGGGGCGCATCGAGAAACCAGGTCTGGTTGAAGTAGATGATGTTGCCGTCATCGTCCCGCTCGGCTTCAGAGCGGGCGTGGTCGATGGCTTCGACGCTCCTGGAGGCGTTGACGATATAGAACCGTTGATCGACATCCCGCTGGTCGGCCACCAGATGCCGGGGTTCGATGAGCTCGATATCAGTCGGCGCCTGGGCGTTGAGAAAGTCCGCCAGACGCTCCGATATCAAGGGAATGCCGCCCAGCAGCCACAGGCAGTCATACTTCAGCAGCTTCTGTGCGCTGCACTGGAAAAACACGGGTGGCCTGTCCATCCCTCGCGGATATGGCTGCCCGTCCAGCAGGGCGAGGTAGTCGAAGTTGGAGCAGGACGCCTCATAGGAGCCGATGCGGGCGTCATAGGCGCCAATCAGCTTCTCGTTGTAGTGGATCGGGGTCTTCCAGCTCAGGATCATCTGTTTGTCCCACTTCCGACGGGCGCTCGTTCGGGCGGCTGCCCTTGGGCGAGCGTACTAGGAAGACAACGGCGTCGCTGTCTTTGCGGCAATGCCATGCGCTGCCCACATTCAGGTGGTGGGTCCGCCCGCTTCACTCCAGCTCCGCCATCAACCTCCTGTTGAACGAATCCTTCTGTTCCCGATGGTTGGTGTAGCCGAGGGTCTTCTCGCTCAGGATCCTTGCAACAGTGTCGACATCGGGTCTGATGCCATTGCTGCGCAAGGCGGAATGGATGATTGGAACCGGATAGGCGTAGCGCTCGGGCCTGGCAAGCACATCGTTCACCAGTCCGGGGCTGAGGTCGAAGAGGTTGGAGATGATCGGCAAGTCGGTCTCCAGGAGCCTCTGGAGTAATCCGCGACAGACACGTTCAACGCCTTGCTCCGTGACAGGCAGTAGAGGACAGGCCTCGCGCTCGCTGACGGTTGACATGCAATAGACCAGTTTCGCGTTTGCCAGGTTGGATGGGTAAGGCGGATCCATGCGTTCGAGTTCCATCTGCAGGATCGGATGCTCGGCGAGGACGATGGTTTCATAGCTCCTGGTGTTGGCCAGATACTCGAAATGCAGGGTTGCAACAGCTCCCGACCGATGCTTGATTGCGACCTTGTTCTTGCTGACCACCAGCCCGGGATGGCCTGCCAGCTCGAGTTTGAGATGAGCTTTGAGCGCATTCTCAAATGTGTTGCGCAGTTCCTTCAAAGAGCGTTCCATCGTTCCTGTTCCTGGGGGTGATTGATGTTCTGCGGTGGAAGTATTGAACGAAACGTACTTCGACGCGCGCACCGTAGGGCGCGCGCGGTGGACGCGATCATCCTGGAAACACCACCGCCGCGCGAATCAGTTTCGTGCAGTTGCAGCTCAACGAGAACAGGTTTCAGGTTTGGATTGGGTGTGCTCATCCTAGCAGCGGCCTGTTTGATTTGAGGGCCGGGGAAGGGACGTTGGGAACCTGCATACCGGATCCCGGTATTCCGCTTTACGGAACCCCACCCACCTGCAACGCCACATACTCCGCCAGCCCCCGACAGGCCAATATCAGCCCTTCGCGGGTGCCATCGCCGATATCGTCTTTCTCTTCCCCATCTACGCGCACGCGCTCTGCGGCGTGATACAGCTCCAGCAGCGACACCAGGCCCACTGCGGCGCGGTCCCTGCGTGCAGCAGCCACGACGTCGCCAGGTGTGCCTGCCGGTCCCGGCCACGGCTGTCCATCGGCGGCGTCACCGGCCTGGATGCGCTGCAGGCACACGGGCAGGTTGATCGGCGCGGGCGCCTCGTTGGCGGCGGCGAAAGCGGCTTCCAATGGCTGCGCCAGTTCGGGCGGCAGGCGCAGGGCGGCCTCGCCCAGGGTGGCGGTCAGGTACGGGTGGTGGGTCTTGGGCATGCGGGCGTCCTCGTCGGGAACAGAGGTGCCACCCGAAGAGGGTGGCGGGCGATGCGCGGCTTCCAAGACCGGTAATCGATGAGCCGGCGGGCACGGGGCCCCCACGCACCGCCCGCCGTCGATCGGCGAACGGATTGCCAGCCGGCGCCGCTCTTGGGAAGACGGCGCCAGCTGGCAAGCGTATACAGCATCGATTACGCGGGCTTGGAAGACCCGGCCACCTTTGCAGGTGGCGATTCATCATGCGCACGCGAAATCCCCGCCCGCCAGTCGTTTGTTTCGATGGCATCGGGTGATCTGAAAGGAAAAATGAACTATCGCGTTTGGCCTGTTTTGCGCGTTTACATGGCAAAAGCGACAGATCGCGCAGCGCTGGAACGTGCGGGCAAATGGCCCATCGCCGCGCAGCCACCTGTACGCAGGGCGAAGCGGCGCGTAAAGCCAACTTAACCGCCCGTGCAGCTCACCCACCCATGCATCATAAGCGGCCAATGGCATCGGTGCTGCACGCCGGTACAAAGTGGCCCCGGCGTTGCGATGGCACTAAGCTGCCGGGCCTGTGCCAACCCTATGGAAGCCCCCCATGTCCCACCTCCTGGCCAAGGCGGCCGAACAACAGGATCTCGACCGTATCGATGCGCTGCTGGATGCCGGCGCGGACATCGAGTGGCGGCACAAAGGCACCGGCCGAACGCCGCTGTTGTCTGCGGTGATCGCCGGAAAGTCTGACGCGGTGGCGCGGCTGCTGGACCGCGGTGCCAACATCGAGCATGCCTGCGCTGCACTGGGTTACACCGCGTTGGGTTGGGCTGCCAACGCAGGCGATACCAAAGTGGGACACATGCTGATCACACGCGGCGCATTGCTGGATGTCGCTTCGCCGGAATCGAGGTACACGCCGATGATGTTGGCGTCTTCGGGTGGGCATCTGGCGATGGTTGAGCTGTTGCTGGACAGCGGCGCCGCCGTCGCACCGTTGAATTTCGAGGGGCGAAACGCACTCGCGATTGCCGATGCCCGCAAGCACGAAGACGTCGTGGCGCGTTTGGAGTTGGCGGGAGCGCAGTTGCCGCCGGTGTTGGTAGAGGCGCCGGCGCTTGAGTGGCCCGAGCCAGACTCCGAAGGTGAACCCGCGTCAGTGGTGCGCGGCTACTTGTTGGCGTATCACGAGTGGGAAACGCGTGGCTACAAGGATTCCCGATCAGGCGGCGGCCTTCTGCGCAGCGCAGACTTCGGACAGGAGAAGGCGGATATCCTTGCGGCCTGGTGCACCGACCGCAAACGGGTGTACTCGACTGGCGTTTCGGTCGGGAACCCCCGGCGGTACGTGCCGGGGGATCTACTGGTGGCAGTTACGAAGCCCGGAACGTCGAAGGCGGAAGTGCTGGTAAGCGACGACCCTCAGAAGTCGCGTTCCGTGCGTTATGAGCACTTGTTTGTACTCAAACGTGTGGGAGGACAGTGGCGTATTGACGTGCTGAAGAAGCGCCCGTTCCGAGTTGAAAAGTGGTCTTCGGCTATTCTTTAGATTGCGACTTTCAATGTCAGCCGCCGCTCCTCTGCAGCAGCACCCACGCCAGCATCAGGACGAGCGTTCCGACTGACGTGAGGCCAAACCACAGCGCCGCCACCTTCACGTTGCCGATCAACGCTGCCAGCATCCGCTGCGGCTCGCTTTTCAGGATCGGATATTCGGCGTGTGCCTTGCGCAGACGCTGCCAGCCAAGCCCAAGGAACACCAGGATGGAGAACGGGGCCAGCAGGAGCGACGTCTGGATCAGCCAGCCGTGTTGTGGCGCATCGACCGTGCTGTTCAACAGAACCGCAAAAAGGGCAAAGGGCAGCGCCCCGAAGAAAAAGCGCGGCCAGGCAGTATTGATGAAGGGCGACATCGCAATCTTCCATGAAGGACGGTCGGGTCCGCGCGGCATCATGCCATGCCAATGCCCTGCTGCACCGCCGCGAGTGGTGTCACACAGCTCTGGCTAGACTGTGCTTCTTTTTCCCCACCGCAGGAGGCACCCATGGCCCATCCCATTTCCGTATCCCTGATTGGCGTTCCCACCGATGTCGGTGCGGGCCATCGCGGTGCACGGCTGGGGCCGGAAGCGCTGCGCGTGGCGGGCCTGCCGGAGGCGCTGGAGGCGCGCGGCGTGGACGTGCGCGACCTGGGCAACCTGGATGGCCCGCGCAACCCGTGGACCGCCCCGGTCGAGGGTTACCGCCACCTGGATGAAGTGGTGGCGTGGAACCATGCACTGATGGAAGCCAGCTACGCCGAACTGCAGGCTGGCCGCATGCCGATCATGCTCGGCGGCGACCATTGCCTGGGCATCGGTTCGATCACCGCCGTGGCGCGCTGGTGCCGCGAACAGGGCAAGACCCTGCGCGTGCTGTGGCTGGATGCCCATTCGGATTTCAACACCAGCGACGTGACCCCGTCGGGCAACATCCACGGCATGCCGGTGGCCTGCCTGTGCGGCCTCGGCCCGGATGCGTTGACCCGCCTCGGCGGCACCGTGCCGGCGATCACCCCGGCGCAGATGCACCAGATCGGCATCCGTTCGGTGGACCCGGACGAGAAGCGCCTGATCAAGACCCACAAGGTGGATGTCTATGACATGCGCTACATCGACGAGAACGGCATGAAGCGCACCGTAGAAGCAGCGCTGGCAGGCATCGACGAGAACACCCATCTGCATGTCAGCTTCGATGTGGACTTCCTCGACCCCAGCATCGCGCCGGGCGTGGGCACCACTGTGCCGGGCGGGGTGAACTACCGCGAGGCGCAGCTGGTGATGGAGATGATCGCCGACACCGGGCGCATGGGTTCGCTGGACATCGTCGAGCTCAACCCCTTGCTGGACAAGCAGAATGCCACCGCCGAACTGGCCGTGGACCTGGTCGAAAGCCTGTTCGGCAAGTCCACCCTGATGCGTGACTGACGGCGCCGCCTGAACGGATCTGTGATCCGTTCACGCCCGCTCCACGCCACTGCCGCCAGATTGCACTTCACGCGGCGGTGGTGGGCATTGGCCTTCTCCCGCCGAGCGAAACAATCCCATCCGCGAATGAAGCGGTGTAGCGGCAAACCCAAGGAGAAGCCCATGAAGCGCGTAGTTGCCCTGATGCTGTTGTCGATGTTCTCGGTGGCCCTGCTGGCCGGCTGCAACACCATTGCCGGTGCCGGCAAGGACGTGCAGAAGGCGGGCGAGAAGGTCGAGGACACCGCGAAGGGCCGTTGAGCCCTGCACGGAACGGAAAGAGAAAAGGCCGGGGATTTCCCCGGCCTTTTTTTGCGCGTGCTTTTCGCTGCGTGCTGTCGAAGCGGAGTGAACCATTCAAGCAGGTGAGCATCTATTTCATTGCCGGTTGACCGGTATTCAACAGCCGCTGCGCGAAGCTGGAGCCACGGTAAGAACGCCGTTGCAACCAAGGACTCCCAGCAATGAACAAAGACATCATTTCCGGCAAGTGGTCGCAGCTGAAGGGCAAGGCCCAGGCCAAGTGGGGCGATCTGACCAACGACGACTTCGATGTGGCCGAAGGCAATGCCGAGTATCTGGCCGGTCGCCTGCAGGAACGTTATGGCTGGGCCAAGGACCGCGCGGAGAAGGAAGTGCGTGAGTTCCAGGACGCCGTGAGCAAGGACTACCCGGACTACAAGTAAGCACTTCGGTTTCCCCCACGGCACAACGCCCGCACCGAGAGGTTGCGGGCGTTGTGTTGTCTGGGCGGGACGATCAGCGCGCCGGCGGGTCCGGCACGTAGCGGTTCGGGAACGCCTGTGGTTCGCGCGGCAGGCGCGAGGGCGAATCCACCAGGATGCCGCGTGCGCGCAGGTTGCGGGCGCTGTCGTAACGCAGCTGCAGTACCTGTGCCGGGCTGCGGCTGGCGCGTTCGAAGTCGGTATCGCGCACCGAAGACTGCTCGCGAGCACCGTGGCCGGTGCCCAGCGCTGGCGCCTGCGACTTGCTGGAATAGCCCTCGATGCGGCTGCTGCTCGCACTGGCATCGGCCGACGCTTCCGCCGCCGGGGCTGGCAGCGGCAGGCCACGGCGCAGGATCGGATCCGGACGCCAGCGGCGCGCTTCCTCGAACACCGCCACGCCCACCACGCCGATGTTGTCCGGGCGGCCGGTGCGGCTGGCGTAGCTGCCGCTGGGGCTGCTGAACACGAACTGCGCCACTTCGTCCTGGCTCTTGCGCCAGCCGGTGATGTCGGCGCGCTGGCCGGGGTTGAGCACGTAGCCGGTCTGCGAGGGATCGGCATCTTCGCCGGAGATGACGTTGACGCCGTCCACCGACAGCACCACCAGCACCCGGCGCGGGCTGTCGTTGTACAGGCGCACGGCGTAGCGGTGGCCGCGCTCGCCGGCCACCCAGCGCTGGCCCTCGGCGGGGTAGCTGCGCAGTTCGGTGCCGCGGTCGCGGTCGACCAGGGCCATGCGCACGGGGCCGCCCTCGTACACCGGCGGCGGCATCGGGGCCGGGCGGAAGCCGGCCAGGGGCAGGATCAGCAGCAGGGGCAGCAGGCGTTTCATCGGGCGTCTCCAGCGGGGTTGGGTGAATGAACGCGCCGCAGGCCCTGACGGGGTTGACCCTCGGCACGGTAAACTGGCCCCGTTCATTGAAGGTTTCCCCACGCAGTCATGACGACCCGAGTCCTTACCGGTATTACCCCCTCCGGCACGCCCCACCTGGGCAACTACGTTGGCGCCATCCGTCCGGCCATCGCGGCCAGCCGCGCGCCGGGGATCGAGAGCTTCTTCTTCCTGGCCGATCTGCACAGCCTGATCAAGTCGCAGGACCCGCAGCGCACCCAGCGCGCGACCCTGGAGATCGCGGCCAGCTGGCTGGCCTGCGGCCTGGACCCGGAACACGTGTGGTTCTACCGCCAGAGCGACATCCGCGAGACCACCGAGCTGATGTGGTTCCTGACCGCCATCGCCAGCAAGGGCATCCTCAACCGCGCGCACGCCTACAAGGCGGCAGTGGACAAGAACCGTGAGGAAGGCGTGGACGAAGATGCGGGCGTCAGCGCCGGCCTGTTCATGTACCCGGTGCTGATGGCCGCCGACATCCTGATCTTCAAGGCCAACCAGGTGCCGGTGGGCCGTGACCAGATCCAGCACATCGAGATGGCGCGCGACTTCGCGCAGCGCTTCAACCACGTGTACGGCAAGGAGTACTTCCCGCTGCCGGACGTGGTGATCGACGAGCAGGTGGCGACGCTGGCGGGCCTGGATGGCCGCAAGATGAGCAAGAGCTACCACAACACCATTCCGCTGTTCGTGCCGCGCGAAGAGCTGAAGAAGCTGGTGTTCTCGATCCTGACCGACTCGCGCGCACCGGGCGAGCCGAAGGACACCGAGGGCTCGGCGCTGTTCCAGATGTACCAGGCGTTCGCCACCCCGGAACAGACCGCGGAATTCGCCAAGGCGTTCGCTGCCGGCATCAGCTGGGGCGATGCCAAGCAGCAGCTGTTCGAGCGCATCGACAGCGAGCTGTCGCCGCTGCGCGAGCGCTACAACGCGCTGATGGCCGAGCCGGAGAAGATTGAAGCGCTGCTCAAGCGACGTGGCCAGCAGCTGCGCGAGCAGCTGGCGGCCCCGCTGCTGGACGAGCTTCGCCATGCGGTGGGTCTGCGTGACCTGTCCAGCGCGGGCGACATCGCCAGCGAGGACGCCGGCGTGGCCCGCGTGGCACCGCCGCTGTTCAAGCAGTACCGCGAAAAGGACGGCCGTTTCTACTTCAAGCTGACCGCCGGTGACGGCACGCTGCTGATCCAGAGCGAAGGCTTCGATTCGCCGCGCGATGCCGGCCAGCTGATCGCCGTATTGAAGCAGGCTGAGCAGGGCGACCAGCTGCAGAGCGATCTGTTCAAGCTGGACGCCGAGGTCGATGCCGTGCTGGCCGCCCTGGCCGTGCTGCGCGAAGCGTAAGGGGTAGTGCCGGCCGCTGGCCGGCAACTGCACGTTCCCCAGGTACCCGGAAATGCCGGCCAGCGGCCGGCGCTACCCGTGAACGAAGGTCATGGCATGATGTCCGCGCGCCGCCGGCGCGATGACATGGAGTCTGCGATGGCCTGGTTGTCGCTGCTGCTGTTCCTGCCCTGGTTCCTGCTGCTGGGCAGCCTGTACTGGCTGTTCCCGCGCCAGCCGCGCACCGCGCGACGGCGCCTGTTCGATGGTGCTGCCCTGGCATTGGCATTGCTGCTGAGCATCCTGGCGATGCTCTGGGGCCACCACATCGGCCTGGTGCAGCCCGGCGCCGGCCCGATCTGGCCGCAGGTGCTGGCGGTGCTGTATGCCTACGGCGCGTTCCTGGCGGTGCTGGTGCTGGCCCTGTTGCTGCGGCCGCGGTTCGCATTGCGCTGAACCTGGCGGTGATGATGGCCGCCGCTGAACGTGCTCCTGGTAGAGTCGACTGTTAGTCGACTGCTTTCCCGTCAGACGTGGAGAAATACCCGCGCTGCGCGCGCAAGTCGACTAACAGTCGACTCTACCAGGCCACCATCCGGCCAAAGCCATGCGCCCTCCGACCAAAGCCGCATCGAACCTGGGCTGCCTGCGCGCCTACCATGGGTGTCTGTTCCCGATCCTGCCAGGTGCGTGCCAATGACCGCCGACCCCAGCATCCACACCATCGATACCGGTTTCCAGCGCCCGGATTTCGACGCGGCGTATCTGATCGTTGAAAACGGCCGCGCCGCGTTCGTCGACTGCGGCACCGGCCTGTCGGTACCGGCGATGTTGCAGGCGCTGGCGGACGCCGGTCTGGGTGTGGAAGCGGTGGACTGGCTGCTGCTCACCCACGTGCATCTGGATCATGCAGGCGGTGCAGGCCTGCTGATGCAGCAGCTGCCGAACGCGAAGGCGGTGCTGCATCCGCGCGGCGCGCCGCACATGATCGATCCGACCCGGCTGATTGCCGGCGCCACCGCGGTGTACGGCGCCGAAGAGATCGCGCGCAGCTATGGTCGCATCGAGGCGATTCCGGAGCACCGTGTGGTGGTGGCCGAAGACGGCCGCCGCATCGATCTGGCCGGCCGCGAGCTGGTGCTGCTGCATACGCCGGGCCATGCACTGCACCACTACTGCGTGTGGGATGCGCGCAGCCGCAGCTGGTTCACCGGCGATACGTTCGGTATCTCCTACCGCGAGCTGGATAGTGCGCAGGGTGCTTTCATCTTCCCCACCTCATCGCCGGTGCAGTTCGATCCGGAGGCGATGAAGGCCTCGATCCGGCGCATGCTGGGCTACGGCCCGCAAGCGATGTACCTGACCCACTACGGTCGTGTGGAACAGGTGGAGAAACTGGCCGACGACCTGTTCGAGCAGATCGATGCGATGGCCGCCATCGGCCGCCAGTGCGATGGCCGACCGGATCGCCACCGCTGCCTGCTGGCCGCACTGCAGGCGCTGTACCTGGAACGTGCACAGCTGCATGGCTGCGCGCTGGACGATGCCGCGGTGACCGCTGTTCTGGCGATGGACATCGAACTCAACGCCCAAGGCCTGGCCTGCTGGCTGGATCGCATCAGCAGGTAGATCCACGCCATGCGTGGATGACGTTGGCCCAGACTGCGCCGCGATGTCACGACCACGTTACACTCTGGTGACTTCCAAGCTAGCCGTGGTACTGCCGTGAATCCGATGCGCGTGTTGCTGCTGTCGTCCTGCCTGTTCGTGGGTGGCCTGGCCCATGCGGCCAACGACCTGCCGGGCGGCGGCATCGATCCGCAGGCACTGTCGCGCCATGTGCGCGTGCTGGCGTCGGATGAGTTCGAGGGCCGCGCGCCGGCCACCGAGGGTGAAGAGCGCACGGTGCAGTACCTGATCGAGCAGTTCCGCAGCTATGGCCTGCAGCCGGGCGGCGTGGACGGCAGCTGGGTACAGCCGGTGCCGCTGGTGCGCGCACAGCTGGATGGCGCGGCCAAGGCCAGCCTGTCGCTGAAGCAGGGCAAGCGCGCGCTGGCCAACGGCGTGGACGTGACCCTGCAGAGCCTGCAGCCGCGCAAGCGCGTGCAGATCAAGGACGCGCCGCTGGTATTCGTCGGCTACGGCATCGACGCGCCGGAACGCCAGTGGAACGACTACAAGGACGTGGACCTGCACGGCAAGATCGCGGTGGTGCTGATCAACGACGCCGATTTCGAAGCCGATGCGCCGGGTGCATTTGATGGCAAGGCGGTGACCTACTACGGCCGTTGGACCTACAAGTTCGAGGAAGCCGCACGCCGTGGTGCCGAGGGCGTGCTGATCGTGCACGAGACTGCACCGGCTGCGTATGGCTGGGCCACGGTGAAGAGCTCGGGCACCTCGCCGCTGTTCGACATCGAACGCGGCCAGGCCGAGGCGATGGCCCAGCACACGCCGCTGCGCGGCTGGATGCAGCGCGAGCTGGCCGAGGCGATCTTCGCCGACGCCGGCCTCGACTTCGATGCCGAGAAGCGCAAGGCGACGCGTGCCGATTTCCGACCCGTGGCACTGGACAACGCGAAGCTGAGCGTGGATTTCGCACTCAAGCGCGAGCAGGTGGTGACCCGCAACGTGGTGGCCAAGCTGCCCGGTGGTGAGCATGCCGACGAGGCGGTGATCTTCTCTGCGCACTGGGATGCCTTCGGTATCGGCCAGGCCGATGCCAAGGGCGACCGCATCCGCCGCGGCGCGATCGACAACGCCACCGGCGTGGCCACGGTGCTGGAACTGGGTCGCGTGTTCGCCGCCGGCCCGCAGCCGCAGCGCACGCTGTACTTCGTGGCACTGACCGCTGAAGAGAAGGGCCTGCTGGGCGCCAGCTACTACGCCGCACACCCGCTGGCGCCGCTGGACAAGACCGCCGCAGTGCTGAACATCGAGATGTTCAGCCCGGATGGTGCGACCCGTGACATCGCTTCGTGGGGCAAGGGCCGGGTCTCGCTGGAAGGCGACCTGGAACGCGTGGCCAAGGCCCGTGGCCGCGGCTACAGCCCGGACCCGAACCTGGAAGCCGGCTTCTTCTACCGTGCCGACCACTTCGCCTTCGCCCGCCTGGGTGTGCCGGCGATCACCATCGGCCCGGGCCTGGACAAGCTGGACGGTGGCGTTGAAGCCGGCCGCGCGCTGCGCGAGAAGTACTTCGCCGACTGCTACCACCAGGCCTGCGATGCGTGGACGCCGAGCTGGGACCCGAGTGGCCACGCCGCCGACACCTTGCTGGTCTACGACCTGGGCGCCGAGCTGGCCAACAGTCGCCGTTGGCCGACGTGGGAAAAGGAATCGGAATTCCGCGGCGCGCGCGACAAGAGCGAAGCGGCCCGCCGTTGAGGTAGTGTCGGCCGCTGGCCGGCAACCTCATGAACCTTCGGAAAGAATGTGGAGTTGCCGGCCAGCGGCCGGCACTACCGAAAGAGGTGGCGTTGCCGGCCAGCGGCCGGCACGCCCGGGTATTCGTCAGCGCCGGCGCAGCAGCTTCCACGCACCCCAGCCACTGGCGACGAGTGCTGCCAGATAGCACGCCACCATCGTGCGCAGTCCAACCGGCGACCCTGGAGAGATGCCGCGATGCAGGCGCATCTGCAGCGAGCTGTGGCCGCTGCCCAGGTCCACCGCCAGCTGCAGCGCCAGCGCGGCGCAGAACACCAGCAGGGCGATCCCGAAACCGATGCGCGGCCACGCGGCCTGCGCGTTGGGGCGGCGCAGCAGCCAGGCCAGTGCCGTGGCTGCGGCCAGCGTCGCCGCGAGCCACATCAGCGGCGAGGCCGGAGACACAGCGGCCACCGGCAGTGCACCGGTGGCCGCGATCATGACGACGCGCTTACTTGCGGGTGCCGTCGAGCCAGTTCGGGCCCTTGTTGGTGAGGAAGAACACATAGACCACCAACGATACCGCGATCGTCGCGGTGACGTAGATGGCGAACCAGTCCACGTGGCCGGTCTTCAGCGCGCCCTGGTACAGCAGCGGGGCGGTGCCGCCGAACAGCGAGTTGGCCAGTGCATAGCCCAGGCCCACGCCCAGTGCACGCACGTGGGTGGGGAACAGTTCGGCCTTCACCACCGCGTTGATCGAGGTGTAGCCGGTGAGGATGACGAAGCCCAGCGCGAGGGTCAGGAATGCCAGGGTGGCGTCATGCTGGTGCGGCAGCTGGGTGATCAGGTACCAGCTGTACAGCACGCCGCCGACGCCGAAGAACACCAGCAGGGTCTTGCGGCCGATGATGTCCGACAGCCAGCCACCGACCGGCTGCAGCACCATCAGGAAGGCCAGCACGCCCAGGTTGATCAGGGTGCCGGTCATCGGATCATTGGCGGCGAAGGCACTCTGGATCATCTTCGGGCCGTTCACCGAGTAGGTGTAGAAGGCCACGGTGCCACCGGCGGTGATCAGGAAGCACAGCAGCAGCGGCCGCCACTGGTGCACGAACAGCTCGTACATCGAGCCGGACTTCTGTGCCTTGCCCTCGCGTGCGGCCTCGATGGACGACTCCGACAGCGACTCGTCCATGCCACGACGCAGCCAGAACACCACCACTGCCGCGATGCCACCGATGCCGAAGGCGATGCGCCAGCCCCACTCGGAGATTTCCGGCTTGCCCCAGAAGGTCAGCATCAGTAGTAGCGTCAGCTGCGCCAGTACATGGCCACCGACCAGGGTGACGTAGTGGAAGGACGACAGGAAGCCGCGACGGCCGGGGATGGCGGCCTCGGACATGTAGGTGGCACTGGCACCGTACTCGCCGCCGGTGGCGAAGCCCTGCAGCAGCCGTGCGAACAGCAGGATCACCGCTGCCCAGATACCGATGCTGGCGGCGGTGGGGGTGATGGCGATGAGGAACGAGCAGGCCGCCATCAGCGTGACCGACACGGTCAGGGCCTGGCGACGGCCATGGCGGTCGGCGAAGCGGCCGAAGAACCAGGCGCCGATCGGGCGCATCAGGAAGGTTGCCGCGAAGATCGCCCACACGTACATCGTGGAGTTCTTGTCATCCGGCGAGAAGAACTGCGATTCGAAGTACACGGCGAATACCGAGTACACGTAGACGTCGTACCACTCCACCAGGTTGCCGGCGGAGCCTTTGAGGGTATTGGAGATGGAACGCCGCAGCGCGGCGCCGTCGGTGCTGGGGACAGCGGAATGGGACGTGGTGCTCATCCGGGTGGGAATCCTCGATGCGGCGCTTCCGTGCGGGAAAGATCGGTGCCAGCCGCGCGCGGGGCGCTTGCGGCCAGCCTCCTAGGTAATGCATCCCACGTCAACGCCGGGTGCCGAACGAGCGGGCGGGGAATGGGACCGGACAGGGTGACAGCGGGCGCCAGACGGGCCTATAGCTAAATCGTCGTACGCCGTTTCGCGTCCGGCACCGGGGAAGATCGCCCATCCGAGTTGCAGTGTGTTGAAAACCGGGGTTATTTCAGCCGGCCGAACGTCCTAGAATCCGCGTTCCCCCGGCCCCTCTGGTGCGTCATGTCGGCTCCCCCTGTTCCGTCTGCGGCTGCCCCCCGGGGTGGCCTTGTCGCGTTGGCGCTGCTGCTGGTCTACGTGGTCTGGGGGTCGACCTACCTGGGCATCGCCAAGGCCCTGCACGGCGGCGCGCTGCCGCTGACGATGGTCTCCGGCAGCCGCTTCATCATTGCCGGTGGCCTGATGTTCCTGGCCCTGCGCCTGTTCTGGAAGATGCCGAACCCGACCCTGCGGCAGTGGCGCAACCTGGTCATCATGGGCGTGACCATGCTGGTGCTGGGCAACGGCATGGTGGTGCTGGCCGAGCGTGAGGTGTCCTCGGGCTTGGCGGCCACCGCGGTGGCTTCGGTGCCGCTGTGGATGGCACTGTTCTCGGCGCTGCGCGGCCAGCATGCCAGCAAGGGCGAATGGCTGGGTATCGCCGTCGGCTTCGTCGGCGTGGTCTGGCTCAATGCCGGCAGCAGCCTGACCGCCTCGCCGACCGGGCTGGTGCTGCTGCTGATCGCGCCGATCGGCTGGGCCTTCGGTTCGGTGTGGGCACGCGGGCTGGATCTGCCGGGCCCGTTCATGACCGCCGCCGGTCAGATGCTCTGCGGCGGCGTGCTGCTGGTGCTGATCGGCCTGGCCGTTGGCGAGCGGCCGACCACGCTGCCCGATACCGGCGGTCTGCTGGCGATGGCCTACCTGTGCGTGTTCGGGTCCATCGTGGCGTTCACCGCCTATGTGTGGCTGCTGCAGAACGTACGCCCGGCGCTGGCCGGCAGCTATGCATACGTCAATCCCGTGATCGCGGTGCTGCTGGGCGCCGCATTGAATGGTGAACGCTTTGGATGGCGGGACTTCCTCGCCATGGCGGTGATTCTTCTGGGTGTGGTGGTGTTGACGATGGCGAGGACGCGAAAGAAATGAGCATGGACGAGAAAGAACAACGCCGCGGCCTGCTGGTCACCGCCTCCACCTTCGTGATCTGGGGGCTGGTGCCGGTGTACTGGCACCTGCTCAACGAGGTGCCCTCGTTCCAGATCATCGCCCACCGCATCATCTGGAGCACGGTGATGGTGCTGGGCTGGCTGCTGCTCAGTTCGAAGCTGGGCTGGTGGCAGAAGATCGCCGCGCAGCCGCGCGCGCTGTCGATCCTGCTGGTTTCGAGCCTGACCATCGCCTTCAACTGGGGCCTTTACATCTGGGCCATCAACGCCGGCCACGTCATCGAGACCAGCCTGGGCTACTTCATCAATCCGCTGGTGAACGTGCTGCTGGGCGTGCTGGTGCTGAAGGAGCGCCTGCGCCGGCTGCAGTGGGTGGCGGTGGCGATGGCGGCCATCGGCGTGGCCTGGCTGACCATCGATGCCGGGACGCCGCCGTGGATCGCGCTGGGCCTGGCCTGCTCGTTCGGCCTGTATGGCCTGCTGCGCAAACTGGTCTCGGTCGACCCGGTGGCCGGCCTGGGCGTGGAAAGCCTGTACCTGTTCCTGCCGGCGCTGGCGTTTGCGATCTGGGCCGAGAACGGCCACGGCGGGGCGTTCTTCCATGGCTGGGGCTGGCGCAACGACCTGCTGCTGATCTTTGGTGGTGCGATCACCGCAGTACCGCTGATCGGCTTCGCCTACGGCGTCAAGCGCATTCCGCTGTCGCTGGTCGGCATCCTGCAGTACATCGCGCCGAGCCTGCAGCTGCTGCTGGGTGTGTTCTTCTTCCACGAAGCGTTCGACACCGCCAAGGCGATCGGCTTTGCCGCGATCTGGGCTGGCCTGATCCTGTTTGTCGGCGACAACATCCGCACGATGCGCGCCAAGCGGTAGCGCCGGGCCATGTCCGGCGAAGCTGCGGGGTCGGATCCCTCCGCAACGTGGAGGGCTCCGACCCGCAGGCTTCGGATGGAATGGGGTCAGAGCCCTTCGCGGGCGAAGGGATCCGACCCCCGCTTCTCCGACCCCGCTTCCCACAAAAAAAAAAGAACGGCGCCCCGAGGGGCGCCGTTCTGCTTCCATCCACGGCCAGGAGAGAGTTGGCCGTGGCGGGAACGCGGTTGCAGGCTTAGAAGCGCTGCTGGTACTTCATGTACATGAAACGACCGATATCGAAGCCACCGTAGTAGGTGAAGCTGCTGTTCGGCTGGCTGTACATGATCGGACCCTGGTGGTCGAAGACGTTGTTCACGCCCAGCGACACGGTGCCGTCCCACGGCAGGCTGTAACGCACCTGCAGGTCGTGGAAGGTGTTGGAGCCCACCTTGCGGCTCGGCTGCGCATCGGTGTACGGCGAGACGAAGCCGGCCATGTTGCAGTCCGGGCCACCGCCCAGGTCATACGAGCAGGCTTCCTTCATGCCCGAGTAGTAGCGGGCGGTCCAGCCAATGCCCAGGTCGCCGTACTGCCAATCCAGGTTGAAGGTCGAACGCACGCGGAAGTTGCCCTGCCAGCCGGTCTTCTGCTCCACCGGCGTGGTGGCGGCGCTGTCGTTGCGCTGCTCCAGGTAGTCGGTGTAGGTGGTGTTCCAGGTGGCGGCGAAGCGGCCGAACGAGGTTTCCGGCAGGCGGTAGCGCAGGCTGAAATCGTAGCCAGCGGTTTCGCGGTAGCCCGCATTGACCAGCGAGCGGTCCAGCGCCGTCACCTGGCCCAGCGTCTTGGCGCTGGTGGAACGGGTGAAGCGGCCGCAGGCCGAATCCACACCCTGCACGTAGCACTGGTTGAGGATGTCGGTGGCCGACTCACCCACGATCGCGTTGTCGATGCGGATCTTCCACCAGTCCAGGCTGACGTCCAGGCCCGGCACGAATTCGGGGCTGTACACCAGGCCCACGGTCCAGGTCTTGGCGGTTTCCGGCTTCAGGTTCGCATTGGAACCGGAGTCGAAATCGGCGATGCCCTGCTGGCCCGGACGGTTGGCGACGTTGCCTTCCGACGCGGTCTGCTGGCGGAAGTTCGCCGGCACCTTCAGCGCCTGGCAGCGTGCGGCCACGGTCGCGCTGCTGGCAGCGATGCCGAACGAGGTATCGCACGGATCGGTGAACGAATCACGGCTCTTCGCGCCACCGCTGTACAGGTCGTCCACGGTCGGCGCACGGAAGCCGGTGCCATAGGTAGCGCGCACCAGCAGGCTGTCGATCGGCTTCCACTTCAGGCCGAACTTGCTGTTGGTGGTCGAACCGAAGGTGTTGTAGTCGGTGTAGCGGCCGGCCAGGTCCAGCGACAGCTCACGCGCGAACGGCATGTCGGCCAGCAGCGGTACCTGCAGTTCCAGGTAGACCTCGTTGAGCGAGTAGTCGCCACGGGTCGGCTGGCCGGTGGTGCCGGCGATCTGGCCCTTCTGCACCATCAGGTCCGGGGTGTAGCTGGCTTCTTCGCTGCGGTGCTCGAAGCCCATCGCGGCCATCACGTCGCCGGCCGGCAGGGTGAACACCGAACCGGAGATGTTGGCGCTGGCCACCTTGGTGGTGCTCTTCATCTTGTCGACGAAGCGGGTGAACAGGTAGTCCTGCACGTCCTGGTTGCTCAGCGAGCCCGGGCCCGCATAACCCATCGGCGCGGCCGGGTTCCACGGCACGCAGCCGGCGATCACTGCACCCGGGCTGCCGCAGCGTGCCACGGTGCCATCCATGAAGGACGGGCCCACCGCCAGGTCGACATGCGGCTGGTACATGCTGCCGGTACCGATGCGCTCGCCTTCATTGCGGTTGTACATGTAGCTGACGTTCCAGTCCCAGTACCGCGAACCGGTTTCGAAGCTGCCTTCCAGGCCGATGCTGGCGCGCTTGGTGTCCAGGTTGTTCTCGGTCGCACGCGGCATTTCTTCGGTGCGGTGCGAGAACAGCACGTCCTGGCCCCAGTGGTTGAACGCGCTGTCCTTGGACAGGGCAGCACGGGAACCGTTGCGGGCCTGTGCGGTGGATACCGAGTAGGGGTAGCCGGCCAGGTGCTTGGTCGACTCGCGCTTGCTGTACAGCGCGTCGGCCACGATGCGCAGGTCATCGGTGATCGAGAAGCCACCGTTGGCGAACACCGAAGTGCGCTCCATGCCGCTCAGCAGGCTCATGTTAGTCTTGGTGTTGGCACCATCGGCCGGATCGGGCGTGTGGAAATTGCCCTTCTGGCTCGGGTCGCCGCCCGGGCCCACGGTCAGCGACTTGCCGTCGACGGTGACGCTGCCCCACTGCGTGGTCTGGTTCAGTGCCTTGACGTCGTCGGGATGGCGCGGGCCCCCCGGGTAACGGCTGAACTCACGCTCGCTGCCGAGAATCTCGTCTTCCTTGGTGCGCTCGGCGCCGACGCTGAACCAGCCGCGGTCGAAGGTCTTGCCGAAGGTGGCGCTGTAGGAGCGCTTCTGGCCGTCGCCTTCACCGTACTGGCCGACGTAGACGCTGGCTTCGCCACCGTCGAAGTTCTTGCGGGTGATGATGTTGACCACACCGGCGATGGCGTCCGAGCCATACAGCGCGGATGCGCCGTCGGTCAGCACTTCCACGCGCTCGACAATCGCCGAGGGAATCGAAGCCAGGTCGGAGTAGCCACCGGCGCTGACGCCCATGCGGCGGCCGTCGATCAGCACCAGGCTGCGTTCAGGGCCGAGGTTGCGCAGGCTGACGTACGTGCCGCCGAAGTCGCGCGAAGAACTCAGCGACGACGAGCGGCTCAGGCTCGGTGCGCCGGCGGCGGTGACGTCCTGCAGGATGTCGGCGACGTTGATGTAACCCTTCTTCTCGATCTCGGCGCGGCTGAGCGCGACGACCGGCTGTGCGGTCTCGACACTGGCCTGGCGGATGCGCGAGCCGGTGATTTCGATGCGGTCGAGGTTGGTCGGGGTGTCGCCGGCGCTCTGTGCGAAGGCGGGGGTGGTGCAGCTGGCGGCCAGCGCGATGACGATCGCGTTGCGCAGCGGATTGGTTTTCAGGGACATCCGTGAAATCTCGTGTTTCAGAAAAAACATGCGCCCGTTCTGTGGGCGCGTGGGGTGCTGCAAACCAACGTGGGGGGCGCGATTCTAGATTGTTTCCATTCGTAACTGTTTGTCCCTGCGCGCTGGGAAGTGCGCGAAAATGAATCGCAACCAACAATCCACAGATGCACTGTGCGCAGCGTCACGTGCGTTGCGTTTGCGACGGGCAGAGGCATCGGTAGCGGCGGTATCTACGCAATCTGTAGCGACGACCACCCAGATCGGGGTCAGATCCCTTCGCGTAGCGAAGGGATCTGACCCCACCAAAGAAAAAGGGACGGAGCCTTCGCTCCGTCCCTCTGCAGGATGCGCAGTCTATCGCTGCGTGATGCTCAGGTTTCGCGCAGCGCCGTGGTGATGGGCAACCGTGCCGCGCGCAGCGCCGGGAACAGGCCGCCGACGAGGCCGATGCCCAGTGCCCATTTCAGGCCGGTCCACAGCAGTTCCGGCGATACGTGGAACTTGAACACCACTGCGCTGAAGTTGCTGCCGATGGTGGACACGCTGTAGCCATTGAACAGCAGCCATGCCACTGCGCAACCGAGCAGGCCGCCGAGGAGGGCCAGCAGCATCGTCTCCAGCATCACCGCCGTCACCACCGGCAGGCCGCGGAAGCCGATCGCGCGCATGGTGGCGATCTCGCGCGCGCGCGTGGCCACTGCTGCATACATGGTGTTGAGCGCACCGAACACCGCACCCACCGCCATGATGGTGCCGATCACCTTGCCGAGGATGTCGATCAGCTTGGTCAGGCCACCGCCCTGCTTGCTGTAGTAGACGCGGGTGGTTTCCACGTCCAGTTTCAGGCGCGGGTCGGCAGCGACGGCGGCCTTGAACTGCTCGAAGCCGGGCTTGCCATCGGTGCGCACGCTGATCGACTGCCACGCACTGCGCTGGTAGGTGGTGGCCAGCGTATCGGCATCGGTCCACAGTTCCGAGTCATGCGCATCGCCGGTGGCGAACACACCGACCACGGTCCAGGTCTGGTTGCCCAGCGTCAGCGTCTTGCCCACATCCAGATCGCGGAACTGGCCCTTGGCGCCCTGGCCGACCACGATCTCGCGCAGGCCGGTGGCGAACGTGCGGCCTTCGACAATCTTGACCTTGTCATGCACCGCCCACGCCTGCGGGCCGACGCCGCGGAACTGCGCGTTGACGTCGGTGCCATCGGACTTCGACACCAGGTTGACCACCTGCGACAACTCCGGTGACAGCAGCGGCCGGCCTTCGGCATCGCGGCTGATGCCGGGCAGGGTGGACAACGTCGGCACCTGCTCGCGGGTGATGACCGAGTTGGTTTCGGCCTGCGAGCCGCCGCGCAGCACGATGGCGGTGGTGTCATCGCCGGTGTTGTTGAGCGTGGCCTGGAAGCCTTCGCCCATCGCCAGCATCGCCACCAGCACGCCGACCACGCCGGCGATGCCGACCACGATCACCGAGGACGCGCCCCAGCGCTGCGGCAGACTGGCTACGCCGATGCGGGTGGCGGCCAGCGCCAGTCGCCCACCGCGGGTCAGCAGCAGCCACAGTGCCACCAGCACGGCGACCGCCAACACGCCGATCCACGGCAGGCCGATCCACAGCACCAGGCCGATCACCAGCAGCAGCGCGGTCAGCGCATTGCCCAGCCACTTCTTGAGTTTGCTCTTGAACATGTCGGTGTCCTCCTCAGCGGCCGGCCAGTGCGTCGACGATCTTCAGGCGCTTGGCACGCAGCGCCGGCAGCAGGCCGACGATGATGCCGATCACCACGATCAGGCCCAGCCCCATCAGCCAGGTCGGGGTCGGCACGTGCGGCGGCAGCATGCCCATGCTCTTTGGCCCGATCGCCGGCAGGATCAGTGCAGCCAGGCCCATGCCGATCAGGCCACCGAGGCCGATCAGCAGCACCGACTCCACCATTACCAGCATCAGCACGGTGCTGTCCTTGAAGCCCAGCGTCTTCAGCGTGGCCAGTTCGGGCACGCGCTCGCGCACCGCCTGCGCCATGGTGTTGCCGGTCAACAGCAGCAGGGTGAAGAACACCGCACCCATGATCGAGGTGACGATCATGCCGATGTCGGCGAACTGCTTGACGAAGGCCTGCTGGAACGCCGATTCGGTCTGGGTCTTGGTTTCGTGGTCGGAGTTGGCCGAGATCGCGTCGATCGCCTGCGCCACCCGCGAAGAGTGGTCCGGGTTGTCCAGCGTCACCGTGTACCAGCTCACCTGGTTCTTGATGTAGTCGTTGGACTCATCGAAGTACTTCCAGTTCATCATCAACTGGCGTTCTTCGTTGGAGGCCTGTGCCGGATCCCTGGAACGGTAGATGCCCTTCAACTCCAGCGGCCAGTCGTTGCTGCCGCCGCGCGGGAAGATTGTCGCCTGCAGCGGAATGGTGTCGCCGATCTTCCAGCCGAACTGCTTGGCCAGGGTCTCGCCGACGATGGCGCCGGTGCGGGTGTTCTTCCAGTCTTCCAGCTGCGCCGGGTCGATCTGCAGTTCGCGGTAGACATCGAAGTAGTTGGGTGACACCGAGAAGTTCGGGAAGAAATTCTTCGGGTCCTGGTAGATGCCGCCGAACCACATGCCATAGGCCACGTCGCGTACACCGGCGACCTGGCGGATCTGCGTTTCCAGGCGGATCGGCAGCGACTGGGTGATCGACAGGCGCGAGGCAGTGACCAGCCGGTTGGCACCTTCCACGCTACCACCGGAGGTGAACGCCACGCGCACCGAATCGAGCATGCCGAACAGCAGGAACGCGGCCACCACCGACAGCAATGTCAGCAGGGTGCGGGTGCGGCTGCGGAACAGCTGCGCCCAGACCAACGAGAAGTATTTCATCGCTGTGGCCTCCGTCAGTGGGCCAGCGGCGCGTCGGCCAGCTCGCCCTTGTCCAGGTGCACCGTGTGCGTGGCGTACTCGGCGGCCTTCGGGTCATGGGTGACCATGATGATGGTCTTGCCGTGCTCGCGGTTGAGCTGCTGCAGCAGGCCGAGGATCTCCTCGGCAGACTGGCGGTCGAGGTCGCCGGTGGGTTCGTCGCAGATCAGGAAAGTCGGGTCGGAGACGATTGCCCGCGCGATCGCCACGCGCTGCTGCTGGCCGCCGGACAGTTCATTCGGGCGATGGCTGCGGCGGTCGGCCAGGCCGACCAGGGTCAGTGCGATCTCCGCATTGCGGCGGCGCTGCGCGGCATTGAGGTGGGTCAGCAACAGCGGCAGCTCCACATTCTTCTGCGCGGTCAGCATCGGCATCAGGTTGTAGAACTGGAACACGAAGCCGACATGGTGGCTGCGCCAGGTCGACAGCTGGCCGCCGCTCATCTGGTCGATACGCTCGCCTTCGATGCTGATCTCGCCGCCGCTGGGGTTGTCCAGGCCGCCGATCAGGTTGAGCAGGGTGGTCTTGCCCGAGCCGGACGGGCCCATCAGCGCGACGAAGTCGCCGCTGGCGATGTCCAGGTCGATGCCGTGCAGCACCTGCACCTTTTCGGGGCCACGCTGGTAGGTCTTGGTGATGTTGCGCAATGAAACCAGGGTCGACATGGGTGGTTCTCCACGGAAGGCGGGAAACGGGGAAGCGCACCTGCGGTGGCCGCAGGCGTGCGTCGAGCGGTGTTGCCGGCGGCGCCCGCAGGCGCCAGGCCGTTACTGCGCTTGTTTCTGTTGCACCTTGGCGCCGTCGTGCAGGGTGTCCGGCGGGTTGACCACCACCGATTCACCCGCGCTCACGCCCTTGAGGATCTGGCGATCCTTGCCCATCGCCTGGCCAGCCTCGACCGTGCGCTGCTGCACGCGGTTCTCGTCACCCAGCACGAAGGCCACCGATGCGCCCTCGCGCTGGACCACGGCGCCACCTGGCACGCGCACGCCTTGCGGCTTGGCGGCCGCCTGCGGCTGTGCCTGTTCCAGGAAGCTGACCCGCACGCCCATCTCCGGCACGATGCGCGGGTCCTTCACCTTCAGCGCCACGCGTACCTTCACCGTGGCCTTGCCGCGGTCGGCGGTGGGGATGATGGCGATCACCTCACCCGGAATCTTCCATTCCGGGTAGGCGTTGAGCGTGGCTTCCACCGGCATCTTCGGCTGCACGCGGCCGATGAAAGCTTCGCCGACCTCGACTTCGATCTCCAGCGATTCCATGTCGACGATGGTGCCGATGCCGGTACGGGTGAAGCCACCACCGGCCGACAGCGGCGAGACGATTTCGCCGGGCTGCGCAGCCTTGGCGGTGACCACGCCGGAGAACGGCGCGCGCACGATGTTGTTGTCCACGCCCAGGTCGGCGATGGCCAGCTGGTCGTTGGCCACCTTGACGTTGCGCTGTGCGGTGTCCAGCTGTGCACGCAGGCTGTCGCGCTGGGCCACCGCCTGGTCGTACTGCGAGCGCGACACCAGCTGCTGGCCGACCAGTGCCTGCAGGCGGCTGGCCTCGGCGGCGGCCTGCTTCTGCTGTGCTTCCAGCCCGGCCACCTGGCTGCGTGCGGCCTGTAGCTGCGAGGCATACAGGCTGCGCTGCGCGTCGGCATCGATCGGGTCCAGCGTGGCCATGATCTGGCCCTGCTCCACGCGCATGCCTTCCTCGATCATCACCTCGCGAACCTTGCCGGTGATCTTGGCCGAGACGGTGGCCATGCGCCGCGCAACGACATAGCCGCTGGCGTCGAGCACCGAACTGCTGGCGTTGCCCTGCTGGATGGCCACCGCCGGCGCGGTTTCCACGTCCACCGCCGGGGTACGCCCGAACAGGGCGAAGGCAGCAGCGGCCAGCAGCAACACGATCACGATGATCGCGATCCACAGCCAGCGGCGGCCACCACCACTGCCACTCCCTCCTGAGGCGGGCGGCGGGGACTTGCGGTCGATACGGAGTTCCTTCAACAGCTCGGCAGAAGCGTTCATTCGTTCCATCACAGGCGTTCGGGCGGGTGTGACCGGAAGGGCGGACGGCGGCGGTTCCGGCGGTGGAGCGTGCGGCACAGCATGAAGGCAGGCACAGCGATGACGGCAGTGACAGCTGTCACCCGATGACACTGACGGCGGCAACTGCGAAATGTGACCACGGCGGCACAGGATGGCAACGTCCCCGCTACCGGTACCGCCCATGGATCCGATCGCCCCGTCGCTGGCCCGCCTGCAGCAGGTGCAGGTGCGTTACCGCGACCATACCGCCCTGCATGGCATCGACCTGCAGGTCCGCGCTGGCCAGGTGCTGGCGCTGCTGGGCCGCAACGGTGCCGGCAAGAGTACCGCGATCAGCGTGTTGTTGGGCCTGCGCCGCGCCGATGGCGGGCAGGTCGAACTGCTCGGCGGCGACCCGCAGCAGCGGACCAGCCGTCTCGGCCTGGGCGTGATGCTGCAGAGCACCAGCCTGCCGCCGATGCTGCAGGTGGACGAACTGGTGGCGCAGGCAAGCGCCTGCTACCCCGACCCGATGCCGCTGCAGGAGGTACTGCAGCGCGCCGGCCTGCAGGCGCTCGCGCGCCGCCGCTACGGCCAGCTGTCCGGTGGCCAGCAGCGCGCCGTGCAGTTCGCCATCGCGCTGTGTGGGCGGCCACGCGTACTGTTCCTGGACGAGCCCACCACCGGTCTGGACATCCAGGCACGGCAGGTGATGTGGCAGGCGATCCGGCAGCTGGTGGCCGAAGGCTGTGGCGTGCTGCTGACCACCCATTACCTGGAGGAAGCCGAAGCGCTGGCGCAGCAGGTGGTGGTGCTGGAGCAGGGTCGGGTACTGGCCGACGCGCCGCTGAGCGAGCTGCGCCTGGCCGATCGGCCGCGCCGCATCCGCTGCCGCAGCGGGTTGCCCATGGAGGACGTGCAGCAGTGGCCGGGCGTGCAGGAGGTGCAGCGCGACGGCGAGCACCTGCAGCTGCTGGCGAGCCCGGCCGAGCCGGTGGTGGCGCGCCTGCTGGCCGCCGACGCGCAGCTGCGCGAGCTGGAAGTACAGGGCGCGGCGCTGGCCGACGCCTTCCTCGACATGACCCGGGAGGCCGCATGAACACCCTGATCCGTACCGCCAGGTTGCCGCTGCCTGCATGGCGCCAGGCGCTGCGCCCGTATCGCGCTGAACTGCTGGCCGAACTGCGCCGGGCCTGGCGTACGCCGGCGTTCGCGGTGCCCTCGCTGCTGTTCCCGGTGCTGTTCTATCTGCTGTTCGGTGTGCTGCTGGGGCGTGGTCACGCGCCGCTGTATCTGTTGGCCACCTACTGCGTGTTTGGCGCGATGGCCCCGGCCCTGTTCGGCTTCGGCGTGCAGTTGGCGCTGGACCGCGAAGGCGGCCTGCTGACCCTCAAGCGCGCGCTGCCGATGCCGGCGGCGGCACCGCTGCTGGCACGGCTGGCGATGGCGGTGATGTTCGCGCTGCTGGTGGCGTTACTGCTGATCGGCGTCGCGCGCGTGTTCGGTGGTGTGCAGCTGCAGGCGTTGCAGATGGTGCAGCTGCTGGCGGTGGCGGGCCTGGCGGCGCTGCCGCTGGGGGCGATCGGCCTGCTGATCGGCAGCCATGTCAGTGCCAGCGCGGCGCCGGCGATGGTCAATCTGGTTTATCTGCCGCTGGCCCTGCTGTCCGGCCTGTGGCTGCCGCTGTCGGCGCTGCCGAAGTTTTTCTCGACGATGGCCCCACTGTGGCCGACCTGGCATCTGGCGCAGCTGGCGCTGCCGGTGGTCGGGCTGCCGTCGGTGGGCAGCCTCGCCGGCCACCTGCTGGTGCTGCTGGCGGTGACCGTGGTCGCGTTGCTGCTGGCGCGCCGTCGCCTGCGCCGGATCGGCTGAACTGGCATGATCGGCAGCGATCGTCCCCGCCTGGATTCTCCTGTGTCGTCGAGCTGGCTTGCGTCCCTGCTGCGCCCCGCACCGGATTCGGCGGTGGCCGAGCTGCTGCGGCGTGGCAAATCGCCCTGGAGCGGTGCGATCCACCTGCTGTGGTCGGTCTGGATCTTCCTCACCCCGGTGCTGGGGAACGGCTTCACCCTGCGCTGGCTGTTGCTGACTCTGGTCAGCTATCCGCTGTTCCTGCTGTTCTACGCCAAGGTGATGCTGGCGCCACGGCACCATGCATGGCGCTACGCGCTGGGCATGATCGTGATGGCCCTGGTACTGCTTCCGTGGTACCCCTCGGGACTGAGCTATTTCGTGTTCGGCTGCGTGATGATCCGCATGAGCAGCCGGGGCGGCTGGTGGCAGTACCTGCTGCAGCTCACCGGGCTGAACCTTCTGTTCTGCAGCACCGCGCTGTACTTCGGTTATCCGTGGCAGGCCATGGTGTGGATGCCGGCAGTGTCGTTCATCGTCGGCCTGGTGGTGAACGTGGAGGCCTTGAGCCAGCAGCGCGACGTGGCCCTGCAGCTGTCCCAGGACGAGGTGCGACGGCTTGCGACCACCGCCGAGCGCGAGCGTATCGGCCGCGACCTGCACGATCTGCTGGGGCACACGCTGTCGCTGATCACGCTGAAACTGGAGCTGGCGCGCAAGCTGTACGATCGCGATGACGAGCGTGCACGGCAGGAAATCGGTGAAGCCGAGGCCATCGCCCGCGAAGCACTGGCACAGGTGCGCAGTGCGGTGACCGGCATCCGCGCCAGTGATCTGGCGGGCGAACTGGCGTCGGCGCGTCTGCTGCTGGAATGCCAGCAGGTGCACCTGCAGTACACGGCGCCGCCAGCGATGCCGGTGGAGGTGGAACGCGGGCTGGCGCTGGTGTTGCGCGAGGCCGCCACCAACATCGTGCGCCATGCGCAGGCGACCCGGGTGCAGGTGGATTTCATGCTTGAGGACCGACAGTTGGCGATGCAGATACGCGATGACGGCCGCGGCGGCGTGCAGGCCGAGGGCAATGGATTGAGTGGCATGCGCGAACGGGCGGCGGCGCTCGGGGGACAGCTGACCCTGCAGTCGCCGCGCGGCGAAGGCACGCTGCTGACCGTGCGCGTGCCCCTGATGGCCGCCACCACGCCGTTGTCGCCGGCATCGTTGGCACAGGGGGGCGCGGCATGATCCGCATCCTGCTGGCCGAAGACCAGGCGATGGTGCGCGGCGCACTGTCGGCGCTGCTGGGCCTGGAACCGGACATCGAAGTGCTGGGCAGTGCGGCCGACGGCGAGGCCGCCTGGCGCATGCTGCAGCAGCTGCAGCCGGACATCCTGGTCACCGACATCGAGATGCCGGGCCTGAGCGGGCTGGAGCTGGCGCAACGCATCGCCCGCCACGAACTGCCGATCAAGGTGGTGATCGTGACCACCTTCGCCCGCGCCGGTTTCCTGCGCCGCGCGCTGGAAGCTGGCGTGCTGGGCTACCTGCTGAAGGACGCACCGGCCGAGAACCTGGCCGATGCACTGCGCAAGGTGAAGCAGGGCATCCGCGCGATCGACCCGCAGTTGGCGCTGGACGCCTGGTCACAGGCCGACCCGCTGACCGACCGCGAACGCCGCGTGCTGCGGCTGGCGGGCGAGGGCCGTACCGCCAGCGAGATCGCAGAGCAGCTGGGGCTGTCGCACGGCACGGTGCGCAATTACCTGTCCGAGTGCATCGGCAAGCTGGGCGTGGCCAATCGGATCGAGTCGTACCGGCTGGCGCGGCAGAAGGGGTGGTTGTAGGGGCGTGCGCCAACGCATCGGTAGCGCCGGGCCATGCCCGGCGGATCATTTCCGCGACCGCGGGGGGGTGTCACTTTCTTTGCTCGTGCACCACGCTGCAGGAGCAGCGTGGAACGGCATAGCCGGCCCGCAGGGTGGCGCACATGGATGTGCGCCATCAAGAAAGTAACCAAAGAAACACGCCGCCAGAGCGCGAGCCGTCGCTGCGCGCCGGTTCCCTGCGCTTCTCGGTGAATCAGGGGACGGCGCCGAACTCGCTGCGCTCAGACATCGGCGCCTCTACGCCCCTGATTCCCCTGCGATGCTCGGCTCGCTAAAAGGCGGGCCCAACGTCAAAGGCAAAAGCTGCACCCAGTAAATCCACGCGGAGCGTGGATGCTCTTGTTGTTGATCTTGACCTTCAAGTCCGCCTTGAGCGAGCCGAGCACCGCAGGTCCGGCGAGGGCGAAGAGGCGCGGGTGTCTGAGCGCAGCGAGTTCCCGCGACGTCCCTCGACGGACCGAGGAGCGCAGGGCACCGGCGTGCAAAGCACGCCGGCTCGCGGCCGGCGGAGCGTTTCTTTGGTTACTTTCTTGATGGCACACATCCATGTGCGCCACCCTGCGGGCCGGCTACGCCGTTCCACGCTGCTCCTGCAGCGTGGTGCACGAGCAAAGAAAGTGACACCCCTCCGCGGTCGCGGAAAGGATCCGCCAGGAACACCCGGCGAACCCGATCAATCCTTCCCGCGCGCCATCGCCTGGAACACGCCATCCCGCCGCACCCACAGGTGGAACAGCGCCGCACCCACATGCATCAGCACCGTGGCGAACAACACATAGGCCAGCAGGCTGTGCGCATTACGCAACGCGGCATACAGCGCCGGGGTATGCGGCACGATCGGCGGCAGGTGCAGGCCGCCCCACAGCACGATCGGGTAACCACCGGCCGACAGCATCGCCCAGCCGATCAGCGGCATCGCCAGCATCAGTGCATACAGCATCCAGTGCGAGGCCTTGGCCGCCATCACCTGCCATACGGGAAGATCCGCCGGCAGCGGCGGCGGGCGATGGCGCAGCCGGTTGTACAGGCGCAGCAGCACCAGTACGCCGATGGCGATGCCCAACGGGCGGTGCAGGTCGATCAGCATAGGCCGCAGGTGCAGCGAGGCGACCATGGTCACGCCGATGAACAGCATGGCGATGATCATCAGTGCCATGGACCAGTGCAGCACCCGTGCCAGCAGGTTGAAGTGGCCGTTACCGGTGCTCATCGTGCGGCCTCCTTCGGTTGCTCCACGTTGCCGCTGGCGCGCTCGCGTTCGCGTCGGTTGAAGGATTGCGAGTACACGGCCGAGCGGGCGGCCAGGATCGGATCGTCACTGCCACGCACGCCACTGGGCAGGATCAGCGGATCGAAGTTGATCTGGCCGCAGGCGCCCTGTTCCTGCGACTGCAGGCGGTCCAGGCTGAGCACGCCGGCCACCACCTGTTCACGCGATTCGGGCCACGGCACTGAAGGATCATCGATGGCATCGCCGGGTTCGGCGGTGGTGACGACCAGGTTCCAGCGCACCGGGCCACTGGCCAGGCGCTGCTGCAGTTCCTGGCTGAGGAAATCGACACTGGCCTTCTTGCGCGTGTCCGCGTCCATCTCCACCACCGGCGCCTGCGGCTGCCAGCGCCAGCGCACCGCGCGCTTCTGGCCCTGCACATTGGTGAACCAGAAGCTGTTGACGCTGTTGAAGGTGGTGTCGGCCCAGCTGCTGGTCCACGGCGCTGTCTTGGCCCATTGCTGGAACGCCTGCGCACTCGGGTACTTCGCCAGCACCGCGGCCATCTTCTGCGGGTCGGGCTTGCCGGTGGCCGGGTCGGGAATGGAGGCGCGCGTCTGCTCGTAGAACGCCTCGGCGTTGGGGACAGCGAAGAACGGGAAGCTGTTCATCGCCATCCGCCATTCCTGGCCGTCGTCGCTGACCATCTGCACAGCGAGGCTGCGCACGCGCGCGGTGTTGTCGGCGCCGTAGGGGTCGCCACCGCCGATCGACAGGCGGCCCATCACGGGCACCTTCTGCTGTGAAAACACCCGTGCACTGGACAGCGTCGGCGCCTGCGAACTGGGTTCGAACCAGCCGCTCACGCAGATGCCCTTGCTGTGCGCACGGCGGAAGCCGGGATGGGCAGGGCCGGTGGCTTCGATGGTGTCGGTGAAGCGCTGCGCGGTCAGGCGGCCGCCAATCCAGCCGGCCAACCAGGCGAAGGCCAGCGCCACCGCACCCAGAATGAGTGCGATCAGTGCGATCCAGAGCAGGGGGGAATGCTTGCGCGGTGCGCCCGGCGTCTGGCCAGCGCGGGTGTAGCGGAAGAGCGACATGGTCGGAGTCCTGCCTTCACGGAGCGTGTGGGTGGTCGACCCACACATCCTCGCAGAACCCTTCCAGGCCCGGTATTCAATTTTTCGTCAAGTTTTCCGGGGACGGCGTGCCGACCAAGGTCGGCACCCACCCGATCAGCTGTAACGCGCTTTCAGCATCGCCCACGCCGAACGCAGCGCCAGTGCTTCACCACCGGCCGGACGGCCCGGGCGTTCGCCGTCGTTCCAGGCATACACGTCCAGATGCGCCCAGCGCTGGCCGTCTTCCAGGAAGCGTTCCAGGTACAGCGCGGCGGTGACCGAGCCGGCCATGCGCGAACCGGCGTTGGCCAGGTCGGCGATGCCGCTGCTCAGGTAGCGCAGGTACGGGCGCCACAACGGCATGCGCCAGACCGGGTCGCGGGTCGCGTCACCGGCCTGCAGCCATTGCTGGGCGACCGCGTCGTCATTGCTGAACAGTGCCGGCAGGTCGGGACCGAGCGCGATGCGCGCAGCGCCGGTAAGGGTGGCGAAATCCAGCACCAGGTCCGGCTTCTGTTCGCTGGCGAAGGTCAACGCGTCGCACAGGATCACGCGGCCTTCGGCGTCGGTGTTGTCGATCTCCACGCTCAGGCCCTTGCGGGTGGCGATCACTTCGCCCGGGCGGAACGCATCCGGGCCGATCGCATTCTCCACCGCCGGCACCAGCAGTGTCAGGCGCACCGGAAGCCCGCGAGCCATGACCAGGCCGGCCAGGGCCAGTGCGTGTGCAGCACCGCCCATGTCCTTCTTCATGTTGCGCATGCCGTCGGCCGGCTTGATGTCCAGGCCGCCGGTATCGAAGCACACGCCCTTGCCGACCAGCACCAGTGCAGGATCGGTTTCCTTGCCCCAGCGCAGCACCACCATGCGCGGTGCGCGGTGCGAGGCGCGGCCGACGGCATGGATGGCCGGGAAGTTCTGCTTCAGCAGTTCATCGCCGGTGATCGCCTCGACCTGCGCGCCATGTGCCTGAGCCAGGGCGCGCGCTGCGTCTTCCAGCTGCTGCGGGCCCATGTCCTCGGTCGGGGTGTTGACCCAGTCACGCACGCGCAGGCTGGCGGCGATCAGATCGGCCACTTCACCGGACGGTGCAGCCACCAGTTGCGCCGGAGCGCGGTTGCGCTTGCGGTAGCGGTCGAAGCGATAGCTGCCCAGGCCCCAGCCCAGCTGCAGCAGCGCCTGCTCTTCGGCCGGCAGCTCAGTTGCCAGCTGCCACACGCTGCCTTCCGGCAGGGCATGCGGGGCATGCGCATAGCTGTAGGCGTCGGCGCGATCACCAACACCGATCACCGCACCGGCCAGGCCGTCGGCGCCCGGCAGCAGGGCCACGCTGTGTGCGCCGGCATTGAAGCCCTGCGATGCCAGCCAGGCCTGGGTGGCGGCCGGCTGGCCGTCCTTCCAGGCCGCGAACTGCTCGCGGCCCAGCACATGCAGCGGCAGTGCTGCGGCGGTGTCGGCAGTGAAACCAGTGATCTCGCTCATGCGTCAGGTACTCCGGGGTGCGGCGGCATCGAGGTTGTCATCCAACCAGTCGGCCAGGCCGGTGAGGGTGTCGAACTGCAGGTCCGGCTGCAATTGCGGATGGGTCCAGGTCGCGGCTTCGCGGTTGATCCAGCAGCCGCGCAGGCCGGCGGCGATCGCCCCGGCCACGTCCATCTCGGCGTGGTCGCCGACATGCAGCACCTGTGCCGGCGCCACACCCAGGCGGGTGCAGGCGGCGTGGAAGATGCTTGCCTCGGGCTTGGCCGCGCCGTGTTCGCGCGCACCCAGCTGGAAGGCGAAATGATGGGCCAGGCCGATCCGCTCCAGATCGGCATTGCCGTTGCTCAGCGCTGCCACCGGGACCCGCGCGGCAATCCGCGCCAGCGCATCGATCGCGTCGGGATAGCACTCGACCTGGTTGCGCGCGGCGTAGAACGCCTCGTAGGCCGGTTCGAGCAATTCCAGGCTGGCGCCGCTGTTCTGCAGGGCCTCCTGCAGCGTCAGCCGGCGCAGCGCGCTCAGGTCATGGTGAAGGTGTGGATTGTCTCGGAACGAGCGCTCGCGCAGTTCGCGCATCGCCGCCAGCGGATACATCGCGGCAGTGGCAGGGCTGTGTTCACGCATCCACTCGTGCAGGACCAGGTCGATGCGGGCGCCGATCGGGGCGAACGGCCAGAGCGTGTCGTCGAGGTCGAGGGTGATGGCAAGGACGGGGAATTTCACCCCGCCATTCTACCCCTGCCCGCGCGGGCTTTCATTCCAGCAGGCGCGCCCATCCCTGCATGCCGTCCAGCCGTGCCAGCACCAGCTTGATGCAGACCAGCAGCGGTACTGCCAGCAGCAGGCCGATCATGCCCCAGGCCCAGCCGAACAGCATCAGCGCCAGGATCAGCACCAGCGGCGACAGCTTCATGCGCCGCCCCAGTACGATCGGGGTCACCATCTGTCCCTCCAGGGTGTGCAGGCCCAGGTAGGCCGCGGCCGGCAACAGGGCCTGCAGCGGGTCGCGGAACTCGACGAAGCCCATCAACAGCATCAGCGCCACGCCGATCAACGGGCCCACGTAAGGTGCGAAATTCAGCAGCGCGGCCACCGTGCCCCACAGCAGGGCTTCCTGCAGGCTGATGCCCAGCAGCATCAGTACCCCGGCGAACACCAGTCCGACCAGGGTGTTGATCACGCTGATGGTCAGCACGTAGCGCGACACCTCGCGCTCGATCGACCGCAGGATGTCGCTGGTGAAGCGTTGCTGCTGGCGGTTCGGGAACAACGCGATCGCCGCGCGCTGCAGGCTCTGCCCGTAGATCATGAAGAACAGGGTCAGCAGCACCACCGCCAGCACCGAAGCGGCCAGCCGTGGCGCGCGGGTCAGCATGCGGTAGGGGTCGTCCAGCTGGGTGCGGATCACCTGCACCTTGCGGTTGCTGTCACCGCCGGCGACGCGGGCGAAGTTCTCCGCGGCCTGGTTGGCCTGCTGCACCGGCTTGGTCAGGTCCTGCACCTGCCGGGCCACCTTGCGCAGCTGCTGTGGTGCTTCCTGCGCCCATTCCATCGCCGGGCCGATCAGCTGCACGGCCAGCGAACCGGTCACGCCCAGGCCGGCACCGAGGATCAGCAACGCGCCCAGTGCACGTGGGATCCACAGCTTCTGCAGCAGGCGCAGGATCGGGTTGCCGACCAGTGCGAAGAACATCGCCAGCAACACCGGCAGGATGATGTCCTGTGCGGCCCACAGCGTGTAGCCCACCGCCAGCGCGGCCAGCACCACCAGCGACATCGGCCCGCGCGGGCGCGATGGTGGCGGCAGTGGCGCCTCGGGCGCTTCCGGGCCAGCCGGTGATGGGGACAGGAGGGACTCGCTCATCGACGCATCAACCGGAATGGGGAGCGCATTATCCGCCGGCCGCGATCGGCGCGGCGGATTCCATGGATCAACGTTCGGACAGTTCGGTGGCCGCTTCGGCCGGACGGGGTCCGCGCGGGTCTGGTTCCGGTACTGGCTCCGGCACGGAGCGTGGTGCCGGTGCCGGACGTGCCTCGGCAGCGGAGGCCGCCGCCTGTGCATGTTCGCTGGCATCGTCGGCTTCTTCAGCCGCATCGTCGGCGGTGGCCGCGGCCTGCGCTGCCATCGCGGTAGCGAATGCTGCCTGCGCGCTGGCGAACAGGTTCGACACCGACCCCACCATCTGCAGCCAGCGTGCGCCGTTGACCCTGCCTGGCACTTCCAGCTTGCCGGCGATGAAGCCACCGGCCAGGCCCACCACGATGATGCGCAGCGGCGACCAGCCCTGGCGCCAGACCTGGCTGAGCGTGCCCCAGTGGTCCTGGGTCTCACCCATGCGCACGGTCACCACCTGTTCGCAGCGCTTTACCCGCCGCTGCAGCGCGCCGAACTTCATGGCTTGCCCTCCGGCAGCTGCACCCCGGCATCAGGGTCATCCTCGCTGGGCTCATCGAACAGGCCCAGGCGCGACAGCTGGCGCCGGGTGGCGTGCATGCCGGTGTGGTGGAAGAAGTAGGACACCCGCCAGATCGCATAGCCGGTAACGGCCAAGCTCAGCAGCGAGGTGATCAACAGGGCCTGCAGCCAGCTCAGGCCCCAGCTCTGCAGCAGGGCGATCAGCGTGGCGGCCATCAGCAGCCAGGCCGAGGCTCCAAACACGATCGCCACGCCGGCCCAGGCCAGCGCGCGACCGAATGCACTACGCGCCAGCGCGAAGTCGGCCGAAGCCAGCCGGCGCAGGGAGCGTACCGTGTGCTTGGCAGAATCGGCGGCGGCACGACCGGCCGCGCCGACCTGGCGGATGCTCTCATCCAGCGGCGGGGTCGCCGCCGGATCAGGCGCTTGCGCGTTCTCTTCGCTCACGCTGCGGCTTACTTGTCGCTGCTGCCGCGGGCCAGCTTGGCAATGATCCAGCCAGCTGCGAAGGCGACGCCGAACGAAGCCAGCGGACGTTCGCGGATCAGTTCAGCGGCGCTGTCGATCAGGTCCTTGCCCTTGTCCATCAGTGCGTCGACCTGTTCCTTGGCCGCAGCTCCACCGAATTCGGCGGCGGCCAGGCCGGACAGCGCGCTGTCGGACAACTCCGCCTTGACGTTGGCCTTGCCGATGCGCAGTTCGTCGGTTGCTGCACCGGTTGCGCCCTTGATCGCACCGCCGGCAGCGCTGGCGGCCTGCTTCAGGTGGGAACCGGCTTCACCCAGGTGGTCCTTCAGGTTCTCGGTATTGGTGGGGCTCATCGAATCACTCCTGTTGCGATGGGGGAACGGGGGACGGCGGTGCCGACCTGGACTGACAGCAATAGCATTGCCCGGGTATAGGGGGTGTTACGGCTGGGCGATCAGCGCATCACGAGCTGGCCCTGCTGCTGGCCATTGTTACGCAGCACGCGCAGCACCAGGGTGGGTGGGCGCTGCTGGAAATTGGCGCGCCAGCTGGCCAGGTCAGCGAATTCACCTACTGTTGCATCAGTGATGATGTCGCCCTGCTGCAGCCCGTTGCTGGCGGCGCGGCTGCCGCGCTTGACCTCGCTGACCAGGACGCCGCCAGCGCCGGACTGGCGCAGCGATTCGGGCAGATCGACGAAGGTGGCACCGCCCAGGCGCGGGTCCAGGCTGTCGCCGGTGACCGCGCGTGCCTGTTCCTTCAATATCGCCTTGATCTGCAGCGGCTTGCCTTCGCGACGCACGTCCAGCGTCAGCGGGCTGCCCACTGTGGCCAGGCCTTCCACGTTGTGCAGCGCTTCGGCGCTGTCCACGCGCTGGCCGTTGGCCGACACCACCACATCGCCCGGTTTCAGGCCCGCAGCGGCCGCAGCCGATCCGGCCAGCACGCGGGTGACCAGTGCGCCGCGGGTTTCGCCCAGGCCCAGGCCCTGCGCGATCTGTGCGGTCAGGTTCTGGCTCTCCACGCCCAGCGTGCCGCGCACCACCACGCCGTGCTTGACAAGCTGGTCGACCACGCTGCGCGCCAGGTTGGAGGGGATCGCCAGGCCCAGGCCGATGTTGCCGGCCATGCTGCCCTGCGGGTTGAAACTGGCGGTGTTGATGCCAACCAGCTGGCCCTGCAGGTCGACCAGTGCGCCACCGGAATTGCCCGGGTTGATCGACGCATCGGTCTGGATGAAGTTCTGGTAGCCCAGCCCGCGGATGCCGCTGCGGCCCACCGCCGAGACGATGCCGGAGGTGACCGTCTGGCTGAAACCGAACGGGTTGCCGATGGCCACCACGAAGTCGCCCACGCGCAGCTGGTCGCTGTTGCCAAGCTTGATGTCGGTCAGGTTCTGCGCCGGAATGCGGATCAACGCGATGTCCGTATCGCGGTCCGAGCCGAGGAACTCGGCCTTGACCGTGCGCCCGTCGGCCAGTGTCACCTGCACGTCATCGGCATTGTCGATGACATGGTGGTTGGTCAGTACCAGGCCTTCCTTGGCATCGATGATCACGCCCGAGCCGAGCGATTCGTTGATGCGCTCCTGCGGGATGTCCGGGAACAGGCGGCGGAAGAACGGGTCGTTGAAGAAGGGGTTGCGCACCCGCACCACCTGCTTGGTGTTGACGCTGACCACTGCCGGCATCGCCTTCTCCAGCATCGGCGCCAGTGACGGCACCGCCTGCCCGGCTACCGAAGCTGGCAACGCGGCGGCGGTGGGCAGCACCGCCGGCAGCGGCGCGGCATCGGCACGGTTGTCCAGGTGCGCATTGAGGCCGGTGGCAACAAAGCCACCGAAGGCGGCGGCGATTGCGAGCGTGAGCAGGGTGGGAAGCGGTCGCATGGGAGTCGGTTCGCTGGCGTGGGTGGGGGCGGTTCGGCCCTACGGTAAAACAAGCTGAATGAGTGTGTCGCGATCTGGATAAATGCGCCATGAAAACGGGGCGCCGGAAAGCGGGGTCACTGTCGCCCGCTTCGGGCTGGTGGCGTCATCCGCGGAGGTGCTGCGTACACGTTCGTTCTCCGTCGGATGCGCTGCGGATACAGGCCGATACTTGCGCAGTTCCGCGCAACCGGGTGCCGCGATGCGCCATGACGCACACCTTCGCCTGCATTCGAGCAGGCACGTGCAGCGAACGTCCGCCGCAGCCTCGCCAGCGCGGCGCAGTCCTGAAAAGAAGGGGTTTCCTGCACACATGCATCGCCGCCAAGGGTGGTGGGCTACACCATCGGCGTCGCAGCAGATGCGATTGCTGGCGCATGCCCCGTTCCACGATCGTCAATGTCGGTATAGCATCGCCCCGTTTTGATACTTAAGGCCCCCAGGAGGGCAACATGAGCAACGGTAATGGTGTGTCGGTCGTGACCGACGCCGTCGAGAACGTCAAAGAAACCGCCACCAACGTCGGCGAGACCATCGCCCACGCCGCCGAAGACGCCGTGAAGTCGGTCAAGAAGACCGTCAAGCGCGCCACCAAGGCTGCCGGTACCCGCGTTGCCAAGGCCAAGAAGGCTGTGGCCAAGGTCGAGAAGACCGTTGCCAAGAAGGCCGAGAAGGCTGCCAAGTCGGTCGGCAAGACCGTTGCCAACGCCAAGAAGAAGCTGGAAGCCGCCAAGAAGAACGCCAAGGCCGAAGCCGCTGCCCTGAAGAAGGAAGTGGCCAAGAAGAAGGCGGCTGCAGGCAAGGCTGTGACCAAGAAGGCCGCCGCTGCCAAGAAGACCACCAAGGCTGCCACCAAGGCTGCTGGCAAGAAGGTCGCCACCGTGAAGAAGGCTGCCACCAAGAAGGCCGCCGTCGCGAAGAAGACCGTTGCCAAGAAGGCCGCAGCCGCCAAGAAGGTTGTCGGCAAGAAGGTTGTCGGCAAGAAGGTCGCTACCGCCAAGAAGGCTGTGGCCAAGAAGACCGTCGCCGCCAAGAAGGTCGCCGGCAAGAAGGTCGTGGCTGCCAAGAAGGTTGTCGGCAAGAAGGCTGCTGTCGCCAAGAAGGTCGCCACCAAGAAGACTGCTGCTGCCAAGAAGGTCGTCGGCAAGAAGGCCGCTGTCGCCAAGAAGGTCGTCGGCAAGAAGACCGCCGTTGCCAAGAAGGCCGTCGGCAAGAAGGCTGCCGTCGCCAAGAAGGCGGTTGGCAAGAAGGTTGCCGCCACCCGCAAGACTGTTGCCAAGAAGGCTGCGCCGCTGA
Organism: Stenotrophomonas sp. KH_052; assembly: GCF_057838755.1. Classification (NCBI taxonomy): domain Bacteria; kingdom Pseudomonadati; phylum Pseudomonadota; class Gammaproteobacteria; order Lysobacterales; family Lysobacteraceae; genus Stenotrophomonas; species Stenotrophomonas sp. KH_052. The sequence continues at coordinate 320,445 of NZ_CM174475.1, forward strand.
AGAAGGTCGCTGCCAAGAAGGCTCCGGCGAAGAAGGCTCCGGCCAAGAAGGCCGTGCGCAAGGTCGCCAAGCGCAAGTAATCGCGCGGGTACCGAAGGCCCTGCCACCCACCGGGTGGTGGGGCCTTTCGCGTTTCTGGGACACGGTATGGGGCAAGATGCAGGTTCTTCCCGCCGGAGCCCCGGGCATGCGCGGTATCGACTTCAGTTCCTGGCAGGGCGTGCTGTCCACGTTGGCCGGCCTGGTCCTGATCACCCTGCTGGGCGTGGGCATCCGCCTGCTGGTGATGCAGACCCTGCAGCAGCGCCGCGAGCGCGAGAACCGGCAGATCAATGAGCGGCTGCGCACGCTGATGGCGGCCTACAAGACCCTGGGCGGGTCGTTCACTGGCGAACTGGGTGTGGATCCCAGCCATCGCCGCGACCTGCGCCAACGCCAAGATGCCGAAGGCATCGCCGAACCCCGCTCGGATCGCGCGCGCCGCATCCGCGACGCCGTTGAAGCGGCGCTGTCGGACATCCTGTTGCTGGGCACCGACGAACAGGTACGGCTGGCCGCGCGTGCGGCCAACGAACTGGCGCAGGGACGACCGGTGCACACCCACGATCTGGTGGTTTCACTGCGCGATTTCGTGCGCGAAGCGCTGGACCTGGCGCCGATCCCGGCCGATCTGCAGATTCCACCGCAGGGCCCGACCCGCCCGGGCGGTGCCAGTGGCAAGGGCCGCGCCGAGGGTGACGCCAAGGGGGGCCGCACTGGAGGCGGCGGTGGTGGCGGGGGCGGGATGGGCGCCGGCATGGGGGGCGTGGGTCTTGGCGCCGGCGCCGCACTGGGCGCCGGCCATGCCTCTGCCAGCGATGAAGTGGACGCGCGCTGAGCACGCGCTCCGGATTCAGCGCGTAAGTTCGTAGATCGGTACGAAGCCGCCGTAGATCATCCGCGCACCGTCGAACGGCATCGGGTTCTTCGCCGGATCCATCCGCGGGTCCTCCATCATCTTCTTCATGCCGGCGTCGCGGGTCGGCTTGTCCGGCCATTCGATCCAGGAAAACACGACCGTCTCATCTGGCGTGGCTTTCACCGCGCCGAAGAAGTCGGTGGTTTTGCCGTGCGGTACGTCGTCACCCCAGCACTCGACCACGCGCAGCGCGCCGTACTCGATGAAAACGGGATCCCCTGTGCGTGCATGGGCGAGGAACTTCTCTTTGTTGGCGGTGGGCACCGCCAGGACGAAACCATCGATGTAGCTCATTGCCTGCCTCCGGATGGACCGTGCCGCATGCACGGCCTTCAAGTACCCGACGAACCAGGGCGCCGTGGATCGACATCCTGTGTGCGCCTGTTCAGCCCGGCCCACCGGGCAGCGGCGCCAGCACCGTCTCCGGTGGCTGCTGGCCGGCCAGGTGGCGCACGAAGTAGTCCCACATGCGGTGCGTGTAGGTGGCGTCGTTGCGGAACAGTTCGTGGTCCTGCCGGGCCAGGTACAGCAGGTCGTAGCTGCGCTGGGCCTTGTTCAGGGCGGCGGCCAGCTGCAGGGTCAGCGCCGGCGGCGCGTTCTCGTCCAGTTCGCCATAGACCAGCATCAGATGCCCACGCAGGTTGCCGGCCAACGCTGCATTGTCGAGTCCGGCAAAGGGCGCCGGCACGCCATCGGCCAGGGGTGTTGGTGGCAGCACGCCACCGAACAGCCGGTCCATGCCGTGCAATGCACCGCCGTACATGCCCTGGAAATTGTGGCTGCCGGCCGAGGCCACGCCCACCTTGTAGAACGCCGGATAGCGCAGCAGGGCGCGCGCTGCACTGTAACCACCGAACGAATGCCCGTAGATGCCGACCCGCTGCAGGTCGATGCCCCGGTAGCGTTCGCCCAGCTGGCGCAGCGCAGCCACATGGTCATCCAGCTGCACATCTGCCCCGTGCAGGAAGCTGCTGTCATGGAACGCCTTGTCGCGGCCACCGGTGCCGCGCGCGTCGATGCTGACCACCACGAAGCCCAGTTCGGCCAGGCTGGCGCGTGACACCGGATTCAAGGCGGACACCGCCTCGGCGTAGGTCACCGGCGCATTGCTGACGAAGGAGCCACCGTACATCGCGTCGATCACCGGAAAGCGGCCGTCGTCGCGATAGTCGCGGGGCAGGTAGACGGTGGCGAAGATCGGCGTTCGCCCATCGGCGGCCAGCAGCCGTTCGCGCCGTGGGGGGCGCCAACCGGCAGCAATGATCGCACCGTCATCCGCTGTTTCCAGCACCATCACTTCACGGCCGTCATCGCTGGCCCGCAGCACGGTGCGTGGTGGCTGGTCGAGACGGGAAACGGTATCCACCAGATAGCCACCGCCAGGCGACAGCGCCTGGGGGGCGCGCCCGCCGAACAACGCGCCGGTGCCGGCATCGGCCAGATGGTCGTTGCCATCGGCGGCCAGGCGCTGGACCGGTCCCCTCTGCAGCGATACCCGGTACAGGCCGCGCACGTAGGGGTCGCCACCGTGGACGCCGCCGGCGCTGAAGTACGCCCAGCCACCTGCCGCATCTACGCCCAGCAGGTCACGCACCGCCCATTGGCCGCCGGTGAGCTGGCGCAGCACTTTGCCGTCGGACAGGCGCACCCGGTACAGGTGGCCCCAGCCATCGCGCTGCGAGAACCATACAGCCGCGTCCTGGCCGGGCAGGATGGCCACCGCTGGCCGGTTGTAGGAATACACGTTGAGCTGCAGGCGGGTGTCGCTGGCCTCTTCCAGAACCGTGCGCAACGCGCCGCTGTTGGCATCGATCTCCACCAGGCGCAGCCTGCGCGGTGCGCCGAAGTGCGCGATCACGGCATACAACCGGTCGCCGTCCCAGCCGAGTACGCCGGCTTCGCTGAGGGTGTTCCAGCCTTCCGGCAAGGCGATGTCATGCTGCTGGCCGTTGCGGGTGTCGACCACATACAGGCTGTCGCGCACCTGCCGGGTGTCACCCAGCAGCCCCAGCTTCACCGTATGCACGCGCGGCCGCGCGCTGTTGGCCGGGCTGCTTTCCAGATAGGGGTAGTCCTGCAGCGCGCGTTCGTCGTAGCGGATGCCGGCCACGTAGCGGCCATCCGGTGACCAGCCGACCGCGAACGGCCGCGTCGGCATCCGGCCCTGGCGGCGTGGAATGCCGCGCAGGGTGAAGTCCGGCAGCACGCCAAAGCCATGATTGGGTTCACCGCCGCTGGTCAGCGCTCGTGCTGCCATTCCGGGCGACTGCAGCCACAGGTTGTGATCGCGTACCTGCAGCCAGGCATCACCGCCGGGCGATGGCAGTGCATCGGTCGCTGGCGCTGCATCCTGCGAACGCACGCACTGCAGGCGTGGCCATTGACAGCTGATCGCCGCCTCGCCGTTGAACTGCAGGCGCAGGCCTTCATCCAGTACCTGCACGCTGCTCAAGCGCAGGCGTGGTCCTCTGGCACCGAGAGGTGCAACCGCAGCGTCCAGCGCATCGGGTTCGAACAGGATCTGGCGTGTGGCCTGGACTGGATCGACCAGTACCGCCTGGCGCCGGCCCTGCGTGGTTTCGCGTTCGTACCAGAAGCGCCCATCGGCCAGCCAGTGGGGCAGCACCGAAGCATTGCGCAGCGCACCGCGAAGGTGACTGTCATGCACGCGTTCGGCGCGCTGGTAGTCAGCGGCCTGCAGTGCGTGCGCAGCGTGGGTCGGAAACAGGGCAGCGCATGCCAGGAGCGCGGCGCGAACAGGCACCAGCGGCGGATCGGAAACGTACAAGGCAACCTCCTGTTGCAATCGACGACGCATCACAAATGCACGCGCGCCGCGCGCGTATGCCAGAGACAGCCTGAATCAAGGCAAAAAATTCAGCAATGCGAAGACCGCTGTTTTCAGGGAGCGTTGTGGCGAATAACGGAGAATTTACATTCCCGATGCGATGGCGCCCTGGCGCTGCTGCACACCATAAGAAAGTAAAGGTGTACCCCCATGAAGAATTCGCTGATTGCTCTGGCCCTGGCCGCTGCCCTGCCGTTCACCGCCTCGGCTGCTGAGAACCTGTCGTACAACTACGCCGAAGCCGACTACGCCAAGACCGACATCGACGCGTTCAAGGCCGACGGCTGGGGCGTGAAGGGTTCGTACGGCTTCCTGCCGAACTTCCACGCCTTCGGTGATTACAGCCGCCAGGAAATCGACAACACCAACATCAAGCTGGACCAGTGGAAGATCGGTGCCGGCTACAACGTTGAAATCGCTCCGACCACCGACTTCGTTGCCCGCGTTGCCTACCAGAAGCGCGACCAGAAGCACGGCCTGGACTTCAACGGCTACAGCGCCGAAGCCGGCATCCGCACCGCCTTCGGTGCCCATGCCGAGGTCTACGGCATGGTCGGTTACGAAGATTTCTCGAAGAAGCACGGCATCAATCCGGAAGGCCAGTGGTACGGCCGCCTGGGTGGTCAGGTCAAGCTGAACCAGAACTGGGGCCTGAACGGCGAGCTGAAGATGAACCGCGACGGCGACAAGGAATACACCGTCGGCCCGCGCTTCAGCTGGTAATTGCTTCCTCGGCGCGCCTGCGCGCCGAAGATGCCTCGACAGGCCCGGCCCATGCCGGGCCTGTTGCGTTTCCGGCCGGGCAAACGCTACCTGACCGTGTCGCGGCGGAAGGGCAGCATTGCAACGAATTGGATTCCGCAGGCGTCGGCTGCGCCCTAGGGTGAGTGGCCTGTTCTGCAGGAATGCAACCATGCCCACGTTTCCGTCGCCCCGCGATTCTCCCTATCGCCTGTTGCTGCTGGATCCGCACCCGCTGTTGCGGCATGGCGTGCAGGAAGTCCTGGCCCGGCAGGCGGGCCTGCAGGTCGATGGAAGCTACGGCCGCAGCGGTGATCTGCTGCAGCGCCTGCAGCAGCAGGCGGCCGCGATCGATCTGCTGCTGGTCGACGCCTTGCCGATGGGTGACAGCGGGGAAGGTCTGGAACTGCTGCGGCACCTATCACGCCATTGGCCGGCAGTGCCGATTCTGGTGTTGTCCGCGCACTGCAACGCGGGTGTCGTGTCCTTGGCCCTGCAGGCCGGTGCGCGCGGATTCCTGTCCAAGGCCTGCGCGCCGCAGATGCTGCTGCGGGCAGTGAGCGTGGTTGCCCGTGGCGGGCGCTTCGTGCCGCCGGAACTGCGTGCACAGTGGAACCAGTCCCGCCGGCAACGCCAGCAGCCCGTGCGTCCACCACGGTTGAGTACGCGCGAGCGCACCGTCCTGCAATGGGTGCTGCGCGGCTGCAGCACCGGCGAGATGGCACACCGCAGTGGGCGTACAGCCAGCACCATCAGCACGCAGAAGCGAGCGGCTTACCGCAAGCTGGGCATCCGCAACGATGGCGAGCTGTTCCGCTTCCGCCATCTGATCGACGCTGATCGAGGCGGCGTTACTCGCCCTGGTACTGCTTCTCTTCCACCAGCGCTGAACCGGCCACGCGGTTGATCTCGTTCTTCACCTGCACGCGCTCGCCATTGGTGCCATAGACACCACGCGCCAACTGGATGAAGGCATCGTCGAACACCTGGGCCGCTTCCTTGTCGCGCAGCTGGTCCTGGATGTCCCACATGCGCTCGTTGATCGCCTTCAGCTGCTGCTTCAGCATGGCCAGCGCCGGCTGAGCCTGCAGCTGCAGCTGCAGCAACGGAAGCAGGCCGTCCAGCTCGGTGCGCACGTTGCTCAGCTTGGCGGCATCGTCGATGCGCTCGGCCTTGATCTCGAGAATGGTGATCTTGTCGATCAGCTCGCCGATCGATACCGGAGTCAGGATGGCGTCCACGCGGTTGGTTCCTGGAAACAGGGCGCCATGATACCGCGCTGCTGGCATGTGGCCCCGGTCCGCGGGATTTACGCCGAATTTGCGCCACGGGCCCGGCAGCACCCTCGATCCGTTACGGCCACCGCCTCGACACTGCGTTCCCGGCGGCGTGACCGCCTTCGACGAGGAACACAGTGCAGTGAACAGCAAGGGGATGATGGCGGCGATGGTGGCCGCGCTGGCAGGAATGCTGGGTATCGGCAGCGCGCAGGCGCAGGTGCAGGTCAGTGGCAGTGCGGCATTGACCAGCGACTACGTGTGGCGCGGCAGCTCGCAGAGCGACGGCGACCCGGCGGTGCAGGCGGGCGCGAAAGTGGCGCTCGCATCCGGTTGGTACGCCAGCGCGTGGGGCTCCAACGTATCGTTCAAGCCGGACAACGGCGCGCGCAGCGAGTTCGACCTGGTAGCCGGTTGGAGTGGTGCACTGGCACCGGACTGGACGCTGGATGCCAACCTGACCCGCTACGTGTACCCGGGCACCGGCCGCGCGCTGGACTGGACCGAACTCAATACCACGTTGAACTGGAAGCAGCGCGCCTGGCTGCAGGTCGCGCATTCCAGTGACGCGCTGGCCGGAGGTCATCGCGGCACCTATGCGCAGTTCGGCGTGCGTGTGCCGCTGCACGAGCGCGTCCGCCTGGAGGCGGTGGTGGGCCAGTATTGGTTGGCCACCGCACAGGGGCCGGACTACCTGCATGGCCAGCTCAGTGCCATTGCCACGCTGACCCCGGCGTGGGAGCTGCGGGCCACCGTGCACGACACCGACAACGCGGCCAAGCGCCTGTTCCCGGGCAACGCCGGGGGGCGTTGGGAGCTGGCGCTGCAGGGCAGCTTCTAGTTGGCAGCCGTGGTCTGGCGCGCACGCAGCGCGCCGGGCAACCACAGCAGCAGGGCCAGTGCGGCAACAGCGGCGCCGGCCACGCAGACGCCGGTCCAGCCGAAGCGCTGGTAGACCTGCGCCGACAGCAGTGAACCCAGCGAGCCGCCGATGAAGTAGCCGGTCATGTAGCCGGCATTGAGGCGGTTTCGCGCCGCCGGTTGCAGCGCATAGATCAGGTTCTGGTTGCTGACGTGCAGCAGCTGCGCGGCCAGGTCCAGCACCACCACGCCGACCAGCAGTGCCAGCAGCGAGTGTGCCGACAGTCCCAGTGGCAGCCACGACAGCAGCAACAGTACCAGCGCGATGGCCGTGGCACGGCCGGTCTGGCCACGGTCGGACATGCGGCCGGCCAGGCCCGCGGCCAGCGTGCCGGCGGCACCGACCAGTCCGAACAGGCCGATGGTGGCGTCGCTGTAGGCGTACGGTGGCTGTGCGAGCAGGAACGCCAGTGGCGTCCAGAAGATCGCGAACATGGCGAAGCTGCACGCACCCAGCAGCGTGCGATGGCGCAGCACCGGCTCCTGCACGAACAGGGAACCGATCGAGCGCAGCAGGGCGAAGTAGCCGAGGCCGGCGCTGTGGTGGAAGCGTGGCAGGCCACGTTGCAGCGCCAGTGCGGTCAGCACCAGGGTGCCGGCGGCGATCGCATAGACCAGGCGCCAGTCGCCAAGGCTCGACAGCAGCCCGGCCACGGTGCGCGCCAGCAGGATGCCCAGCAGCAGGCCGCTCATCAGCGTGCCGACCACGCGGCCGCGATGTTCGGGCGAAGCCAGCGTCGCCGCGAACGGCACCAGCACCTGCGCCACCACCGAGAACAGGCCAGTGATCGCGGTGCCCACCAGCAGCCAGGCCAGCGACGGTGCACAGGCACTGATCACCAGGCCAGTGGCCGACAGCAGGCTCATCACCACGATCAGCCGGCGGCGCTCGAACAGGTCACCCAGCGGCACCAGCAGGATCAGCCCGGCGGCATAGCTCAGCTGCGCCACGGTAACCACCATGCCGACCTGGCCGAACGGCACGCCGAAGGCATCGGCGATGGTGTGCAGCAGCGGCTGCGCATAGTAGTTGCTGGCCACGGCCACGCCAGTGGCGACCGACATCAGCAGCACCTGCCAGCGGTGCAGAGGGGGGAGGGACGGGCTCACGCGGTGTTCCAGAATGCGGGGTGCACAGTGTCCGCCCGCTGCAGTCATGATGGAAATGAATCATCATCATCCCTGTCATCTGGAAATGAGATGGTTGTGTGAATCTCAAGCAGCTTGAATTCGCCGTCGCCCTGGCCGAGGAGGGCAACTTCACCCGTGCCGCCGAGCGCTGCCATGTGGTGCAGTCGGCGCTCAGCCATCAGATTGCCAATCTGGAACAGGAGCTGGGCACGCCCCTGTTCGAACGCCTGCCGCGCCAGGTACGTGCCACCGCCGCCGGCGAAGTGCTGCTGGTTCACGCGCGGCAGGTGCTGGCCAGCCTGCGCCACCTGCGCGCCGACGTGGCCGCCGTCACTGGCGAGGTGCGTGGCCTGCTGGCGATCGGGCAGATCTCCTCGCTGACCGATATCGATGTGGTGGCGATGCTGGCAGCCTTCCAGCAGGCGCACCCGCAGGTTGAATTCCAGCTGCGGGTGGACAAGAGCGAGGACCTGATCGCGCAGGTGCAGTCGCGCGAACTGGATGTCGCCCTGGTCGGGTTGGCGCCCTCGGCGGGGCTGGATGGCGTCTGCCACCAGATGCTGCAGGAGGAAGACCTGGTGGCGGTGCTGGCGCCGTCGCACCGGTTGGCCGGGCACACGCGGCTGCCATTGGCCGCGCTGCAGGATGAAGCGCTGGTCGACTTTCCGCGTGGCACCGGCGCGCGCCGGCAGACCGATGATGCCTTCGCCGCCGCTGGCCTGCCGCATACGGTGCGCTTCGAGGTCAATCTGATGGAACTGATCGAGCGCTTCGTCCGCCATGGGCTGGCGGTTGGCATCGTGCCAGCGTTGATCGCCGACGGGTTCCAGGGGGTGGTACAGATTCCGCTGCAGCCGACCCCGACCCGCCGCGTGCACCTGGTCTGGCAGCGGTTGCCGACGCCGGCGGCACGGGCGTTCGTCGCGGCCGTGCTCAGCCGCGCAGGCGCAGGCTCAGGCCCTTGAGGAAGTTGCGCAGCATCTGGTCCAGGCAGCGCCGGTAGTTGGTGTGGCCGGGCTGGCGGAACAGCGCACCGATTTCCGACTTGGAGACGTTGAAACCGGCGCTGGCGAAGATTTCCATCAGGTCCACGTCACGCAGCTGGAAGGCCACGCGCAGCTTCTTCAGCACCAGGTTGTTGTCGATGCGGGTTTCCACCGCGCGTTGCGGCTGGCTCTCGTCGCGACCGCGCAGGTGCACGATCAGGCCATCGAGGAAGTGCGCCAGCGCGCTGTCGTTCATCGCCTCGAAGCCGGCTTCGTCATCGCGGCGCAGCCAGGCCTTCACCTGCTCGGTATCCACCGCGAAGGCCGGATCGGCCAGCTGGCACAGGGTCACCACGTGGTGGTCACCCAGGTCCAGGGAGTAGCGCACGCTGCGCAGGACATCGTTGTTGATCATGGCCCAATTGTACCGGTCACCCCGGCAGGTGGGGTCAGATCCCTTTGCTGGAGGCAAAGGGATCTGACCCGGGTTCTGCTCCAGGTTCTGGCCGATCTGGCAACACGGGGATCGGTCGACGGTGCCAGAATGGGGGTCTGGTTTTCCCCCTGGAGTTGCCTGATGACCCGCACTGTCCTGATTACCGGCGCCACCTCCGGCTTCGGCGCCGCTGCCGTCCACCGCTTCGCCCAGGCGGGCTGGAAGGTGATCGCCACCGGCCGCCGCGGCGAACGCCTGCAGCCGCTGGTCGAACGCTATGGCAAGGACGTGGTGCATGCCGCGGTCTTCGACATCCGCGACCCGGTGGCGATGGAAGCGGCGCTGCTGGCGCTGCCGCCGGCGTTCGGTGAGATCGACCTGCTGGTCAACAACGCTGGCCTGGCACAGGGCACCGCGCCGGCACAGAGCGCAAAGCTGTCCGACTGGACCACGATGATCGACACCAACATCACCGCGCTGGTGACCCTGACCCACCGGCTGCTGCCGCAACTGGTCGAGCGCAAGGGCGCGATCATCAACATTTCCTCGGTGGCCGGCGTCTACCCCTACCCGGGCGGCAACGCCTACGGTGGCACCAAGGCCTTCGTCAGCCAGTTCTCGCTGGGCCTGCGCTCGGATCTGCACGGTACCGGCGTGCGCGTGACCACGATCGAGCCGGGCATGGCCGAAACCGAGTTCACCGTGGTGCGAACCCATGGCGACCAGGCTGCGTCGGACAAGCTCTATACCGGCGCCAACCCGATGACCGCCGAAGACATCGCCGAACAGATCTTCTGGGTGGCCACGCTGCCGCCGCACCTCAACATCAACCGCCTGGAGCTGATGCCGGTCAGCCAGTCGTTCGCAGGTTTCCAGGTCGCCCGCGAAGGCTGACGGCCATTTGTAACGTCGAGCCATGCTCGACTGCTCTTCGCCCTTTGTAGAGTCGAGCCATGCTCGACTGCTTTCAACAGAAGCCGAGCATAGGCTCGGCTCTACACAGACAAAAAAAAAGCCGGGCAATGCCCGGCTTTTTCATTCACATCGGCAGGCTTACTGCGCCTTGATCGCCATCGCCTGCAGGCCGGTACCATCCAGCTTCTGCTTGGCTTCGGACAGCTCGCCGGCACTGCCATACGGCCCCATGCGCACGCGGTACACGGTCTTGCCGTTGATCTGTGCCGACTCCACGCGTGCCGCCAACCCCATCATCGCCAGCTTGGCCTTGGTCGCCTCGGCATCGCCGGAGGCACCGAAAGCGCCTGCCTGCAGGATGTAGCGGGCGTTGTCGGCAGCAGCGGGTGCGGCAGTGGCCGCCGTGCTGGTCGCAGCCGGTGCAGCTTCCGCACGCGGCGCCGCGGTGGCCGCAGCCGTGTTGTTCGAGGCCGCAGTGGTGTTGGCCGCCGGCGTTGCCGCCGCCGGACGCTCACTCAGCGGCGCCGGCAACGGACGGCTGGTGGCGGTGACCGGTGCAGTGCTGGCCACGCTGGCGGTTGCCGTCGGTGCCGGTGCAGTGGCCGTGGCCGTGGCCGGCGGAACCGGCTTGCCTTCCAGTGCCGCCTGCGCGCGCTGCGCTTCGGCCTTGGCCCGGCGCTGGTCCTCGGCACGCGCGCTGGCGGCCAGTTCGGCGTCGGACATCTCGACTTCCTTGCCCGGCAGCAGGGTGTAGAAGTCGTACTGGGTAGCGGCCGGCTTTTCCGCTTCGGCCGGCTTCGGCGTGGCCGGCTGTGCGGCCGGCTGGGTGCCGACATCGCTGTCTGCATCAGCGACCGGGGCTGGCTGTGCGTTCGGGTTCGGCTGCGGACCGGCGCGCAGGAAGCCATCGCCTTCGCCCTTGAACAGGTTCGGCGCCGCCAGGAACACCACGGCCGCAATCGCCACGCCAGCGACCAGCCACACCCATCCGGGTGTGCCCTGGCTGCTGCTGTTGCGTCGTGCCTGGTTTTTGCCGCGTCGTGCTGCCATGTGTACTGCGTCTCCTGATGCTTACATTTTTTCCGGGGCGCTGACGCCCAGGAGTTCGAGGCCGTTGGCCAGCACCTGGCGCGCGGCGCAGGCCAGGGTCAGCTTGGCGTTGCGGTCGGCGCTGTCATCCACCAGCACCGGCGTCCCGTGATACCACGTGTGGAACGCGTGCGCCAATTCACGCAGGTACTGCGCCACCAGGTGCGGTTCCAGCGCCACGCCGGCCGCTTCCACCACTTCCGGGTACCGCGAGATCTCGTTCATCAGCAGCAGCGAGGCGTCGTCGGACAGGCGGCCGAGGTTGGCCAGGCCGTTGCCCTGTTCGTACACCAGGCCCTTCTCCTGTGCCTGGCGCAGCAGGCTGCAGACACGCGCATGCGCGTACTGCACGTAGAACACCGGGTTGTCGTTGCTCTGCTGGCGGGCCAGGTCGATGTCGAAGGTCAGCTGCGAATCCGGCTTGCGCGCGATCAGGAACCAGCGGGTGGCATCGCGGCCGGCTTCTTCGATCAGGTCGCGCAGGGTGAAGTAGCTGCCGGCACGCTTGGACAGCTTCACTTCCTCGCCGCCGCGCATGACGGTGACCATCTGGTGCAGCACGTATTCCGGCCAGCCCTGCGGGATGCCCACTTCCATCGCCTGCAGGCCGGCGCGCACGCGTGCCAGTGAACCGTGGTGGTCGGCGCCGAGCTCGGTGATCGCGCGCTCGTAGCCGCGCTGCCACTTGGACAGGTGGTAGGCCACGTCCGGCACGAAGTAGGTGAAGGTGCCGTCGGACTTGCGCATCACGCGGTCCTTGTCGTCACCGAAGTCGGTGCTGCGCAGCCACAGCGCGCCGCCTTCCTCGTAGGTGTGGCCCGAGGCCTGCAGCTTGGCGACCGCTTCGGCGACCTTGCCATCGGCGTACAGCGAGCTTTCCAGGAAGTAGATGTCGAAGTCGACGCCGAATGCAGCCAGGTCCAGGTTCTGCTCGTTGCGCAGGTAGGCCACGGCGAAGCGACGGATCGCCTGCATGTCCTCTGCGTCCTTGGCACCGACCACCAGGGTGCCTTCCAGATCGACACTGGCACCGGCCATGTAGGCGCGGGCGACGTCGGCGATGTACTCACCGCGGTAGCCGCCTTCCGGCCAGCCGTCCTGGTCCGGGGCAATGCCCTTCACGCGGGCCTGCACCGACAGCGACAGGTTCTCGATCTGCACGCCGGCGTCGTTGTAGTAGAACTCGCGCTTGGCGTTCCAGCCGTTGGCGTCGAGCACGCGCGCCACGCAGTCGCCGATCGCCGCGGCGCGGCCGTGGCCGACATGCAGCGGGCCGGTCGGGTTGGCCGACACGTACTCCACGCCCACCGTGCGGCCATTGCCGGACAGGTTGCGGCCGTAGTCGTGACTTTCCTTGATGACCGACGCGGCTTCACGCTGGTACGCGGCCGGTGCCAGGTAGAAATTGATGAAGCCGGGGCCAGCGATCTCGACCTTGCTGACGTCCTCGCTGCGCGGCAGCGCCTCGACCAGCGCCTGTGCCAGTGCGCGCGGATTGCTGCGCGCGGCCTTGGCCAGCAGCATCGCGGCGTTGGTGGCGAAGTCGCCATGGTCGCGGGTCTTCGGGCGCTCGACCACGAAGTCCGGCGGCAGGGAGTCGGCGGGCAGGGTGCCATTGGCGCGCAAGGCTTCGATGCCTTGGCTGATCAGGGCGCGGAGGAGATTTTTCACGAGGCCTGCTGTGAGAATGAGCGGCGGAATCGCCCATTTTAGCGCAGATACCAGCGGCCACGCTGACCGGAACCTGCCTGTGGGGGCGACCGATGGCGCCCGGAGGGCGGGCGCTCAGCCGAACAGCCGGGGCTGGGGCGGCGACAGCAGGCCTCGTTCAGCAAACGAAACGGGGCGGCCCTCACCGACCACGAAGTGGTCCAGCAGGCGCACGTCCACCATCGCCAGTGCCTGCTGCAGTTCGTCGGTGATGCGGGTATCGGCGCTGGAGGGTTCCGGGTCGCCGGAAGGGTGGTTGTGGCTGAGGATCACCGCCGCCGCGTTGTGCAGCAGGGCGCGCCGCACCACTTCGCGGGGGTAGACCGGCGCGGCGTTGATGGTGCCGTGGAACAACTCCTCGCAGGCGATCAGCCGGTGGCGGTTGTCCAGGAACAGGGCCATGAAGATCTCCCGGGCCTGGCCGCGCAGGCGGTGCTGCAGGTAGCGGCCGACCGCGGCCGGGTTGTTGCCGACCGCTTCGCCATGTTCCAGCTCGGCAGCCAGGTAGCGGTGGGCCAGTTCCAGCCCGGCAGCCAGCGTACAGCTGCGCGCCGGGCCGAGCCCGGGCAGGCGGGCCAGTTCACGCGCGGGGCGGTCCAGCAGCACCCGCAACGGGCCGTGCGCCTGCAGCAGGTCGCGCGCGGTCTGTACGGCATCGCGGCCGCCGAAACCGGAGCCCAGGAACAGCGCCAGCAGTTCGGCATCGGAAAGCGCCGTGGGCCCGCGTGCCATCAGCTTTTCGCGGGGACGTTCCTGTTCGGGCCAGTCGTGGATGGGCATGGCCCCAAGCTTGGACGATTGGCCCCACCACCGAAATCAGGAAACCGGGATGAGAGGGGTCAGTCGATGCCTACCGGGCAGATTTTCAACAAATTTCAGTGTATCCACTGATCGCCTTTTCTAGACTTCAATGGTGTGCTTAGGAGACCTGATGAAGCGACTTTCCCTGATCCTGATCCTTTCAACGTCGATGCTGCCTGGTCCGGCGGGGGCAGGGGGCGCTGCCGCGACCTACGAGGAACTGTCCTCGTTGGCCAACAGCGGAGTAGCGGTCGTGGCGGCAAGCTTCGATGGTGCTGTACTGGCGGGGACTGGCCGTCGCGGGTGCTGCTTCTCGCAGGCATTCCGATGGTCCCGTCAGGATGGTGTCCATTGGCTGTCACCGCGGAACGAAGCAGAAGACAGTTCCGCTCGGGCAATCAGCAGGGACGGTCAGATCATCCTGGTGGAGACCCGAATCTCGACCGCGATGCAGGTTCTCCGCTGGTTGCCTGATGGCGAACGGGTTGCGGTTACCCCGGTCAGCCAATCCCACCGAGGCTTGGCGATGAACGCTGATGGGACAGTCGTCGGGGGGGCGGAGTACCTCTACCACTCACCGGATAGCGAGCAGCCGTACCTGTGGAGCGAGGCAGAGGGCTATCGCATTCTTCCGGCACCAGGAGGAGCCGACGGTACGCGTCCCACCCATTTCGACCCGGATCCGGCTGTTGTCCATGGCATTTTCTTTGTCGACGGGCCTGAACCAGGCGATCCCGCGAGGCCCATGCGGATCCGGTGGCGAAACGATGAAATCGATCCCGCCTCGCTTGCACCCATGCCGGATGACACCCTCCAGATCGGTCAGATCGCCATGGAGCAGTCGCTTCAGGTCGCAGGGATCGATCGCTACGAGCCAATGTCGATCGTGTGGATGGATCTGCAGGGCGGAATCCTGCTGGGAAGCGAGCCATTTTCCAACCAGGCACTGATCTGGACGCGCAGCAACGGCGTGTGTCGTCTGGAAGACTGGCTGCGGGCACTTCCTGTGGAGCTCCCCGAAGAGACCCGTTGGGAAGGCTCTCTGGTCAGCCCGGACGGACGCGTGCTGGTTGGCGTTGGGCACCGCAAGGAAGGCGAGGAGCAGGTTCCCTGGCGGGTATCGTCGGAGGTGCCTTTGGCAGACATTGTCCTTTCTGCTCCTGGTTGCGCCGCTTCAGCCAGCTGAGCCCCAATGCCTCAATCGCGCCGGGTCTGCAGGTAGTCGAACAGTTCCTGGTTGTTCTGCAGGCCCAGCTTGCGCTTGGCTTCGGCCTTCTGCCGGCTGATGGTCTTCGGACTGCGCCCGCAGCGCTCGGCGACAGCGTTCACGCTGAGCCCGGCCGCCAGCAGATCCAGCACCTCCTGCTCGCGTGCCGACAGCGGTGCCGGTTCGCGCGGGAACAGCAGGTCGCGGGCCTGCAGGTGGTGGCGCAGCTGCTGGGAAACGAACACCTGGCCGGCCAGTGCCGCGCTCAAGGCCTGCGGCAGTTCGGTGAAATCGGCGCACTTGTCGACCAGGCCGCTGATGCCTTCGCGCAGCAGGCCGTCAAGCAGCCCGGGATGGCGCGCACCGGTCAACACCACCACCGGCAGCCCCGGATGACGTGCGCGCAGCGCGTCGATCAGTTCCGGGCCGTCCGGGCCGTCCCCCGGCATCGACAGATCGGTCAGCACCGCATCGCAGTCATGGTGCTCCAGCAGCTGCAGCAGCTCCGCGCCGTCACTGGCGCTGCCGACGATCTCCATCAGGTGGGTCTGCAGCACGACGCGGATGCCGTGCAGGACCACAGGATGGTCGTCGGCGATGATGATGCGTGGGTGCACGCGCTTCCTCGGAGATCGAACGGACCGCTGCACACAGCGGCCAACGCCTGATTCTGCAAAAGGGCGGGGTCGTAACGGTATAGGAAAGGTCCGAAACCGATGCCCGGCGTCTGCCAGGTCAATACGGGCGGACTCCATCTGCTGATAGCCGCCCGCTATGTATGCCGTGTACCGGGACATTACCGACCATCGGGTAAGCTACCGCCCTCGTTTGCACAGGAATTCCAGGTGGCTGACTCCCCCAATGCTTCTCCCGCGCCGGCCCGCGCGCTGGAAGGTCAGAAACTGCTGTTGTGCGTCGGAGGCGGGATCGCGGCCTACAAGGCTTTGGAGCTGGTGCGGCGCCTGCGCGACGCCGGTGCCCAGGTGCAGGTGGCGATGACCGCCGGTGCCCAGCAGTTCGTCACTCCGCTCAGTTTCCAGGCCCTGTCCGGGCAGCCTACCCGCACCACGCTGTGGGACAGTGCCGCCGAACAGGCCATGGGCCACATCGAGCTGGCCCGCTGGGCCGACCGCATCGTGGTCGCCCCCGGCACCGCCGATCTGCTGGCGCGGCTGGCCCAGGGCCATGCCGATGACCTGGTCAGCACCCTGTGCCTGGCCAGCACCGCGCCGCTGACGATCTGCCCGGCGATGAACCATCGCATGTGGCTGCACCCGGCCACCCAGGCCAATATCGCCCTGCTGCGCCAACGTGGCGCGCAGGTAATCGGCCCGGTTGACGGTCCGCTGGCCGAAGGCGAATCCGGTCCTGGCCGTCTGGCCGAACCGGGTGACATCGTCGCCGCGCTGGCCGCCAACGGCAGTGCCGAGGCACCGGCTGCCGCGCCGGAAACCCGCGCGCTGCAGGGCCTGCGCCTGCTGATCAGCGCCGGCCCCACCTATGAAGACATTGACCCGGTGCGTTACGTCGGCAACCGCAGCAGCGGCAAGATGGGCTTTGCCCTGGCCGCTGCGGCGGCCGCACTCGGCGCCCAGGTGGTACTGGTCAGTGGCCCGGTGCAGCTGCCGACGCCGCAGGGCGTGCAGCGCATCGACGTGCGCTCGGCCGCGCAGATGCGCGATGCCGTGCTGAAGTCGCTGCCGGCCGACATCTACATCGGTGCGGCGGCCGTTTCCGACTACACGCCGCGCCAGGTCGCGCCGCAGAAGCTGAAGAAGACCGCCGACAGCCAGTCACTGGTGATCGAGCTGGTGCGCACGCCGGACATCCTTGCCGAGGTGGCCGCACAGACGCAGTCGCTGAAGCTGGTGGTCGGCTTTGCCGCCGAGACCCACGACGTGGAGAAATATGCACGGGGCAAGCTGGTCGACAAGCGCCTGGACCTGGTGATCGCCAATCAGGTCGGCATCAGCGGCGGCGGTTTCGAGAGCGACAACAATGCCGCCACTGCCTTCTGGCAGGACGGTGAACAGGTATTCCCGGCCACCTCCAAGCGCGAGCTGGCCGAACAACTGCTGGCGCTGATCGCGCGGAGACTTCAGGCATGACCCAGGCATCCACTTCCCAACCGCTGCAGGTCAAGCTGCTCGATCCGCGCTTCGGCGACAGCTGGCCGCTGCCGGCCTACGCCACCGAAGCCAGCGCCGGCATGGACCTGCGCGCGGCGCTGGATACCGCGCTGACCCTGCAGCCGGGCGACACCGCGCTGGTGCCCAGCGGCCTGGCCATCCACATCGCCGATCCGCACCTGTGCGCGGTGATCCTGCCGCGTTCGGGGCTGGGCCACCGCCATGGCATCGTGCTGGGCAACGGTACCGGCCTGATCGACGCCGATTACCAGGGCCCGCTGCTGATCAGCGTCTGGAACCGTGGCCGTGAGGCCTTCACCATCGAGCCGGGCGATCGAATCGCGCAGCTGGTGGTCGTGCCGATTGCCCGCGTCAACCTGCAGGTGGTGGATACTTTCACCGACAGCGTGCGGGGAACGGGTGGATTCGGCCATACCGGGGTGCGTTGACGGGGGACATCGATGAGCGGCATCGGGGAAGGACAGCGGGGACGGTCGTTGGGTCGCAGTGCACCACTACTGGGGGTGCTGCTGATCCTGCTGGCCGGCTGGTTCGGATGGAGCGCGGTGCAGCAATGGCGGCAGGAAGCCAATGGGCAGGCGCTGGAAGAAGCGCGTGACCAGGCCGTGCAGGGCCTGCAGGACGCTGCAGCCGGCCAGCTGAAGCAGCTGCAGCAGCAGCTGAAGAACGAGCGCGTGCAGCAGGCGCTGCAGGCCGGCGATGCCGCGGCAGCGGCACTGGCCGTGCGCGAGAGCTGGACCGGCGTGGAACAGGCGGAAGTGCTGAGCGCCGATCTGGCCAGCGCCTACGCCGACCCGGCCACCTTCGGCTATGCCCGGCTGGCGCTGCTGGAAGCGGCATTGGCCGAAGGCAAGCCCAGCCTGCGCGTGGTCCGCGATGGCGGTGGCAATCGCCTGGGCCTGGCAGCGCCGGTTCAACTGGGCAGTCTCGGCCCGGCGGTGCTCTACGTGCGCCAGCCATTGCTGCGGCTGACCTCGCCGCTGGACCAGGTGAGTGCGCCATCGGCCGGTTTCCTTGGCCTGCGCCAGGGCGCGCATGACCTCGTCGCCCAGGGCGATGCCGGCCTGGCCGAAAGCGCCGAAGCATTGGCCCGGCCGATTCCGGGGACGCCGTTGCGGCTGGTGGCCGCGGTACCCAATGTCGAACCTGGTCCGCTGGGCCTGGGTTCGCTGGCCAGCGCCATCGTTGCGCTGCTGCTGGCGTTCATCGCCGTGCTGCTGGCGGTGGGGCGCGGCCGCCTGCCGAAGTCGCTGCCGCTGCCGCGTCGGGCGACCGTGGCGGAAGCCGATCATGGCCCGACCCTGAGCGAGAGCCTGCAGATGGCGCCGCCGCCGGTGGCCGAGGCCAGCACAACTGAAAGTGCACCGCCGCCCCCGCCACCGGTTCCGGCCGAGGAACTGGCGGCCGGTATCTTCCGCGCCTACGACATCCGCGGCGTGGTTGGCAGTGAACTGACGCCGAAAACGGCGGCGCTGATCGGCCAGGCCATCGGCACCGTGGCCCTGGAGCAGGGCCTGCGCGAGGTGGTGATCGGCCGCGACGGCCGCCTGTCCGGCCCGGAACTGGCCGCAGGGTTGGCCGAGGGCCTGAGGCGCGCCGGTTGCGCGGTGATCGACATCGGCCTGGCACCGACCCCGGTCGTGTACTACGCCGCCTTCCATCTGCGTACCGGCACCTGCGTGGCGGTCACCGGCAGCCATAACCCGCCCGAGTACAACGGTTTCAAGGTGGTCATCGGCGGCGAGACGTTGTCCGGTGATGCCATCACCGATCTGTACCAGCGCATCGTCGAAGGCCGCCTGGTACAGGCCGCCGAGCCGGGCGATTACCAGCAGCGCGATGTCAGTGCCGACTACATCCAGCGCATCGCCGACGACGTGCAGCTGGACCGCCCGTTGAAGGTCGTGGCCGATGCCGGCAACGGCGTGGCCGGCGCGCTCGCGCCGCAGCTGCTGGAAGCGATCGGTGCGGAAGTCATCCCGCTGTACTGCGATGTCGACGGTACCTTCCCCAACCATCATCCCGACCCCAGCGAGCCGGCCAACCTGGAAGACCTGGTGCAGACGGTGAAGCGCTTCGGTGCCGATCTCGGCGTCGCCTTCGATGGCGACGGTGACCGCCTGGGCGTGGTCACCGGCGAAGGAAAGATCATCTATGCCGACCGCCTGCTGATGCTGTTCGCCGCCGACGTGCTGATGCGCAATCCGGGCGCGATGGTGATCTACGACGTGAAGTGCACCGGCAAGCTGTCCGACCACGTGCTGCGCAATGGTGGCAGCCCGCTGATGTGGAAGACCGGGCATTCGCTGATGAAGGCGAAGATGCGCGAGACCGATGCTGAGCTGGCTGGCGAGATGAGCGGCCACTTCTTCTTCAAGGAGCGCTGGTTCGGTTTCGACGATGGCCTGTATGCGGCTGCGCGCCTGCTGGAGATCCTGGCCCAGCGCGAGGAGACTCCGGACGAGGTACTGGCAGAGCTGCCGGAGATGGTGGCCACGCCGGAACTGAAGGTGCCGGTGGCCGACGGTACGCCGCACGCGCTGGTGGCGATGCTGGTGGCGGCGGCGCAGTCGCCGGACAACCCGTATGTGGGCGGTCGGTTGTCGACCATCGATGGCCTGCGCGTGGACTTCCCCGATGGCTGGGGCCTGGTGCGCGCCTCCAACACCACGCCGGTGCTGGTGCTGCGTTTCGAAGGCAACGACGAGGCGGCACTGGAACGCATCCAGGCGCTGTTCCGCAGCCAGCTGCAACCGGTGCTGGGCGACACCCCACTGGGGTTCTGATTGATCGGGATTGGATCGATCGGGTAGTGCCGGCCGCTGGCCGGCAACCACAGGATGGTTCTGGGATTCAGGAGGTTGCCGGCCAGCGGCCGGCACTACCCCTTGAACCGCAAACCCACGCCCGGCTCCGTGAACAGGTAGCGCGAATCCAGCGCTGAATCGCCCAGCTTGTGCCGCAGCTTGCCGACCAGGATGCGCAGGTAATGAGTGTCGTGCTGGTGGGTCGGTCCCCAGATCTCCTGCAGGATCTGCGGCTGGGTCACCACTCGCCCGGCATTGCGCAGCAGCAGTGAGAGCAACGCGTATTCCTTGCGGGTAAGCGCCACCGGCTCGCCATCCAGCGCCACTTCACGACGCACCAGGTCCACATGCAGGTGGCCATCGTCGAATACCGGCGGCGTGCCATCACTGGGCACGCTGCGCGTGCGCAGCAGCGCCCGCACCCGCGCCATCAGCTCCTGCGTGCCGAACGGCTTGGTCACGTAGTCGTTCGCGCCTGTATCCAGCGCGCGCACCTTCTCGGTTTCGCCGGCACGCACGGTCAGCATGATCACCGGCACCTGGCTCCACTGCCGAAGCTGTTCCAGTACCTCGTGGCCTTCCATGTCCGGCAGGCCGATATCCAGGATCACCAGATCCATGTCCTCGCTGGCGGCCAGCTGCAGGCCTTCCTGGCCGGTGGCGGCCTGTCGTACCTGGTAGCCCTGCGCGCGCAGGCTGATGTCCAGGAACCGGCGGATCTGGGTTTCATCATCGATCACCAGCACGCGCGCGGCCGGGACGCTGGCATCAATCGGGGTCGGACTCATCGTGGGAGGCTGGCTTGAGCAGGGGCAGGGTGATGCGGATCAGGGTACCGCGACCATCGCGTCCGGGCAGCGCCTGCACGCTGCCGCCATGCGCGCCGATCATGCCCTGGCAGATGGTCAGGCCCAGGCCGGTGCCATGGCGGCCACGGTCACCGCGTTCGACGCTGTAGAACATGTCGAAGATGCGCGCACGCTCGTCGTCGGGAATGCCGGGGCCGGCATCGATCACGTCGATGCGCAGCTGGCCGTCCAGCTCGCGCGCCTGTACCTGCACGGCGGCATCGGGCGGCGAGAACTTGGCCGCGTTCTCCATCACGTTGAACACCGCCTGTTCGACCAGCGCCGGATGCACCCAGATCGGCGCCAGCGTGGAAGGAATGTCGAGCTCCAGCCGCACCTTCGGCTGATAGCGCTGCAGGCGTCGCGCTGCCGAGCCGATCAGTTCGTCCACGCCGATCCAGTCGCGGTTGATCTTCAACCCTTCGTGGCCAAGCCGGGTCATGTCCAGCAGGTTCTGGATATAGCGGTCCAGGCGTTCGCCTTCGACCAGGATGGTATCGAGCAGGGCACGGCGATCGGTCGTGTCCATTGCCGCGCCGTAGCTGGCCAGGCTGTCGGCCGAACCGATCATCGCCGCCAGTGGCGAGCGCAGGTCGTGCGACACCGAAGAGAGCAGGGCCGAGCGCAACCGCTCGGTCTCGTTGCTGACGTGCGCCTGTTCCAGTTCGGCCACCAGCCGTGTGCGAAGCGCGGCCTGGGCGATGTCATCGACCATTGCCTCGGCCAGCTGCCGTTGCTCCGGCAGCAGGCGCGCCTGCGCGCCGGGCAGGTACAGGCCGGCCACGCCAATGGCGCGGTCCTCGCCATCCAGCAGTGGCAGGAACCACCACTGCGCACCGGCCAGGGTATCGGTGAAGCGGCCGCTGGGCTGGCCATGGCGCAGCGCCCAGTCGGCGGCGGCCAGATCGGTGTCCCCCGGCTGGCTGCGACCACCGGCCGCGGTGTCTGTTCCAATGCGCAGCCATGCCGGAACGTCCATCGCCTGCTCCAGCGCCAGCCTGCCGGCCTGCGCGACCTCGCCATTGCCGGCCGCACTGGCGAGCTGACGGCCCAGCTGCTGGCGCGCACGCGCATGGCGGTTGGCTGCACGCAGCGCGATCACCTGCATGCGCAGGCGCGAGGCCAGCCGTCCGGCCACCAAGGCGGCGGCCAGGAACAGGAACACGGTGATCACGCCCTGGCGCGCACCAATGGCGAAGGTGAAGCGCGGCGCGATGAACAGGAAGTTGTAGGCGAGGAAACACAGGATCGCCGCCATCACCGCCACGCTGGCGCGCGTATGCGCGGCCACCACCACCACCGCCACGATGAACACCATCGACAGGTCGGCCATGCCGACCCAGCGCTCGGCCAGCCACGCCACTGCGCAGGCCAGTGCGGTGGCGATCAGCGCCTGCGCTGGCTCATGGCTGATACCGCGCACCGGTGGCAGCAGGCCCTCGCGGCGGGAACGCGCGCGCGCCTGCGGCGTGCTGATGATGGTGATCTCGTAATGCGCGCCGCGCTGGATCAGCTGCTGGGTCAGGGTGCGGTTGAACATCCGCGCCAGCGGCCGTTCACGGGTGCGGCCCAGGACCAGGGTCGATACGCCGTTGTGTGCGGCATGGTCGAGCAGGGCATCGGCAATGCTCGAACCATGCAGCAGCTCGGCGTCGCCGCCCAGTCGTCGTGCCAGCGCGAACGCGGCATCGATCTCGCGCCGGGTCGCCTCGTCCTGGCGCCGGCCCTGCACGGTCACCACCGTCCACGGCGCGTCGCGGCGTTCGGCGATGCGTCGCGCCACCCGCACCAGGTATTCGCTCTGGCCGCCGCCATCAATGGCCACCAGCACGCCGCGACGCAGCGGCAGGTTGCTCTCGCCGCGTGCAGCGCGTGCCTCACGCAGGCTGCTGTCGACGCGGTCGGCCGCTTCCTGCATTGCCAGTTCGCGCAGCGCGGTCAGGTTGGCTGGCGAGAAGAATGCCTGCAGCGCCTGCGCAGCCTGTTCGGGCACATAGACCTTGCCCTGCTGCAGGCGCGCGATCAGTTCGCGCGGCGGCAGGTCGACCAGCACGATGTCGTGCAGGCGGTCGAGCACGCCGTCCGGCACGGTCTCGCCCACGCGCACGCCGGTGATCCGCATCACCACATCGTTGAGGCTTTCCAGATGCTGGATGTTGACCGTGGTCCAGACGTCGATGCCGGCGTCC
Source organism: Stenotrophomonas sp. KH_052 (assembly GCF_057838755.1). Classification (NCBI taxonomy): domain Bacteria; kingdom Pseudomonadati; phylum Pseudomonadota; class Gammaproteobacteria; order Lysobacterales; family Lysobacteraceae; genus Stenotrophomonas; species Stenotrophomonas sp. KH_052. The sequence continues at coordinate 343,459 of NZ_CM174475.1, forward strand.
AGCAGCTCCATCACATCCTGCCAGCGCCGCTCGTGGCGGCTGCCCGGCGCATTGCGGTGGGCCAGTTCGTCCACCAGCACCAGCGCCGGATGCCGTGCGAGCACGGCATCCAGATCCATCTCCTGCAGCGAGTGGCCGTGGTAGGCCACTTCCTTCAGCGGCAACTGCGGCAGGCCTTCCAGCAGTGCCTGGGTATCGGCACGGCCATGGGTTTCCACCAGGCCCACAACCAGGTCGACACCGCGGCGCAGCTGTTCCTGCGCGCGGGTCAGCATCGTGTAGGTCTTGCCCACGCCCGGCGCCGCACCGAGGAACACGGTCAGCTTGCCGCCGGCTTCGCGTTGCAGGCCTTCGACCAGGGCATCGGCCTGGCGGGTACGCGCATCAGTCATGGGTGCCGCTGTCATGGCCGCCATTGTGCGCGCAGCCGGTGCAGGCCGGCATCACGGCGCCTTGGCCGCGTGGTCCAGCGCGAAGTTCAGCGTCACCACGTTCACCCGCGGCTGGCCGAACAGGCCCCACTGGCGTCCCTCGGTATGCGCCTGCACCAGGGCCTGCACGCGCTCCACCGGCAGGCCACGGGCACGCGCCACGCGCGCCACCTGCAGCTGTGCTGCCGCCGGCGACAGCTGCGGGTCCAGGCCACCGGCAGACTGGGTGACCAGGTCCGCCGGCACCTGCGCCGGGGCGACGCCTTCGCGCGCGGCGACCGCGGCAGTGCTGGCGGCAACGCGCTCGGCCAATGCCGGATTGCTGCGGGCCATGTTGGAACCGGCGGCGGCCATCGGGTCATAGTTGGCCGCCGACGGACGCGCCTGGAAATAGCCGTCACCCGTGAAAGGCTGCGACAGCCACGCCGAGCCGCGAACCTGGCCGTTGCCATCGCGCAGCAGGCTGCCTTCGGCCTGGGTCGGGTACGCCAGGCCGGCAAAACCGGTTGCGATACCGGCGTAGACCGCGCCAGCCAGCAGCAGTGTGGCCAGGCCCAGGCCGATCGCCGGGCGCCAGCTGGCGCCATCCTGCAGGCTGGCCACGCGGGCCTCGGCCTTCTGTTCGCGCGGAAGGGAGGATGAAGTGGAAGCAGTACGGTTCATGCGCCGAATACCAGGACAAGAAGAAGGTCGATCGCCTTGATCGCTGCGAACGGCAGCAGCACGCCGCCGAGGCCGTACACCAGCATGTTCCGGCGCAGCAGCGCGGTTGCAGTGGCCGGGCGGAAGCGCACGCCACGCAGGGCGAGCGGGATCAGGGCGGGAATCACCAGGGCGTTGAAGATCAACGCCGCCAGCACCGCATTGCGCGGGCTCGACAGCTGCATCACGTTCAATGCGGCCATGGTCGGCACGGCGGCGGCGAACAGCGCCGGCAGGATCGCGAAGTACTTGGAGACGTCGTTGGCCAGCGAGAAGGTGGTCAGCGCACCGCGGGTGATCAGCTGTTGCTTGCCCACTTCCACCACTGCCAGCAGCTTGGCCGGATCCGAATCGAGGTCGACCATGTTGCCGGCTTCCTTTGCCGCCTGCGTGCCGGAGTTCATTGCCAGGCCGATGTCGGCCTGGGCGAGCGCCGGTGCGTCGTTGGTGCCATCGCCGACCATCGCCACCAGGCGGCCACCGGCCTGTTCCTGGCGGATGCGTGCCAGCTTGTCCTCCGGGCGAGCCTCGGCGATGTAGTCGTCGACGCCGGCTTCGGCGGCGATGGCGGCGGCGGTCAGCGGATTGTCGCCGGTGATCATCACCGTGCGGATGCCCATCGCCCGCAGCTGCGCGAACTTCTCGCGCATGCCGTGCTTGACCACGTCCGACAGCTCGATCACGCCCAGCACGTGGCGACCTTCGGCCACCACCAGCGGGGTGGCACCGTTACGCGCCACCTGCTCCACGCGTCCGGCAAGTTCAGCCGGCACGCTGCCGCCCAGCGCCTGCACGTGGGCACGGATCGCATCGGCGGCGCCCTTGCGGATCTGCCGCCCATGTTCCAGGTCCACGCCGGACATGCGGGTCTGTGCACTGAAGGCCAGGTAGTCGGCATGGTCCGGCTCGGCGGTGGCGCAGCCCTGTTCGCGCGCCAGGCGCACGATCGACTTGCCTTCCGGGGTCGGGTCGGCCAGCGAAGAGAGCAGTGCTGCTTCGCGCAGCTGGCTGGCGTCGATGCCGGCCAGCGGATGGAAATGGCTGGCCTGGCGGTCGCCGTAGGTGATGGTGCCGGTCTTGTCCAGCAGCAGCACGTCGACGTCGCCGGCCACTTCCACCGCCTTGCCCGACTTGGCCAGCACGTTGGCGGCCAGCGCACGGTTCATGCCAGCGATGCCGATGGCCGGCAGCAGGCCGCCGATGGTGGTCGGGATCAGGCACACCAGCAACGCGATCAGCAACAGCGGGTCGACCTTGACGCCCACGGAGGCACCAATGGCCGGCAGCGTTGCCACCACCACCAGGAAGGTCAGCGTCATCGCCGCCAGCAGCAGGGTCAGCGCGATCTCGTTCGGGGTCTTCTGGCGGTTGGCGCCTTCCACCAGCGCGATCATCCGGTCCAGGAAGCTGTGGCCCGGTTCGGCGGTCACCCGCACGATGATCTGGTCGGACAGCACCTTGGTGCCGCCGATCACGCCGGAGCGGTCGGTACCGGCCTCGCGCAGCACCGGCGCCGATTCGCCGGTCACCGCGGCTTCGTTGATGGTGGCCAGGCCCTGCACGATCTCGCCATCGGCCGGCACCAGCTCACCGGCGCTGACGATCACGTGGTCGCCCGGGCGCAGTTCGGCGGCCGGCACCTGGGTTTCGGCGGCACCCGGCTGCGGCGTGGCCAGCCGGCGTGCCACCAGGTCCTGGCGGGCACGCCGCAGCGACGCGGCCTGGCCACGGCCACGTGCTTCGGCCACGGCTTCGGCGAAGTTGCCGAACAGCACGGTCACCAGCAGGATCGCGGTCACTGCCAGGCCGAAGCCGAGTGGCGCGTTGCCGGTCAGGGTGACGATCGCGGCGACGATCGTGCCGGCCATCACCACCGCCATCACCGGGCTGCGCACCAGATGCATCGGCGACAGCTTGAGAACCGCTTCGACCAGCGCACGGCGCAGGCCGGCGCCATCGAGCAGGGCAGGGCGCGGCGCATGGGTACTACGGGTTGAACTTGCTTGGGTACTCATCAGGGTGTCCTTAGTGCAGTCCCAGGCTCAGGTGGTCGGCGATCGGGCCGAGTACCAGCGCCGGCATGAACTGCAGCACGGTCAGGATGACGATCACCGAGACCAGGGTCAGGGCGAAGGTCGGGGTTTCGATCTGCAGGCTGCCGGCAGACTCCGGCGCCTGGCGCTTGGCGGCCAGCTGTGCGGCCACCACCAGCGGAATGATCAGCAGCGGGAAGCGGCCCAGCAGCAGCACCAGCGAGCAGCTCAGGTTCCACCACGGCGTGGCGTCGCCCAGTCCTTCGAAGCCCGAGCCGTTGTTGGCGTAGGCCGAGACATACTCGTAGAAGACCTGGCTGATGCCATGGAAACCGGGGTTGGAGGTGCCGGCCAGGCCGGGCACGGCCAGGGTGATTGCGGTGAACACCAGCAGGGTGATCGGCTGCAGCAGCACCAGCAGGGCCAGCAGGCGTACCTGTGGCGTCTCCAGCTTGCGGCCGAACAGTTCCGGCGTACGCCCGGTCATCAACCCGGCCAGGAACACGCCCAGCAGCAGGTACACGATGAACTGCTGCAGGCCGCAGCCGATACCGCCCCAGATCGCGCTGACCAGCATGTTGACCATCGCCAGGCCGCCACTCAGCGGGCTCAGCGAGTCGTGCATGCCGTTCACCGAACCGTTGGAGACCTGGGTGGTCACCGCCGCCCACAGCGCGGTGCCATCGGCGCCGAAGCGTACCTCCTTGCCTTCCATCAGCAGCGGCGTGGCGGCGCTGGGGCTGTGGCCCTCGCTCCACACCATGGCGCCGGTGGACAGCAGCGACATGCCGAGCATGCAGCTGAACACCAGGACGCCGAAGCGGCGTCGGCCGGTGAATGCGCCGATCATGAAGATCACTGACATCGGCACCAGCAGGATGCCAAGGATTTCCAACGCATTCGAAACCGGCGTCGGGTTCTCCAGCGGGAAGCTGCTGTTCGGGCCGTACCAGCCACCGCCGTTGGCACCGAGCTGCTTGGCTGCGACCATCGCCGCCACCGGGCCCAGCGGCAGTTTCTGTTCGGCCATGCCGGCACTGGCGTCGATCGGCGTGGCCTGCGGGCCACCGGCCATCGTCGACGGCACGCCCTGGCTGGTCAGCAGCAACGTCCACACCAGGCACAGCGGCAACAGGAAGCGCACGCACAGGCGCACCACGTCCACGTAGTAGTTGCCCACCGCCACCTGGCGGTCATCACCGGCACCGCTGGCCGCTGCGGCCTGCGGCGAACGCGCGAACAACGCACGCAGTGTGGCCACCGCCAGCGCCAGGCCCATCATCGGCGTCACCACCTGCAGGCCGGTGATGCCGGTCATCTGCGAGAGGTAGGACAGCTGCGCCTGGCCCGAATAGTGCTGCTGGTTGGTGTTGGTCAGGAACGAGATCATCGTGTGCAGCGCGGTGTCCCAGCGCATGTTCGGGATCTGGTCCGGATTCAGCGGCAGCCAGGCCTGGGTCATGAACACCGCCTGGGTCAGCACCGCCACCACCACGTTGCTCAGCACGAAGGCCAGCACGTAGCCGCGCCAGGACATCGAGCGCGACGGGTCGACGCCGAACACCCTGTACAGCGGTTTCTCGATCCAGTGGAACAACACGTCGACCTTCATCGGCGCGCCATGCATCACGCGCGCCAGATACAGACCCAACGGCCAGGCCAGCAGCAGGCTGGCGGCAAGAATGACAATAATCTCAGTCATGGCAGTCTCCGCTCAGAACGACTCGGGCCGCAGCACGACATAAAGAAGATAGGCGGCGGCGACCAGCACCACGACGCCACACAACAACGACAGCCAGGGGGACATTGCATTAGCGTCCTGGTGGAACCCCTCCACCTCAGGCCGTCATCGTCGTCCTGCCCCCCATAAACGCACTACGCGCCGGACCGGGCCGACGCGTAAAGAGTGCATAAATTCCGTGGGCCAATCCGTAACCAGCCCCACCTGCTGTAAAGCCGAGCCCATGCTCGGCTGCTCTTTCCCGAGGTCACGCGGAGCCGAGCGTGGGCTCGGCTCTACCGGGAATCAGAGGGCCTGATCTGCCGGCACCAGCCCCTTCAGCTCGCGATAGCGCTGCAGGCTGCTGTCGATCTCGGCTTTCAATGCCTGCTGCTGCTGCAGGAATCCTGCCTGCAGGCGCTGCTGCGCCTGCAACTGCACATGCCGTTGGCGGATCGCCTCGGCCTGCTTGTCGGCCACCTTGCCGCCGGCCAGCTCACGGTCACCGGCGGCCGACAGAAGCGCCACCAGCGACTCGCGCAGGCTGGTGACGTTGTACTCGGCGGTCTTCAGGTTGTTGTCCAGCACTTCCTGGCGCTCGGTGAACACCCGGCGCAGGTCGTCCTCGCTGCCATAGGTGGACAGCATCGCCTGCTCGGTACGCTGGCGGGTCTGCGAGGCCATCAGGTCCAGCTGTTGCTGCTGCGCCACGGTGCTGGCGGCGGCGCGCTCTTCGTCGGTCAACGCGCGCTGGACCTGCGCGTTGCGCAGGCCACTCTTCGCGTTGAACTCCTCGCGGGCATGGTTGACCGCATCGGCCGGCAGCGAATCACTGCAGATCCGATCCTTGCCCTCGTTCCAGCAGTACAGCTTCTTTTCCGCCTTGCCGCTGTCGCGCGACTGCGCCGGCACGGTGAACGGCAGGGCCAGCAGCAGGCCGGCGAAGAGAACAGCAGGAACTCGGGACATGACCTTTCCCCTGGGTCGGTCAGCGGATCGAACGGACGCCGTACTGGGCCCGGTAGGCCTCCAGCGGCTGCCGGTAACCGACAAGTTCCGGGTTGCCGGAGGCGAAATCAAGCAGGTCGGCCAGCGTCGCCACGGCGATCACCGGAATGCCGGCCTCTTCGGCCACCGCCTGTGCGGCGGAGCGATGGTCGGTGTCCGAGGCGATCTCCTGGCGGTCCAGCGCGACCACGATGCCGGCCGGGATGCCACCGGCGTCGCGGATGATGCCCAGCGCTTCGCGGATCGCAGTGCCAGCGGTGATCACGTCATCGACGATCAGCACGCGCTTGCCATTCATGTCGGCGCCGATCAGCTGGCCGCCTTCGCCATGGGCCTTGGCTTCCTTGCGGTTGAACGACAGCGGCAGGTCGCGGCCACGCTGGGCCAGCTCGCAGGCCATCGCGGTGGCCAGCGGAATGCCCTTGTAGGCCGGGCCGAACACCACGTCGTACTTGATCCCAGTGGCGTCGATGGCGTCGGAATAGCACGCGCCCAGCTGCGACAGCAGGGAGCCGGAGTCGAAGCGACCGGCGTTGAAGAAATAGGGGCTCAGCCGGCCGGACTTGAGGGTGAACTGGCCGAAGCGGAGGGCATCGGCGGTCAGGGCCAGCTGCAGGAAACGGTGACGGTGGTCGCTCATCAAAACTCGATTCATCTTCATTTGGAGCACAAATCCTAATCCAGCTGGGCGTTTCGCGCTCGTCCAGCACCTTGTGAAGGGTGCCCGGGCGGTGCCTGGCGGACTGCGCAGCCCGGCAGGCAACCGGTATGCTTGCCCGGTTTCCCGCCGCAGGTCCCCCGCATGCGCATCATCAGTTTCAACGCCAATGGCATCCGTTCCGCCGCGACCAAGGGCTTCCTCGACTGGTTCCGTGCCCAGGACGCCGACGTCCTTTGCATCCAGGAGACCAAGGCCCAGGAAGACCAGCTGACCGACCCGATGTTCCGCCCGGACGGCCACCACTGCTTCTACCGCGACGCGATCACCAAGAAGGGCTACAGCGGCGTGGCGATCTACAGCAAGCGCGAGCCGGACCAGGTCATCACCTCGCTGGGCTGGGCCCCGTTCGACGACGAAGGCCGCTACATCGAGGCGCGCTACGGCAATCTCAGCGTGGTCTCCTTCTATATCCCGTCCGGCAGCTCGGGCGACCTGCGCCAGGGCTTCAAGTTCGAAGTGATGGAATGGCTGCGGCCGATCCTCGAAGAGTGGGCGCGCAGCGGCCGCGACTACGTGCTGTGCGGCGACTGGAACATCGTGCGTTCGGCGCTGGACATCAAGAACTGGAAGTCCAACCAGAAGAACTCCGGCTGCCTGCCGGAAGAGCGTGACTGGCTCAACGCGCTGTGCGCCGACCATGGCCAGGCCACCGATGTCGCCACCGGCCGCGGCTGGGCCGACGCCTACCGCCTGCTCAATCCCACCGGCGAGGATTACACCTGGTGGAGCAACCGTGGCGCCGCCCGTGCCAACAATGTCGGTTGGCGCATCGACTACCAGTTCATCACCCCGGGCCTGCGTGACCGCCTGCGCAGCTGCTCGATCTATCGCGATGAGCGCTTCTCCGACCACGCGCCGTTCATCGTGGACTACGACCTGTGACCGAGGCTGCCAAGCCGGTCAGCTACAAGGGTTGGGCAGGAATCAAGCGCGCCTTCGGCACACCGTCGGCGCTGACCATGGCCATGCTGGGCTTCGGCAGTGGCCTGCCGTTCCTGCTGATCGCCTCGCAGACCCTGTCCACGCGCCTGCGTGACGTTGGCCTGGATCTGGGCAGCATTGGCCTGATCAGCCTGGCCAGTTTCTTCTACCTGCTCAAGTTCCTGTGGGCGCCGCTGCTGGACCGCTACGCCTTCCCGTTGCTGGGCGGGCTTGGCCGCCGCCGCTCATGGTTGCTGGTATCGCAGGTGATGGTGCTGGTCGGTCTGGTCGCGCTGGCCTTCGTACGGCCCGAGCAGGGGGTCTGGCCGCTGGTGATGTGGGTGCTGGTGGCGTCATTTGCTGGTGCCACCCAGGACTCGGCAGTTGATGCCTACCGCATCGAGATCGCGCCACAGGCGGCCCAGGCGGCGCTTGCGGCCACCTACACGCTGGGCTATCGAATCGGCCTGATCCTGGCAGGGGCAGGCGCGTTGTACCTGGCCCAGTTCGAAGGCTGGATCATCGCCTATCTGGCCATGGCGGCGCTGATGCTGCTGCCGATCATCACCACCCTGCTGTGTGCCGAACCAGAGCGTCCGGCCACGGCCGTGCAGCGTCGCATCGACGTTGCCGAGGCTTTCGTCCAGCCGATCAGCAGCTTCTTCACCCGCAACGGCGTGGCGTTGGCGTTTGCGTTGCTGGCCTTTGTCGGCTTCTTCAAGTTCCCCGACCAGGTCATTGGTGTGATGGCGGGGCCGTTCTACCTCGACTCCGGATTCGACAAGGCGGACATCGCCACGGTTTCCAAGCTGTTCGGCGTGTGGATGGGCATTGCCGGCGCCTTCCTGGGTGGCATCGCGGTGGCGGCGTTCGGCTTCCGTCGCATGTTGCTGGTGGCGGCGCTGGGGGTGGCCTTGTCCAACCTGGCCTTCCTGCTGATGGCGCACAATCCAGGCAAGCTGTGGGCGTTCTATGCCGCGCTCAGTGCCGACAATCTGTTCCAGGGCTTTGCCGGCACCGTGCTGGTGGCCTTCATGTCGTCGCTGACCGACCGCAATTTCACTGCCACCCAGTACGCGCTGCTGGTCTCGCTGGCCAACCTGCCGGGCAAGTTCGTCGGCGGCGTGTCCGGCTACATTGTCGAGGCCACGTCCTACAGCACGTTCTTCATCCTCAGCTCGGTAACGGTGGTGCCGACCCTGCTGCTGCTGGTCTGGCTGTGGCCGCGCATCGCCGACCGCGGGCCGCCACCGGTCGCCTGATTGCCTGACCGCCCGGTCTGCGGGATCATCGCCCCCGACGCGCCGAGGGGGCGGTGCCTTGCGAACGGGGAAGTGAGCATGGCCGACGTTGTGCTGCGGGACCTGGACCCGCTGTTGCTGGAACGCATCCGACGGGTCGCGGTCGCTCGCGGCTGGACCCACGAACAGACCTGCGAGGCCTTGCTGGAGCAGGGCTTGTTCAGCAGTGAACTGGAAGTCCGTTCCGGCTTCGGTGATCCCGAAGTGGATGCGCTCTCCGATGCCATCGCCGCCCTGCAGGCCCTGCCCGCAGGGCAGGGCTTCGACTGACCTGACACCTGGTCGCGGCGATACCTGCCCGCCGGGCATGGTCCGTCGCTACCGGGATGCTGCCGACGGGGTAGCGCCGGGCCATGCCCGGCGGATGTAGCCCCGCTCAGGCCAGGTGGATCGCGCCCAGGATCCGCGGGCCCTTCGCCCCGGTCACGCTCGGCAGGTTGCCGGCCAGCCCGTCCATCGTCCGCTGTGCCAGCCACGCAAAGCCCATCGCCTCCACGTACTCCGGGTCCAACCCGTGCACCGCACTGGACTCCACCTGCACCCCCGGCAGCCGCGCCGCAAGTCGCCGCATCAGCTGGGTATTGCGCACGCCGCCGCCACATACCAGCAGTCGCCGTGTCTGTGGCTGCTGCGCCAGCAGTGCATCGACCACCGTCGCCACGGTCAGCTCCAGCAGGGTGGCCTGCACATCGGCGGCGGCGTACTGGCCTTCGCCCATGTGCGCCTCGGCCCAGGCCAGGTGGAACTGCTCGCGGCCGGTGCTCTTCGGCGGCGGCAGCGCGAACCACGGATCCGAGCGCCAACCCGCCAGCAGGCCCTCGTCCACCGCGCCACTGGCCGCATACGCGCCATCGGCGTCGAAGGTGCGGCCGGTGTGGCGCTGGCACCAGGCATCCATCAGCGCGTTGGCCGGGCCGGTATCGAAGCCACGTACCGCGCCCTCGCGCGGGATCAGGGTCAGGTTGGCGATGCCGCCCAGGTTCAGCACGGCGCGGTCTTCATCGGCAGTGCCCAGCATGCCCAGATGGAATGCCGGCATCAGCGGCGCACCATGGCCTCCGGCTGCCACGTCGCGGCGGCGGAAATCACACACCGTGGTGATCCCGGTCAGCTCGGCGATGCGGTTGCCGTCGCCCAGCTGCACGGTGAACGCCGGGTCGGCCAGTGGCCGGTGGCGCACGGTCTGCCCATGCGAGCCGATCGCGCGCACCTGGCTGCGGTCCACGCCAGCCTCGGCCAGCAGCTGGTTGGCCGCCTCGGCAAAACGGATCGCAATCCGCGCGTCCAGTTCGCCGAGCTCTTCCAACGAATCCAGCGGCCCGCCTTCGCCCAGCGCCACCAGCCGCGCGCGCAGCACCGGCTCCCAGCGGGCGGTCAGCCCATGCACGAAGCGGCAGCCACCACTGGCGGGGAACTGCACCAGTGCGGCATCGATGCCGTCGGCGCTGGTGCCCGACATCAGGCCAAGGTACAGGGGGGCGTCGCTGTCGGCAGTCGTGTTCATGGCAGGCATAAAAAAAGGACGCGGCAAGCTTGGGCTGCCGCGTCCTCCTTCGTCAACGCAGGGCTCAGCCGCGCTTGCGGCCGTTGCCCGGCTTGTCCTTGGCACTGGCCACTTCAGGCGCGGCCTCGTCGCGGCTGGTCGGCGCCGGGCTGGCGTCGGCGTAGATCAGCTTCTCCATGCCCTGGATGCGGGCCATCGCCGGCGCGGTCTGCGCACGGAAGGCGACCAGCTCGGCACCCTTCAGCGGCTCCGGCGGCGGCATGGTCACGGTCAGCGGGTTGCGATGCTCGCCGTTGACGCGGAATTCGTAGTGCAGGTGCGGGCCGGTCGCCAGGCCGGTCGAGCCGACATAGCCGATCACCGTGCCCTGCGCCACGCGCTGGCCGGTGCGGATGCTCGCAAAGCGCGACATGTGGCCGTACAGGGTGGTGTGGCCGCGGCCGTGGTCGAGGATCACCACGTTGCCGTAACCACGCTGCACGCCGGCGAACTGCACACGGGCATCGCCGGCGGCCATGATCGGAGTACCGGTGCGCGCGGCGTAGTCCACGCCCTTGTGCATGCGCATCTTGCCCAGCACCGGGTGCTTGCGCGCACCGAAGGTGGAGCTCAGCCGCGCGAACGGGATCGGCATGCGGATGAAGCTCTTCTTCAGCGAACGGCCGTTGATGTCGTAGTACTCGGCCTTGCCGTTGCGGTCGAAGCGGAAGCCGGAATAGGTCTTGCCGCCGGTGGTGAAGGTCGCCGCCAGGATCTTGCTGGTGTCCACCTTCTCGCCTTCGCGCCAGGTTTCATCCATCACCACGCTGAAGCGGTCGCCCGGCTGCAGGTCCTTCGAGAAGTCGATGTCGTACTTGAAGATGTCGTCGGTCATCGTCGCGATCGCCGACGGAGACAGCCCGGCGCGGCGGGCCGCGGCGTACAGCGAGCTGGTGATCTCGCCGCTGGTGACCACGGTGCGCGTGGAGGTCTCGCGTTTGGTCACCTTTTCCTTGATGTCGTCGCCGGACAGGCTCAGTTCCACCCGGTTGTCGGCATCGCGGTCGAAGCGGATGCTGCGCAGGTCACCGGACAGCGGCATGTCGAAGGCGATCTCGGCACCCGGGCGCAGCTTGGTCAGCGCCTCGCGCGCACCCGGATGGTCCAGCACCCGGTGCAGGGTAGTAGCCGGGATGCCGGCCTTGTCGAACAGGTCGCTCAG
>NZ_CM174475.1:360000-362500 GCF_057838755.1 Stenotrophomonas sp. KH_052
AGTCATGGCCAGGGTGAAGGTGCCGTAACAGGTACTGGAGGCCCGAACCCACGTCTGTTGCAAAAGACGGGGATGAGCTGTGATTAGGAGTGAAAAGCTAATCGAACCCGGAGATAGCTGGTTCTCCTCGAAAGCTATTTAGGTAGCGCCTCATATGTATCCTCTCGGGGGTAGAGCACTGTTATGGCTAGGGGGTCATCGCGACTTACCAAACCATTGCAAACTCCGAATACCGAGACGGACTGTATGGGAGACACACGGCGGGTGCTAACGTCCGTCGTGAAAAGGGAAACAACCCAGACCCACAGCTAAGGTCCCAAATTTTGTGCTAAGTGGAAAACCATGTGGAAAGGCACAGACAGCCAGGAGGTTGGCTTAGAAGCAGCCACCCTTTAAAGAAAGCGTAATAGCTCACTGGTCGAGTCGGTCTGCGGGGAAGATTTAACGGGGCTAAGCACAAAACCGAAGCTTGGGGTGCATAACTTTGTTATGCGCGGTAGAGGAGCGTTCCGTAAGCCGTTGAAGGTGGATTGAGAAGTCTGCTGGAGGTATCGGAAGTGCGAATGCTGACATGAGTAACGATAATGCGGGTGAAAAACCCGCACGCCGAAAGCCCAAGGTTTCCTTGCGCAACGTTAATCGGCGCAGGGTGAGTCGGCCCCTAAGGCGAGGACGAAAGTCGTAGTCGATGGAAAGCAGGTTAATATTCCTGCACCTCGCGTAAGTGCGATGGAGGGACGGAGAAGGTTAGGTGTACCAGGCGTTGGTTGTCCTGGGGAAAGGCGGTAGGTTTGGATCTTTGGCAAATCCGGGATCCTTTAAGACCGAGCACCGAGACGAGTCTTTATGACGAAGTCACTGATACCACGCTTCCAGGAAAAGCTCCTAAGCTTCAGCTTACGCAGACCGTACCGTAAACCGACACAGGTGGGTAGGATGAGAATTCTCAGGCGCTTGAGAGAACTCGGGTGAAGGAACTAGGCAACATGGCACCGTAACTTCGGGAGAAGGTGCACCCTTTTTGGTGGCTCGTGCGAGCTATAGCTGAAGAGGGTCGCAGTAACCAGGCCGCTGCGACTGTTTATCAAAAACACAGCACTCTGCAAACACGAAAGTGGACGTATAGGGTGTGACGCCTGCCCGGTGCTGGAAGGTTAATTGATGGGGTCAGCCGCAAGGCGAAGCTCTTGATCGAAGCCCCAGTAAACGGCGGCCGTAACTATAACGGTCCTAAGGTAGCGAAATTCCTTGTCGGGTAAGTTCCGACCTGCACGAATGGCGTAACGACAGCGGCGCTGTCTCCACCCGAGACTCAGTGAAATTGAAATCGCTGTGAAGATGCAGCGTTCCCGTGGCAAGACGGAAAGACCCCGTGAACCTTTACTATAGCTTTACACTGAACGTTGAGTTCGTCTGTGTAGGATAGGTGGGAGGCTATGAAACTGTGGCGCTAGCTGCAGTGGAGCCATCCTTGAAATACCACCCTGTCGTGCTTGACGTTCTAACCTGGGCCCATTATCTGGGTCGGGGACCGTGTATGGTGGGTAGTTTGACTGGGGCGGTCTCCTCCTAAAGAGTAACGGAGGAGCTCGAAGGTACGCTCAGCGCGGTCGGACATCGCGCACTGTGTGCAAAGGCATAAGCGTGCTTGACTGCAAGATCGACGGATCAAGCAGGTAGGAAACTAGGACTTAGTGATCCGGTGGTTCTGTATGGAAGGGCCATCGCTCAACGGATAAAAGGTACTCCGGGGATAACAGGCTGATACCGCCCAAGAGTTCATATCGACGGCGGTGTTTGGCACCTCGATGTCGGCTCATCACATCCTGGGGCTGTAGTCGGTCCCAAGGGTATGGCTGTTCGCCATTTAAAGTGGTACGCGAGCTGGGTTCAGAACGTCGTGAGACAGTTCGGTCCCTATCTGCCATGGGCGTTGGAGATTTGAGAGGGGCTGCTCCTAGTACGAGAGGACCGGAGTGGACGAACCTCTGGTGTTCCGGTTGTCACGCCAGTGGCATTGCCGGGTAGCTATGTTCGGAAGCGATAACCGCTGAAAGCATCTAAGCGGGAAGCGCGCCTCAAGATGAGATCTCCCGGGGCACAAGCCCCCTGAAGGAACCATATAGACTATGTGGTTGATAGGTCAGGTGTGTAAGTACAGCAATGTATTGAGCTAACTGATACTAATGATCCGTGTGGCTTGACCATATAACCTCAAGTTGCCTTGGCTTTACGACAGCGTCGTAAGAGCATCCAAGTGCACGCTACGTCACAAGAACTATGCGAGACTGGCGCCTTGTCCCCCTGGGACGAGTGCGACTCTCCAAAAGCCTCCCTGGTGAAATTAGCGCTATGGAACCACCCGATCCCATCCCGAACTCGGAAGTGAAACGTAGCTGCGCCGATGGTAGTGTGGCCTAAGCCATGCGAGAGTAGGTCATCGCCAGGGTTTATACCCAAAACCCCGCTGCTCACGCAGCGGGGTTTTCCTTTTTTTGCA